>NZ_FNRT01000002.1:3002585-3303878 GCF_900105585.1 Nocardioides exalbidus
GTGCCCGACGTCCTCGACGGACTCCGGGAGGCCGGGCTCTCCGACATCCCGGTGATCGTCGGCGGGATCATCCCCGACTCCGACGGCCGCAGGCTGCGCGAGCTCGGTGTCGCCGCCGTCTACACGCCGAAGGACTACGGGCTCACCCAGATCATGGACGGGATCGTCGACGTGATCCGTTCGGCGGGCGGCCTCGACTGACCCGACCTGCAAGACTCCACGCATGCCCACCCCTCCGCGTCGCGTGATCGTGGTCGGGGCCGGCGTGGTCGGGTTGACGTGTGCGGTGCGGCTGCTCGAGGCCGGCCACCGCGTCGACGTCGTCGCCCGCGACCTGCCGCTCGAGACGACCTCCGCGGTCGCCGCCGCGCTCTGGTACCCCTACAAGGCGCTGTCCCACGACCGCGTGACGGCCTGGTCCGCGACGACGTACGCCGCTCTCGAGGAGCTCGCCGCCGACGACGCGACCGGCGTGCGGATGCTCACCGGCACCGAGGTCCTGTCGACCCCGCAGCCTGACCCGTGGTGGCGCGAGGCCGTTCCCGCGCTCGACCGCGAGACGTCGCTGCCGCCCGGGTACGCCGACGGCTGGACGTTCGTCAGCCCGGTCCTCGACATGCCGGTGCACCTGCGCTGGCTCGCCGGCCGGATCGAGGAGCTCGGCGGCACGCTCACCCGGATGAACCTCTCGGCCCTGCCCGACGACGGCAGCCTCGTGGTCAACGCCACCGGTCTCGGCGCCCGCCACTTCGGGGCCGACCAGTTGGTCACGCCGGTGCGCGGCCAGGTCGTGGTGGTCGAGCAGGTCGGGCTTGAGCGCTGGACGCTCGACGGCGGCTCGTCGGGCCGGGGGCTGACCTACGTCGTCCCGCGCAGGAGCGAGATCGTGCTCGGCGGCACCGACGTCGAGGGGGAGTGGAGCCGCACGCCGGACCCGGTCGTGGCCGAGGAGATCCGGCACCGGGCGATCGCCCTGGTCCCCGCGATCGAGGGCGCCCGGGTCCTGCGGCACAAGGTGGGCCTACGCCCGGCCCGTCCGGAGGTGCGGCTCGAGCGGGTCGGCGAGGTCATCCACTGCTACGGCCACGGAGGCGCGGGCGTCACGCTCGCGTGGGGGTGCGCCGACGACGTGGTGGGGCTGGCCGATGGCTGACGCGCAGGTCTCGCGGGTCGTCGTGGCCCGGCACGGCGAGGCGCTCTACGAGTCCGAGCTCCTGAGCGACGCGGGCGGGTGGCTCAGCCCGCAGGGCCGTGTGCAGGCAGTCGGGCTGGCCGAGCAGCTCGCCGGTGAGCGGATCACGCGCGTGTGCACGAGCGACATGTCGCGCGCCGTCCAGACCGGCGAGATCGTGGCCGCGCGGCTGGAGGTCGACGTGGTGGTCCGCAAGGGGATCCGCGAGTTCGGCGTCGGCGCCGCGGCGGGCACGACCGGGGTGCCGGACCCGTTCGCCGGCACCTTCGCGGCGTGGGTCTCGGGCGACCTCTCGGCTCGCATCCCCGGCGGGGAGAGCGGCGACGAGGTCGTCGCACGCTGGACGTCGGTCCTCGAGGAGGTGGCCGACGAGCACCGGGACGGGACGGCGCTGGTGGTCAGCCACGGAGGCGTGATGAGCATGGTGCTCCCGCTGCTGGCGACCAACCTCGATCCCGGGCACGCCCGCGACCGGCCCATCCCGAACTGCGGCTCCGCGGTGGTGGAGCGACAGGCCGGCCGGTGGGTCGCCCGGTCGTGGCTGGGGGACCAGCTCGCTCCGTGACGTGAGGTAAGGCTGTCCTCAATTCGTTGTGTACAGTTCCCGCGTGGGGTCATCGAAGAAGGGCAAGGCGAAGGTCGCCAAGCTGCCCAAGAAGAAGTGCTGCGTGTCGTCGTCGCGCTGCAAGCGGTGCCCCATCCGCATGCTCAAGGAGGGCACCCTGCCCCCGGGCTACACCGTCAAGAAGCGGCGCCTGGTGAAGATCGAGGTCAAGGGCGGCAAGAAGAAGGCCGCCTGAGGTCGATCCCTCGGAGGTCGAGCCTCAGAGGAGCAGCAGCACGACCACGCTCGCGATCGCCATCACCAGCAGCGCGATGCCCATCCGGACGGCCATGCCCTTGAGCCACAGGGACATCACCGTCTCGGGCTGCCCCGAACGGCTCAGCGGCACCGCCTCCAGCACCGCCCTCGGCTCGATCGGGCCGTAGACGTGCGGATAGGTGTCGTCGCCCACCGGGTCGACGCGGACCTCCGACGTGAGTCGTGCCGGGTCGATGGTGAGGAGCACGAGGTCCTCGCGCAGCGACCGGTAGTAGCGGTCGAAGACCCCCTGCACCTGGTCGCGCCGGCTCGCGTGGATGAACCCCTCCTCGGCGAGCGAGCGGCCGACCGTCGAGGTGGTGTAGGTGCCGGTGTCGAGCGCCGTGCGCCACTCCGCGGCGGTGGCGATGTGGAAGATGCGCTCGGGCGGCTGCTGCGTCACCGGCAGAGGGTAGCGCCGCGGCCGCCCGAGGTCCCGCAGGGCTCAGCAGGAGAGGTTCGGGCCCGGGTCGACGCCGAGGATCGAGGTGAAGCGCAGGTAGGTGTCGACGCGGCTCTGCACCTGGGCCGGGTTGCCCCCGTCGCACTCGAGCGAGCCGTTGATGCTGCGGATCGTGCCGCCGAAGCCCTGCGCGGCGATCGCGTCGTGGGCGGGCATGCTGTTGGGGCCGGACTGCGTCATCCAGTACCAGATGCCGGTCTGCCAGGCGACGGACGCGTCGTTCTTGACCAGGTCGGGGTTGTTCAGCAGGTCGATGCCGAGGGCGTCGCCGGCGGCCTTGTAGTTGAAGTTCCAGCTCAGCTGGATCGGGCCGCGACCGTGGTAGGCCGACTGGCCGGCGGGGCAGCCGTAGGGCTGGCTCGTGTCGCAGTAGAGCGGCCAGTTCGCCTGGTCGAGCTCCTCGACGTAGCGAAGCTGGCCCGACTCGTGGTCGATGTTGGCGAGGAACGCCGCGGCCTCACGCAGTCGCTGGGTGTCGTCGCCGGTGCCGGTGAAGGCGGGGTAGGTGCCCACGGCGTCGATGAGCCCGGAGTAGGAGTAGAACGCGATGCGCTGCGGGAACATCTCGTCGAACTGGGCCTCGCTCACGGGGAAGCCCGCCAGCTGCGCGCTCGCCGCGGGGGCAGCGTCGTACGTCGTGGCCTCCGGGGCAGCGCTCGCGGAGCCGCCCCCGAGGACGGGCACGGACAGCGCGGCCGCGAGGGCCAGGGTGGGGAGCAGGGACGTTCGTCGGTCGTGTCGCACGGTCCGATCTCGCTTCCGTCTCAGCGCGGTGGACCCGAGATGGCCACCGCTCTGCTTCGACCGTAGCGAGGATCCAGGGGCCGTGCGGACCGAATTGGTGCAGAGCCCTTACAAAAGGGGGTCGGTCAGAAGAGCCGGTGCTCGGCGTCGTCCATCCCGCGGAGTGCGTCGTAGTCGACGAGGGCGCAGGCGATGCCGCGGTCGGTGGCGAGCACGCGGGCCTGTGGTTTGATCTCCTGGGCGGCGAAGATGCCGCGGACCGGGCCCCGGGTGGTGAGGAGCGAGTCGCGGTTGAGCAGCTCGAGGTAGCGGGTGAGCTGCTCGACGCCGTCGATCTCGCCGCGCCGCTTGATCTCGACGGCGACCGAGAGCCCCTCCGCGTCGCGACACATCAGGTCGACCGGTCCGATAGCCGTCATGTACTCGCGGCGGACCAGCGTCAGGCCGTCGGCGAGGGTCGCCGGGTGCTCGGCCAGCAGCTCCTGGAGGTGCTTCTCGACGCCGTCCTTCTGCAGCCCGGGGTCGACGCCGAGGTCGTGCGAGGTGTCGTGGAGGACCTCGTCGATGAGGATGCGCAGGGTGTCGTCGGACTTGGTCGCGGAGACGAGCCACTCGGTGCGGCCGTCCTCGGCCACGCCCTCCCTGGCCGTGCACGGGGGCGACATCCAGTTGAGCGGCTTGTAGGAGCCGCCGTCGGAGTGGATCAGCACGGAGCCGTCCGACTTGAGCATCAGGACGCGGGTGGCGAGCGGCAGGTGCGCCGAGAGCCGACCCGCGTAGTCCACCTGGCAGCGCGCGACGACGATCCTCATGAATGCAGCCTCACGCCGGGCGAATCTACAGTGGTGCCGTGACCGACCGTGCCACCCGCCACGACGTACGCCCTGCGCGGGCGCGCGACCTGCCCCTGCTGGCCGCGATCGAGGACTCCGGCGTGCCGATGTTCGAGGCGGTGCTCGGCGACCTGGCGGGCGACCCGCTCTCCTCGCCGGCGCCGAGCGGCGCCGAGCGCGACGCCGAGCCGGGGTTCATCCTGGTCGCCGGCGACCCGGTGGTCGGGTTCGCCCACGTGCGGTTCCTCGAGTCCCACGCGCACCTGCAGCAGATCTCGGTGCACCCCGACCACGGCCGCCGGGGCCTGGGTGCCGCGCTGCTGGAGGCCGCGGCCGAGCGGGCGACGCTCAAGGGCCACGGGTCGCTCACGCTGACGACCTACGCCGACCTGCCGTGGAACGCGCCCTGGTACGCCCGGCACGGCTTCGTCGAGTTCGCCGACGACGACCCGCGGACCGCCACCCAGCTGGAGATCAGCGCGGAGGAGGAGCGGCTCGGGCTCCAGGAGCACGGGCGTCGCGTCTGGATGCGCCGCGTGCTCTGGCCGCACCGGACGACCGCCGACCTCACCGCCTTCCTGCCCGTCCTCGACGCCGCCCCGCGCGATGTCGGCGTCCTGCGGGCCGTCATCCGCCGTCCCGGCACGGGGGAGCGGGAGGTGCTCGAGGTCGGTCAGCTCGACGTCGTGGACGGCCTCGTCGGTGACACGTGGGCGGCCCGCGGGAGTCGTCGTACGCCGGACGGGTCGGCGCACCCCGACATGCAGCTCAACGTGATGAGCCACCGGCTGGTGGAGTTCCTCGCGCAGG
This sequence comes from Nocardioides exalbidus, assembly GCF_900105585.1. Taxonomy (NCBI): domain Bacteria; kingdom Bacillati; phylum Actinomycetota; class Actinomycetes; order Propionibacteriales; family Nocardioidaceae; genus Nocardioides; species Nocardioides exalbidus. The sequence goes on from NZ_FNRT01000002.1 coordinate 3,007,490, forward strand.
ACCCGGCGCGCGAGCAGCTCGCGGGCGACCAGATGTTCATCGACCTCGACCTCTCGCACGAGAACCTCCCGGCCTGGAGCGAGCTCCACATCGGCGGGCCCGAGGGTGCCGTGGTCGTGGTGACCGAGCAGCCGCACAACGGCTGCGGCAAGTTCATCGCCCGCTTCGGCAAGGACGCGATGACCTTCGTCAACGGCCCCGAGGGCAAGCCCCGCCGGCTGCGTGGGCTGTGCGCGAAGGTGGTGCGCCCGGGACCGGTGCGCCCGGGCGACGAGGTGGTCGTCGTGCGCCCTCCCGCACCGGTCGCAACGTGACGGTTCCCACACCCTCCTGACCGGGTGCGCGTGGCAGCATGCCCCCATGACTGACACGGTTACTCGCGAGTTCGGCACCGTCGGCGTGATCGGCCTCGGCACGATGGGAGCCGGCATCGCGGAGGTGTTCGCCCGCAACGGCCACCGCGTGGTCGGCGTCGAGCTGAACGACGGCGGCGTCGAGCGTGGCCGTCAGCACCTCGAGCACTCGACGGGGCGCGCGGTGAGGCGCGAGAAGATGACCGAGGCGGAGCAGGCCGAGCTCCTCGGCCGGATCACCTTCACCACCGACATGCAGGAGCTGGCCGCGGCCGACCTGGTCGTCGAGGCGGTCGTGGAGTCGCTGGAGGTCAAGAAGGCGATCTTCAGGGCGCTCGACGGCATCGTCCGCCCGGACGCGGTGCTCGCCACCAACACGTCCTCGCTCAGCGTCACCGAGATCTCCACGGCCAACTCCAGCCCCGGCCGCGTCGTCGGCGTCCACTTCTTCAACCCGGCGCCCGTCCAGGACCTCGTCGAGATCATCCGCACGGTCGTGACCGAGCCCGACGTGCTCGCCGACGTGCAGGCGCTCCTCGTCGGCATGGGCAAGAACCCGGTCGTCTGCGGCGACAAGGCCGGCTTCATCGCCAACACGCTGCTCTTCGGCTACCTCAACCACGCGGTCTCGATGTACGAGGGCAAGTACGCCTCCCGTGAGGACATCGACTCCGCGATGCGCTTCGGCTGCGGCTACCCGATGGGCCCGCTCGCGCTGCTCGACCTGATCGGCCTCGACACGGCCTACGAGATCCTCGCCACGATGTACAAGCAGGGTCGCGACCGGTTGCACGCGCCGGCCCCGATCCTCAAGCAGTACGTCACCGCCGGCCTGCTGGGGCGCAAGTCGGGGCGCGGGTTCTACACCTACGAGTCCGCCGACTCGCCGGTCGTGGTCGCGGACGCCCTCACCCCGGCCGCAGACGACAAGCCGCGACTGCGCCACGACATCGCGCTCGTCGGCGTGGTCGGCACCGGCACGATGGCGTCGGGCATCGTCGAGGTCTTCGCCAAGGCCGGCTACGACGTGCTCTTCACCGGTCGGGGCCAGGACAAGCTCGACGGCGTGGTCGCCGCCATCACCAGGAACTTCGACAAGCAGATCCAGCGCGGCCGTGCGACCGAGGAGCAGAAGGCCGAGGTGCTCGGCCGGGTGCGCGGCACCACGTCGCTCGACGACCTCGGGGACGTCGACCTCGTCGTCGAGGCGATCGCGGAGGACCTCGCGATCAAGACCACGCTCTTCGAGAACCTCGACGAGATCTGTCGCGGTGGTCGAGGCGGGGCGGGCGCGATCCTCGCGACCACGACCTCGTCGTTGCCGATCATCTCGATGGCCAGGGTGACCTCGCGTCCCCAGGACGTCATCGGCATGCACTTCTTCAACCCGGCCGCGATCATGAAGCTCGTCGAGGTGGTCTCGACCGTCGCCACCGACGAGGCCGTGACGGAGACCGTGCTGGCGCTGTGCGACCAGGTCGGCAAGGTCGCCGTGAGGTGCGGCGACCGCGCCGGCTTCATCGTCAACGCGCTGCTGTTCCCCTACCTCAACGACGCGGTGAAGATGCTCGAGGCGCACTATGCGACCGCGGACGACATCGACACCGCGATGAAGCAGGGGTGCGCGCTCCCGATGGGACCGTTCGAGCTGCTCGACGTCGTCGGCAACGACGTGTCCCTGGCGATCCAGAAGGAGCTCTACCTCGAGTTCCGCGAGCCCGGCTTCTCGCCCGCACCGCTCCTCGAGCACCTCGTCACGGCGGGCTACCTCGGTCGCAAGGCCGGTCGCGGGTTTCGGGACCACAGCGCGCGCTAGTCCGTCAGTCGAGGCAGAACTCGTTGCCCTCGGGGTCGGTCATCACGAGGTGGCCGTGCGTCATCGGCGGCGCCGGCTCGTGCCGCTCGACCCGCGTGGCACCGAGGGCGACGAGGCGCTCGCACTCGGCCTCGAGGGCCGCCATCCGCTCGTCGCCCTGGAGCCCCGGCGCGGCACGGACGTCGAGGTGGACGCGGTTCTTCGCGGTCTTGTCCTCGGGAACGCGCTGGAAGAACAGTCGGGGGCCGTCACCGTCGGGGTCCTCGGCCGCCGACGCGGAGTTCCACTCCGACTCGGGGACGCCGACCTCGGCGAGGAAGGCGTGCCACACCTCGAAGGGATCCTGGCCGGGCTCGACCGTGCGTCCGGGGGGCGGCGGATTGACGTAGCCCATCGCGTCGGCCCAGAAGCGGGAGAGCGCCTGGGGGTCGTGGGCGTCGAAGGTCACCTGGATGGTCCGGCTCATGCCCGTCATCCTGCCCTCGCGCACCGACAGTGGGCAGCGCCGCTGACCGGGCTCAGCGGTTGTCCACGACCAGTGCGGCGAGGCGGGCGCGGGTGTTGATGTCGAGCTTGCGGTAGATGTGGGTGAGGTGCGCGTCGACCGTGCGGGGCGAGACGAACAGCTCCTCGGCGATCTGCCGGCTGGTCAGCCCGTGCGCCACGCGGTCGGCGACCTGCCGCTCGGCGGCGGTCAGGGTGTCGAGGACCGACGGCGCGCTGGTCGTGGTGCGGTTGAAGATCGCGGTGATCAGGGCGACGGCGTCGGGGGACAGATCGGCACCGTCGATCCACTCCTCGGGCGCGCGGGACGCGGGCGCGACGTCGTAGTCGGCGGAGTAGCCCCAGCGGACCGCCATCCGCGGCGTGCGCAGGGCGAACGCCGCCGCTGCCAGCGCGCGTGCCTCGGACAGCTCGCGTGCCCGGGCGACGCCGGCGAGGCCGTCGAGCACGTCGGCGGCACGCAGGGGGAGCTGCATCGTGCGGGCGTGGTCGAGGGCGGTGAGGTAGGTCGTCGTGGCCTGCTCGAGGTCACCGAGCTCCACCAGCGCCCGGCCGAGCAGCAGCCGGGCCTCGACCGCGTCGCGGCCCAGGCGGGCCGAGTCGGCGAGGGCGACCACGTCGGCGGCGAGTCCTGCGGCCTGCCGCGCCTCGCCCCGGACGAGCAGGTCGCGACCGTCCTGCGCGAGGACGGGGAGTCGTACGGCCCAGGGCAGCGTCTCGCGCACCACGTCGGTCGCCTGCCACGCCGGGTCGATGCCGCGCAGCAGGGTCTCGGCGAGGAGGCAGACCCGGTCCTCGGCGAGCTCGCGGGCCTCGACGACGACGGCCCGCGCGCCGGCGACCGCCTCGGCGACGCGACCCTGCTCGAGGGCGATCCGGGCCAGCACGGTGCGGGCGGAGAGGTCGATCCACCGCTCGTCGCGACTGGTGCGCGCGGGCATCGCGTCCGCGGCGGCCTGCGCGGCCTCCGCGAAGCGGCCCTGCGAGGCGTAGACGTCGGCGAGGGTGCGGGTGGCCTGCCGGCGCATCGATCCCTCGGGGTCGAGGTCGATGGCACGCCGCGCCTCCCGCTCGGCGCTCGCCAGGTCGCCCGCGTCGAGGTGCATCTCGGCCCGGATGGAGGCGGTCTTGGCGAGCTGCTCCTCCGGTCGCGGAGCGGCCGAGGCGTGCTCGTCGGCGCGGTCGAGCAGCCACAGCCCCTCGTAGGTGCCGCGCATCTCCGAGGCGGCGATGCCGGCGCGGCGGGCGATCTGGGCGCCGATCTCGGACGGGCCGTCGCCGCTGGCGAGCGCGCCCTCGAGCACCTCGAGCGCCTCCCGGGCCCGCATGGAGGTGTAGAGGGACGAGAAGATCCGGTTGGCCACGGAGTAGCCCTCGGCCCGGGTCGCGGGGTCCGCGCAGGCGGTCAGCACGGCGTGCCGCATCGCCGGCAGGTCGCGCAGCCACTCGGCGTCCGCCGCGCCGTAGTTGTCGTGGTCGGGGGCGTGGCTCTCGGCCCAGGCGAGCAGGCCGGCGTCGACGGCCGCGGAGTCCTCGGCGCGGGCGAGCGTGCGCGCGCGCCCGCGGATGGGGGAGAGCATGTCGAACTGCCCGCGGTGGTCGACCTCGACCAGGCTGCGGCGCACGAGGTCCCCGGCCAGCTCGGCCGCCTCCGGCACCGAGGCCCCCAGCACCTGCGCGAGCACGCCGAGGCCGACGGGGAAGTCGAGCAGGCCGATCCGGCGCAGCGCCGTCGCGCTGGCGTCGTCGAGGAGGTCGTGCGCGGAGTCGACGGCCTGGTCGAGGCTGACGGTCGACATCGCGTTGCTGAGGCCCACCAGCGCCGACTGCACGGCCACCTGCTCGATGAGGAGCGGCAGGCCACCGGTCGCGCTGAGGAGGCGGCGTACCTCGTGGGACTGCGCATCCAGGTCGACCTGCTGCCCACCGGCGGAGCGGATCCGCCGGAGGAACAGCTCGACCGCCGGACCCTCGAGGGGCCCGCGCGCGTGCGGGACCGGCAGCGGCCCGACGCGTACGACGGACTCGTGGGCCTCGCCGGCGGTCGTCCGGGCCGTCACCACGACGCGTGCGTCGGAGGTGCTCTCCAGCATCGCCTGCAGGACGGGGCCGGCGCCGGTCGCGTCGAGGTCGAGGCCGTCGAGGACGAGCACCGCGTCGCGTCCGTCGACCGCGCGACCGAGCGCGCCGGCCAGCGAGTCGCCGGGGGCCGTCTCGGCGTCGAGGCTGGCCAGTGCAGCGACCAGCACCTCGTCGAGGCTGCGCAGGCTGCGTGCGTCGACCCAGGAGGTGGTCTCGTCAGGGGTGACGTGCCGGACGACGAGGGTCTTGCCGCTGCCGGGCGGACCCACCACGGTGACCCACCGGGACTCCTCGAGGGCCTGCCCCAGGGCGCGGCGGACGTCGTCGCGACCGAAGCACGGAGACAGCACGGAATGAATCTATCCCGCTACGTAGGTCAGTTACGTAGTCCTACGGATGCTGATGTGGGGCGTTCGCGGGAGTCTTCTCGTACGCCGAGGGAGTCGGGATCGCACGAGGGGATGGTCCCGCTTCCCACCGGCCGTTTCTGGGGGCAGGTCGCACACCGTCGGGGGGTGGTGTGCGGCCTGCTCTTTCGTGCCCGGACCCGCCGATCCGGTTGTGCTGCGTCCGTAGTCTGTGGCCATGGAACTCGTGCTCGTGCTGGTCGTCCTGGGCGGTCTGACGGCGGTCGCCGTCGTCGCCGGGAAGTCCGGCAAGAGGCGCGAGCTGGCCCGGGCCGAGGCCGAGGTCGCACCGGTCAAGAGGCTGGCCGAGGAGGACGTCACCGCCCTCGGCGTCGAGCTGCAGGACCTCGACACGGACCTCGCCGGCAGCGAGCTCGACGCCGGTGCCAACGCCGACTACCAGCGCGCGCTCGACTCCTACGAGTCGGCGAAGACCGCGGCCGCCGGACTCACCCGCGCCGAGGACGTCCGGCACGTCACCGAGATCCTCGAGGACGGCCGCTACGCCATGGCCTGCGTCCGCGCGCGCGTCGCCGGTGAGCCGCTGCCGCAGCGTCGCCCACCCTGCTTCTTCGACCCGCGCCACGGGCTGTCGGTCGCCGACGTCCCGTGGACCCCGCCGGGTGGCGCCCCGCGGGACGTCCCGGCCTGCGCGCTCGACGTCGAGCGGGTGCGGGCCGGTGCCGAGCCCGACATCCGCAAGGTGATGGTCGGCTCGCGGCGCGTGCCCTACTGGCAGGGCGGTCGCGCCTACCAGCCCTACGCCCAGGGCTACTTCGGCGCCTTCTCGCCGATGGACTGGATGTTCATGGGCATGCTGTTCGGGGGTGGGTTCGACGGCCTCGGCGAGGGCATCGGCGCCATCGGTGAGGGGCTCGGCGACCTCTTCGGCGGCATCGGCGACGGCATCGGCGACCTCTTCGACGGCTTCGACTTCTGAGCGCGGACCCTCGCTCGGGTCGCGCCGTCCCGGCTGGGAGGATGGCCCGGTGAGCCTGCACCGCACCGAGCTCGGTGAGTCCGGACCCCGCGTCGTCTTCTGCCACGGACTCTTCGGCCAGGGCAAGAACTGGACGCAGATCGCCAAGGCGCTGAGCGCCGACCACCGCGTGCTCCTGCTCGACATGCCCAACCACGGCCGCTCGCCGTGGACCGAGTCGTTCGACTACCTCGAGCTCGCCGACCTGGTCGCCGCCGAGCTGTCGACACCGGGCGGGAGCGAGGAGCCGGTCGCGCTCGTCGGGCACTCGATGGGCGGCAAGATCGCGATGTGCCTGGCGCTGCGCCACCCGCAGCTCGTCGAGCGGCTCGCGGTCGTCGACATCGCACCCGTGGCCTACGACAGCGGGCGCGAGTTCATCGGCTACACCCAGACCATGCGCGCCCTCGACCTCGAGGGGCTGCAGCGGCGCAGCGACGCCGACGCCGCGCTCCAGGAGGCCGTGCCCAACCCGGTCGTGCGGAGCTTCCTGCTGCAGAACCTGCGCCGCACCGAGGACGGCTGGCACTGGCAGCCCAACCTCGAGCTGCTCGGCGAGCACATGCCCGCACTGGCGGGCTGGCCGAGCGAGGCCCTCGGCGAGGCGTCGTACGACGGTCCGGTGCTGTGGGTCGGCGGCGCGCGGTCGGACTACATCGACGACGCCCACGCCGGCGAGATGGACCGCCGGTTCCCGCGCAACCGGAGGGTGCTGATCAAGGGGGCCGGCCACTGGGTCCACTCCGAGCAGCCGGAGGTCTTCCTCGAGGTGCTGCGCCGGTTCCTGCGCTGAGTCGGCAGGTGTGGGGCGGTCAGGCCTTCTGGCGGGCGCGGTAGGCGGCGACGGCCTCGCGGTTGCCGCAGGTCGTGGAGCAGTAGCGCCGTGACCGGTTGCGCGAGAGGTCGAGCACGACGTCGTCGCAGTCGTCGGCCGCGCAGCGGTCGAGGCGGGACATCTCGTCGGAGCGGATGACGTCGACCATCGCCATCGCGGTCTCGACCACGACCCGCTCGTCGAGCGGGCGGTCGGGGTCGATCGCGTGGAGGTGCCAGTCGAGGGAGTCGTGGCGCTGGAGCTGGGGGAGGGCCTTCGCGCGGGCGAGCATGTCGTTGACGATGTCGACGGCCTCGTCCCGCTCGGCCAGGAGGAGCTCCTTGAGCGCGGAGCGCAGGCGGCGTACGGCATCGAGCTCGGCCGGTGTCGCGTCGTGGCGTCCGGTGTAGGTCCAGTGCGCGAGGAACGCGGAGAGGTCGGCCACGCTGCCGAGCGGGTCGCCGGGGTCGTCGGAGGAGTTGACCAGGGCGACCGCCGCCTGGAGCGTCGCCTCGGTGTCATGCGTGAAAAGCATGTTGACACATTACACGGGCGCTCCCTAGTGTCATGGGCGTGAAGCGCTTGACCCATGACACGACGACCCATGACGCCACGTCGAGGACGGCCGCCGGGCTGCTCCTCGCGGTGGCGTCCGCGACCTCCTTCGGCCTCTCCGGCGCGCTCGCGCGCGGCCTGCTCGACACCGGCTGGAGCGCCGGTGCGACCGTCGCCCTCCGGATCGGCATCGCCGCCCTCGTGCTCGTCGTGCCGGGGGCCCTCGCGCTGCGCGGGCAGTGGCACCTGCTCCGCACCAACGCCGGGCTGATCGGCATCTACGGCATCGGGGCCGTGGCAGGCGCCCAGCTGTGCTTCTTCTACGCCGTCACCTACATGCAGGTCAGCGTCGCCCTGCTGCTGGAGTACACCGCCCCGGTCGCTGTGGTGGTGTGGCTCTGGCTGCGCCACGGACAGCGGCCGTCGCGCCTGACGCTCGTCGGTGGCGCCATCGCCGCGGCCGGCCTCGTGCTCGTGCTCGACGTGGTGTCCGGGGCCGACCTCAGCACGGTCGGCGTGCTGTGGGCACTGGCCGCGATGCTCGGCGTGACGACGTACTTCATCATCTCCGCCGACGAGGGCAACGGCCTGCCGGGCATCTCGCTGGCTGCCGGCGGACTCGTGGTGGGAGGGGCGATCCTGCTCGCCGCGGGCGCCAGCGGCATCCTGCCCTTCCACGCCTCGAGCGCCGACGCGGTCTACGACGGTCGCACCGTCGCGTGGTGGATCCCCGTCGTGGCGCTCGGCCTGGTCACGGCCGCCTTCTCCTACGTCACCGGGATCGCCGCAGGCCGTCGCCTCGGCAGCCGGCTCGCGTCGTTCGTGGCCCTCGGCGAGGTCCTCGCGGCGGTCGTCTGGGCGTGGCTGCTGCTCGGCGAGCTGCCGCGCCCGGTGCAGCTCGCCGGCGGCCTGCTCGTGCTCGCCGGCGTCGTGGTGGTCAAGCTCGGGGAGGGGCGCGCGCCGCTCCTCGTCGAGCCCGTTCCCGACGCTCGGGTCAGCGAGCGTCCTGCCGCTTGAGGAACACCTCGCGGTGCAGCAGGAGCAGCGCGGCCGCGACCGGCACCGCGAGCAGGGCGCCGACGATGCCCATCAGCGAGCCGCCGATGAGCGCCGCGATGACCGTGACCGCGCCGGGGATGTCGACCGCGCGCTTCATGATGCGCGGGGAGATCAGGTAGGACTCCACCTGCTGGTAGGCGATGTAGTAGACTGCCGCGACCAGTGCGACCGTCGGTGAGACGGTGAGGGCCAGCAGCGTCATGATCACGCCGCTCACCACGGCGCCGAGGACGGGGATCAGGCTCAGCAGGCCGACGATGAAGGCCAGCGCGAAGCTGTAGTCGCCGAGGCCCACGACCCACGTGAAGACCAGCGTGCTGATCCCGGCGCACACCGCGACGAGGAAGGCGCCCGAGACGTAGGCGCCCGTGCTCCGGATGATCTTGTCGCCGAGCTCGCTGACCCGGGGACGGCGCGACGCCGGCGCCAGGCTGTAGCCCGCGTGCTTGATGCTGGGCAGCGAGGCGAGGAAGTAGATCATCAGCACGAGCACGATGAAGGTGTTGGTGACGGCCGAGAGGACGGCGAGCCCGACGCCCAGCGCTCCACCGAAGACGCGCTGGGTGAAGTCGGAGTTGGTGACGTAGTCCCGCATCTTGTCGATGACGTCGAAGCGCTCGTCGAGCTGCTGGATGTAGGTGTTGCGCTGGAGGTCGCTGAACCAGCCCGGTGCGTTGCGCGTGATGAGCGCGATCTGCTCGCTGATCACCGGCGCCACCGCGCCGATGAAGAGGACCAGCACCCCGATCACGACGGTCAGCACCATCAGCACCGACAGCCCGCGGCGCACCCCGCGCCGCATGAACCACTCCACGACCGGGTTGAGCCCGATGGCCAGGAACATCGCCAGCACGAGCAGCACCAGGATCGAGGAGATGCTGAACAGCTGCTCGATCAGGAAGACCGCGAGCAGCACGCCGAGCGCACCGAAGAAGCCGATGTTGAAGGGGGAGTGCCTCAGCAGCGAGACGTGGTGGACGGTGCGCACCGGCTGGACGTACGCCGGCGCGTCGGGGCTGACGACGAGATCGGTCGAGTTGTCGATCTTCTCCGCGAGCGCGGCTGCCGACTCCGCCGACTCACCGGCCTCCTCGGCCGCGTCCTGGGCGATGCCGGCGGCGTTGTCGGCACGCTCGGCGGCCGACTCGGCACGCTCGGCCGCGTCGACCGCCTCGACGACGCCCGCGACGAGGTCCTCGCGCTCGTCGTCGGCCTCCTGCTCGCTCAGGACTCGTCCTCGCCGAAGCCGGCGACGACGTCGCGGAGGGCGCCGAGCTGGGCGGTGATCGCGTCGCGGCGCTTGGTGATCCGGTCGACCTCGGCCTGGATGTTGGACAGCTCGCGCTGGGCCTCGGCCGCGCGCGTGGCGCTCACCGAGTCGGCCTGCGTGCGGGCGGAGGCGACGACCTGCTCGGCCTCGCGACGGGCGCGGGAGAGGAGCCCCTCGGCCTCGGCCTGGGCCTGCTGGCGGTGCGTCGTGGCCTGGCTGGTCGCCTCGCGGGCGCGCTGCTCGGCGGCGGTGGCCCGCTCCTCGGCCTCGGCGACGAGTCGCGCCGTCTCCGCGGTGGCGCTGGCGTGGTGCTCGGCCGCCTCGCGGGCGAGGCGCTCCTTCTCGACGGCGAGGATGCGGCGCGCCTCCTGCACCTCGCGGTCGGCGGCAGCGCGGGCCTGCTCGGCCTCGCGGGTCGTGGTCACCCGCAGCTCGTTGGTCTCCTGCTGGGCGGCGAGCCGGAGCTGGTCGGCCTCGCGCCGGGCGGAGGCGAGGAGGTCCTCGGACTCGGCCTGGGCGAGCTTGCGCTCGGTCTCGGCGTCGGCCTGGATGCGCGCGCGCATCTCGTCGAGCTCCTTGAGCTGGACCAGCCTCATGTCGTCGGCCTCGCGCGAGGCGTCCGCGCGGATGCTGGTGGCGTCGCGGTCCGCGCGGGCACGGATCTCGTCGGCCTCGCGGTAGGAGGCGTTGCGCACGTCGGTGGCCTCGTCCTCGGCCATCTTGAGCATCGAGGTCGCACGGCCCCCGAGCCCGGCATAGGTGGGGTTCGTGTTCTCCGCGAGCTCCGCGCGCACCCGCTCGAGCTCGGCCTCGAGCTCGATGACGCGCTCCTCGCTGCTGGCCAGGCTGCCGGCGAGGCCGGACTTCTCCGCCTGGAGCTGCCCGAGACGCTGGTCGACCGCCGTCTTGTCGTAGCCGCCACGGCGCACCAGCGGGAGCGCGGGCGCGACGGGCGCGGCCGCCGGGGCGGGACGCGGAGCGGCCGCGGGCGGCAGGACCGGGCTCGGCCGGGTGGCCTGCTCGGGCGCGGCGACCGGCGCGGCTTGAGCCGGGGCTCGGGTCGGGGCCGGAGTCGGGGCCGGAGTCGGGGCCTTCGCGGGAGCCGGCTCGGGCGCTGCCGCGGACTCGGCTGCCGGGGTCACCGCGGTGGCCTGCGTCGCCTCCGGGTCCGGCGTGGCGTCGGCGCTCGGGGCGTCCTTCGGCATCACCGGGAGCACCTGGGTCTCCTCGCCTGCGTCGTCACCGGACTCCGGCTCGTCGAAGATGGACAGGCCCTTGTCGGAGCTCATGCGGGGCACCCTCTCTCAGGTCGTGCGGACTGCGTCCCCCTCAGTCTGGCCGATGCCCCACCAACATCACACCCCGGCTCGCGGGGCAGTCCGCGAACCGGGGTGTGATGAATGTCTGCTGCGCCTCGAGCGGGCCGCTCAGACCCCGCGGAAGCGGTTGATGGCCGTCTCGTGCTCGCTGCGCATCTCGTGGTCGAGGACGCCGAGGCCCTCCTCCGGGGCGAGGCAGAGCACGCCGACCTTGCCCTGGTGGGCGTTCTGGTGGACGTCGAGCGAGGCCTGGCCGACCTCGTCGAGGGCGTAGGTCCGCGACAGGGTGGGGTGGATCCTGCCCTTGGCGATGAGCCGGTTGGCCTCCCACGACTCGCGGTAGTTGGCGAAGTGGCTGGAGATGATCTTCTTGAGGTTCATCCACAGGTAGCGGTTGTCGTACTCGTGCATGAAGCCCGACGTCGACGCGCAGGTGGTGATGGTGCCGCCCTTGCGGGTGACGAACACCGAGGCGCCGAAGGTCTCGCGGCCGGGGTGCTCGAAGACGATGTCGATGTCCTCGCCGCCGGTGAGCTCGCGGATGCGGGCGCCGAAGCGCTTCCACTCCTTCGGGTCCTGCTGGGTGTTCTCGTCGTTCCAGAACCTGTAGCCCTCCTCGGAGCGGTTGATGATCAGCTCCGCACCCATGCTGCGGGCGATCTTCGCCTTCTCCTCGTTGGAGACCACGCACACCGGCGTGGCGCCGCCGTTGAGGGCGTACTGCGTGGCGAAGCCGCCGAGGCCACCCGAGGCGCCCCAGATGAGGACGTTGTCGCCCTGCTTCATGTTGCCGCCGTTGGTGGAGACCAGCTGGCGGTACGCCGTGCAGTTGACGAGGCCGGGTGAGGCGGCCTCCTCCCACGTGAGGTGCTCGGGCTTCGGCATCAGCTGGTTGGCCTTGACCATCGCGACGTCGGCCAGGCCGCCGAAGTTGGTCTCGAAGCCCCAGATCCGCTGCTCGGTGTCGAGCATCGTGTCGTTGTGGCCGTCGGGCCCCTCGAGCTCCACGGAGAGGCAGTGCGCTACGACGCGGTCTCCCGGCTTCCAGCGAGTGACGCCGGGGCCGGTCTTGAGCACGACGCCGGACAGGTCGGAGCCGACCACGTGGTAGGGCAGGTCGTGGCGCCGGGTGAGCTCGCTGTTGCGGCCGTAGCGCTCGAGGAACCCGAAGGTGGAGACCGGCTCGAAGATCGACGTCCACACGGTGTTGTAGTTGATCGCGCTGGCCATCACGGCCACGAACGCCTCGCCCGGACCGAGCTCGGGGAGCGGCACCTCGTCCACGTGGAGGGACTTCCGCGGGTCCTTCTCCTTCGACGGCACGCCCTCGAACATGTCGACCTCGTCCTTCTTCACGAAGGCGGCGCGGTAGGACTCGGGGAGCTCGAGGCTCGCGAAGTCCTCAGAGGTGGCGGTGCCGGACTGGATGGCGTCGAGGATGTTCTGCACGGATCTCTCCTAGGGCGACGGTGTCACGATGCGGGTCAACGTACCGATGGGTAACCTCATGTGGGGCGAGGTGTGAGATACGTCGCTCGGCCGGTCGGTCAGTGGGCTCCTGCAGCAGCGGGCTCGACGAGCTCGACGAGGACGCCGCCGGCGTCCTTGGGGTGGATGAAGTTCACGCGGCTGTCGGACGTGCCGCGCCTCGGGGCGTCGTAGAGCAGGCGCAGGCCGCGCTCGCGCAGCACGCCCGCCACGTGCTCGACGTCGTCGACGCGGAAGGCGAGCTGCTGGATGCCCTGGCCGTTGCGGTCGAGGAACTTCGCGATCGTCGACTCGGGCGTGAGCGGGGCGAGCAGCTGGATGCAGGAGCCGCTGGGGTTCGACGAGTCGGCGCCGACGCCGACCATCGCCTCCCTCACGCCCTGGTCCTCGTTGACCTCCTCGTGCAGGACCTGCATGCCGTAGGTGTCGCGGTAGAACGCCATCGCCTCGTCGAGGTCGGGCACCGCGATGCCGACGTGGTCGATCGCGGTGAAGAGGTGCTGGACGTCGGCGGGGAGCTCGGGGGGCGTCATGGGCACATGCTGCACGCCGGTGGCCCGACGCGCGAGGAGGTGTGACCGTCGCCACTCGGCGACCGCCACACCTCCCGGTGCGCGGATCCTCAGAGCAGGTTCGGCGAGGCCTGGTAGCGCCCGATCACGGCTGCCGCGTCCATGTCGCCGATGAAGCCGAGCGGGCTGCCGCACGAGCCGGCGTAGTCGCCGAGCAGCAGGTCCTGGCTGTCGGGCAGGTCGTAGCTGATCGAGATCGACGACGCGACGGGCGTGCCGACCTGGCGGCCGTCGACCCAGAGCCGCACGGACGTGCCGTCGTAGGTCCCCACGACCGTGTGCCACTGGCCGTCCCACAGCTGCGGACCGGCGTCGTTGGACAGGGTGAAGCTGCTGCCGTCGGAGACGTAGAAGCGGGCTCCGCCCTGGGCTCCGGTGTAGAGGCCGTAGGACGCGGTCTCGCAGGCGAGCGAGCCCTTCGCGGCGATGTAGCGGAAGTAGCCGCCCTGGTCGCTGCGCACCCGGACCGCGAGGGTGACGCCGCTCGGCTCCAGCGACGGCGCGTCGGGCACGGTGACCCGCTGCGAGCCGGAGAAGCGGAGCGCTGCGCGCTTGAAGAAGAGGAGCCGCGGGAGCTGCACCCACGACGGGTCCGTCGCCTCGGCCGCGGTGCTGGACCCGAGGTAGCCACGGTTGCCGTTGAGGGAGAGGTCGTAGGCGACCTGTCCGGCTCCCTCGTCCATCAGCCAGAGGCCGGCGAGGCTGTCGGCCCGGGCGCTGGCGGGCGGCGCGGCGAGCACCAGGCCGAGGACGGCGGTCGAGGTCAGGGCGAGGACGGAGGTGAGGACGCGGCGGGCGCGGTGCATGGTCGGCACTCCCAGTGGGTCGTGGGTGGAGCCCGAGATCCCCACCGGCTCGGTGGTCGGGGCAACGACACCAGCGACGGGCGTACGACCGGAGGCGGGCGCGGGCGACCTCCCACAATTTGGGGAACGGGCCGAGGTGGCGGCGACTGGCCGGGGTGTGACGTGTGCCTCACAGGTGAACGCTCATTCACCCTGCCGGAGAAGCCACGCGGGTGGGTATCGTCCGAACCGGCAGCACATGCCGGACCCGCCCGCTCGCCCCGCACGACCTCGAGGAGACCCCATGACCAGTTCCGTGATCGTCGCAGGTGCCCGCACCCCGATCGGACGCCTGCTCGGTGGCCTCAAGGACCTCTCCGCCGCCGACCTCGGCGGCGTCGCCATCAAGGGTGCCCTGGAGAAGGCGGGCGTGGCGCCCGACCAGGTCGACTACCTGATCATGGGCCAGGTCATCCTGGCCGGCGCCGGCCAGAACCCGGCCCGCTCGGCCGGCATCGCGGCCGGCCTCCCGATGAGCATGCCGTCCATCACGATCAACAAGGTCTGCCTCTCCGGCATCAACGCCATCGCGATGGCCGACCAGCTGATCCGCGCGGGCGAGCACGACATCGTCGTCGCCGGCGGCATGGAGTCGATGACCCAGGCGCCCCACCTGCTGCCGAAGTCCCGCGAGGGCTTCAAGTACGGCGACACCGCGCTGGTCGACTCGATGGCCTACGACGCCCTCTACGACCAGGCCACGAAGCAGGCCATGATCAACCTGACCGACGGGTGCAACGCCGCCGGTGCCCACCTCACCCGCGAGGAGCAGGACGCCTTCGCCGCCAGCTCCCACCAGCGCGCGGCGCTGGCCTGGAAGAACGGCCTCTTCGACGACGAGGTCGTCCCCGTGACCATCTCGACGCGCAAGGGCGACGTCGTGGTGTCGGAGGACGAGGGCGTGCGCGGCGACACCACCGTCGAGACCCTCGCCGGCCTGCGCCCGGTCGCCAAGGACGGGACGATCACCGCCGGTTCCGCCTCGCAGATCTCCGACGGCGCCTGCGCGGTCGTGGTGATGAGCAAGGCGAAGGCCGAGGAGCTCGGCCTCACCTGGATCGCCGAGATCGGCGCGCACGGGCAGGTCGCCGGCCCCGACTCCACGCTGCAGCTCCAGCCCGCCCGCGCCATCGAGAAGGCCGCGGCCAAGGAGGGCATCGCCGTCTCCGACATCGACCTGTTCGAGCTCAACGAGGCCTTCGCGGCCGTGGGCATCGAGTCGGCCCGCCAGCTCGGCGCGTCCGAGGACCAGGTCAACGTCAACGGTGGTGCGATCGCGCTCGGCCACCCGGTCGGGATGTCCGGCGCCCGCATCGTGCTGACGCTCGCCCACGAGCTCAAGCGTCGCGGGGGCGGCGTCGGTGCTGCCGCCCTGTGCGGCGGTGGCGGTCAGGGCGACGCGCTGATCATCCGCGTCCCGGCGTGACCCGGCGCGGCGCCGCTGTCGTCCCCGACCTCGTCGCACGCGCACGCGAGGGGGAGCCGGCCGCGGTCGCGCGCCTGATCACGCTCGTCGAGGACGCCTCACCGCTGCTGCGCGAGGTGATGACGGCACTGCGTCCGTACGCCGGCCACGCGCACGTGCTCGGCATCACCGGGGCGCCGGGAGTGGGCAAGTCCACCTCGACCAACGCGCTCGTCGCCGCGATGCGCCGCGCCGGCAAGCGCGTCGGCGTCCTGGCGATCGACCCGTCGTCGCCCTTCAGCGGCGGCGCGCTCCTCGGCGACCGCGTGCGGATGGGCGACCACGCCCTCGACCGTGACGTCTACATCCGCTCGATGGGCGCCCGCGGGCACCTCGGCGGGCTGGCCTGGTCGACGCCGCAGGCCGTGCGCGTGCTCGATGCGGCCGGCTGCGACGTCGTCGTGGTGGAGACCGTCGGCGTCGGCCAGAGCGAGGTCGAGGTCGCCGGGCTCGCCGACACCACGCTCGTCCTGGTCGCGCCCGGGATGGGCGACGGCATCCAGGCGGCGAAGGCCGGAATCCTGGAGATCGGTGACGTGTACGCCGTCAACAAGGCCGACCGCGAGGGTGCGGAGCGCACCCGTCGCGAGCTGCGGACGATGCTGTCCATGGGGGAGCGGTCGGAGGGGTCGTGGCGGGCGCCGGTGCTCCCGACCGTGGCGAGCACGGGCGACGGGATCGAGGAGCTGCTGGCCGAGGTCGATCGTCACGCCGGCTGGCTGGCGGACTCGGGCGAGCTCGCCCGGCGGCGTACGGCCCGGGCCAGGCGCGAGGTCGAGGCGATCGCCCTGGCCGCCCTGCGGGAGCGGTGGGACGCCGACGACCAGGTGGGGCTGGACCGGCTCGCCGGCCGGGTCGCGGCCGGCGAGCTCGATCCCTACGGTGCGGCGGACGTCCTACTGGACGGCCGCTGAGAGGATCCCGCGCAGCTCGTCGGCCGCCTGCCGGGTCCGGACGAGGAGCACGCCCAGGCCGACGCCGTCGGCCGTGACGCACAGGGCGTGGAGGCCGTGCCCGTCCACCTGCACCGCGGCGACGACTGTGTGCGAGGTGCCCGCGGACAGCTGGATCGTGTCGAAGCCCCGGCCTGCCTCGCGGCCCGCCTGCCCGAGTGCGTGGCCGGCGGCGACGAGCGGAGCGAGCAGTCGGGCGGTGGCGGCGACGTCGTCGACGCCGTGGGTGGCCAGCGGGTCGCCCTCGACGGTGCTCAGCACCACCGAGACCTGGCCGAGGTCGCGACCGAGCAGGTCGACGACGGGGGTCCAGACGTCCTCGACGTCGATCGTCTCCGGGGCGGCGGGCCGGGTGCCGCGCGCCGAGTCGACGGGGCCGGTGGGTCCGGTGGCCACGGGCTCAGGTCCGCGCGAGCGGACCTGGTCGCGACGATGGTCCGAGGCCCGTCCCGCCCACGAACCGCCGGAGATGGGGACGCGGTTCGTGAGCGGTGGACGGTGGCGGGGGACAGGTGGTGCGACAGGTGCCTCGACGGGGTCGATCACGTCCAGGTCGGGCACGGCGACGAGGACGGTGCCCTCGACCTCCTCGGTGCGGCGGCGTCGCCAGCGGGGCGGGGTGACCCGTTCGGCCGACATGGTCAGGCCAGGCCGGCGGCGGCGCGGTTGACGGCGCTCCGCAGCAGCGCCAGGTTGGTCTGCTGCCGGTCCGCGGCGACGTAGATGAACGAGTCCGTGCCGACCAGCTTGATGAGGTGGAGCTGCGACTCGAGGGTGAGGAGCATGTCCTCGAGCCCGGTGAGGTTCAGCAGGCGCATGGTGTTGAGCTTGGCCTTGACCAGCTCGCTGTTGTAGGCGCTGGCGACGTCGAGGTCGAAGTCGCGGGTGGCCTTCGTGGCCAGCGGCATGCCGCTCTCGAGGTCGACGATCGAGGCTCCGATGAAGCCGCTGACGCCGTCGGCGATCTGCTCCAGGACGTTGTCGTAGGTGTCCGACACGGGTGTCTCCTCACGGGTTCCAGGGTGGTCCGGGGCTGTTCCAGGGGTGGTAATGCACGACGTGGCCAGGGCCTCGTGTCACCGGAACGTAACCAATTTGTGGATGTCCCGTGGATCTTTTCGGATTTCCCGGAGGAGATTTGTCCGTCGGTTCAGACGGCGGCCGGAGCGGGCAGCAGGAGGACGCGGAACTGGTCGGCGGTCTCCCGCGTCCAGGCCTCCAGTACCGACATGCTGACGGAGTCCGCGGTGATCGAGAGAAGGTAGTGCTCGCGCTCGACCGGGATGGAGGCGATGACCGTCTGGGTCAGGCCGCAGGTGAGCTCGACCGTGTCCACGGACGAGTCGGGGTGCGCGGCGAAGGCGGCGTGGCGCGGGTCGTACGCCGCGTGCTCGGGCCGTGGCTCGGCGAACTTCTGGACGGTCAGCCGGGCAGCCGGGACGAGGTCGTGCCGGTCGTAGCCGTGGCTGACGACGGGGAAGCCGTCGGCGGTGCAGATCATCGCCGACGAGCGGGAGGGCAGGGTGCCCAGCACGCCGACCAGCGTCTGCCACAGCTCGCCGACCTGGCCGTCGAAGGCGGGCGCCCCGACGACGCGACGCTCGGACTCGACCGGGCCGGTGGGCGACGTCGGCACGGCCTGGGGTCCGCGGCTGCGAACCTGTGCGCGACGGAAGTCGGACGCGCGGCCCGACCAGGAGGGCGTGGCCGCCCATCGGTGGGAGATCCGTTCTGTCGTCACGAGTGTGCTTCCTTCCGCGTGGAAGCGACGGAGCCCGAGGCGGCGCGCGTGCTGTTTGTGGAGGTCCTGTTGCCGTACGTAGGAGCAACGTAGACGGAAGCCAGCGGTTACGGCCCGATTCCCACGCGGTCTGGACCAGAACCCCCCAGAAGGACTAGCCCCGACCGGGACAGCGCCCCGTTTGCACGCGAGTGCAAAGTTGCACTACAGTGCAAAACATGGTCGAGAACAGCCGTGAGCAGCGCAAGAGCCAGACCCGGGAGGCCCTCTCCCAGGCCGCCATCGAGATCCTCGCGACCGAGGGCATCGACGCCCTCACCGCCGAGCGGATCGCCGACGCGGCCGGCGTCTCGCGGCGCACCCTGTTCAACTACTTCCCTCGCGTCGAGGACGTCCTCACCGCCACCATCGAGGCGGTCACCACCGAGACGCTCGACGCGATCGCGGCCCGGCCCGAGGGCGAGTCGCTGCGGGTGTCCGCGCTCACGGTGCTCGAGGGACTCATCGACTCCCCGGCCTTCGCGCAGGCGCGGGTGCTGGAGCGGGCCGCGGTCCACTCCACCGCTGCCCGCCGCCTCGTCCTCGAGTTCGACGACCGCCAGCGCCAGGCCCTCGAGGAGGGGCTGCGCCGACGACTGGGCCCCGACATCGACCCGATCTACGCGACCAGCCTGGCCGCGGCCGCGTTCGGCGTCCTCTGCTCGGTCACCCGGCTCGCCGTCGAGGCGGCCGGCGACGACGACGTACGCGCTGCGGAGCTGCACCGGGCCTGGACCCGCCAGGGGTTCGAGCACCTCTTCGCCGGCTTCGACGAGGCCGCCGCCCGTCCCACCTCCACCCCGTCCACGCCCGCTTCTCGCAGGGATTCCTGACATGGCTTCGCTGCTCCACCGCCTCGGCGCCCTCTCCGCCCGGCGTCCCTTCGCCGTCCTCCTCGCCTGGGTCTTCCTGCTGGCCGCTGCCGCGGGCGGGATGGCCACGCTGTCCCGGCCCCTGAGCAACGAGTTCGAGATCCCGCACAGCGAGTTCGGCCGGGTCCTCGACGAGCTCGGCCAGGAGATCCCGCAGGTCGCGGGCGGCACCGGCACCGTCGTCGTGCACAGCGCCGACGGGTTCACGGCCGACCAGCGCAGGGCGCTCCGCGCGACCATGGCCGACTGGGAGGCACTGCCGCACGTGACGGCCGTGCTCGACCCGTTCGAGCTGCAGGACCAGCTCGACTCCTCCGGCGACCAGCTCGCGCAGGGCCTGGCGAAGCTGACGAAGGGCCAGAAGCAGCACGACGAGGGGCGCGCGCAGCTGATCGGCCTGCAGAACTGGCTCGCCGACCACCCGGACCAGGCCACGCCCTCCCTCGAGCAGCAGCTCGCCGACGGCAAGGACCGGCTCGCGGACGCGGAGCAGGAGCTCGACAGCGGCTGGACGACCTACCACGCCGGCAAGGCGCTCAGCGATGCCGGCGCCGGCGTCTCGTTCGTGAGCAAGGACGGCACGACCGCGCTCGTCCAGGTCCGCTTCGACGCCCAGACCCAGCAGCTCGACCCGGCCGTGCTCGAGCGCGTCCCCGAGACCGGTGCCGCCCTCGCCGACGCGGGGATCCAGGCCGACTACGGCCAGGAGATGACGGCCAGCCGCGAGGTCGGCGGACCGGGCGAGGTGATCGGCGTCGCCGTGGCCGGCGTCGTCCTGCTGGTGATGCTCGGCTCGCTCGTGCTGGCCGGGCTCCCGCTGCTGATCGCCCTGGTCGGAGTGGGCGTGAGCCTCACCCTGGGGATCGCGGCCACGCACTGGATCTCGCTGCAGTCGATGGCGCCGGTGCTCGGGATGATGCTCGGGCTCGCGGTCGGCATCGACTACGCGCTGTTCATCGTCAACCGGCACCGCCACCAGCTCGCCGACCTGGTCGAGGAGTCGGGCACCCCGCCCGACAGGGCCGGGATCCGGGCGAGCATCGCGCTGGCCACCGGCACCGCCGGCTCGGCCGTCGTCGTGGCCGGCACCACCGTCGTGATCGCCCTCGCCGCCCTCGCCGTGTCGGGCATCCCGACGCTCCTCCAGATGGGCATGCTGGCGGCCTTCACGGTGGCCGTGACGGTGCTCGTTGCGCTCACGCTGACCCCCGCCCTGCTCAGCCTGGCGGGCCGCCGGGCGATCCCGCGCCGACGTCGTACGACGCGGACCGGCCGCTCCCGCGACGGCTGGCCGCAGCGCTGGGTCGGCCTCGTCACCCGCCGCCCCCGGGCCGCGACCGCGCTGGTCGCGCTCGTGATGCTGGTGCTCGCCGTGCCGGCGCTGTCCATGCGCCTCGGCCTGCCCGACGGCTCGTCGGAGCCGCAGGACTCCACCGCCTACCGGGCCTACGAGCGCGTCGCCGACCACTTCGGCGCCGGTGCCAACGGCCCGCTCCTGCTCGCCGCGGACTACGACGCACCGGTCGCCGAGGCCGACGTCGTGGCCGAGGAGGCGAAGGTGGCCAAGGCCGTGCTCGCCGTCGACGACCGCGTGTCGGTGCTGCCCATCGGCACCAGCGACGACCGCCGGACGATCGCCTTCCAGGTCGTGCCGGTCGACGGGCCGTCGGCGGAGTCGACGGTCGAGCTGGTCCAGGGCCTGCGCCGCCTCGCCGCCGGTGACGAGCCCGTCCACCAGACCTCGTCGTGGCTCGGGCTGGAGGACGTCGTCGGGGACGCCAACCCGACCGGTGAGCAGCTCCTCGGCGACGACGTGCAGCTCGGCCTCACAGGTGCGACGGTCGCCAACATCGAGGTCTCGGAGCGGCTCGCCTCGGCGCTGCCGCTCTACCTCACGATGGTCATCGGCCTGTCCCTGGTGCTGCTGACGATCGTCTTCCGCTCGATCCTCGTGCCGCTCGTCGCCACGGCGGGGTTCCTGCTGTCGGTCGCCGCCAGCTTCGGCGCGATCGTCGCGGTCTACCAGTGGGGCTGGCTGGGCTCGCTCTTCGACGTCCACGACCCGTCCGCCGTCTTCAGCTTCATGCCGACCCTGCTGATCGGCATCCTGTTCGGGCTCGCGATGGACTACCAGATGTTCCTGGTCTCGGGGATGCACGAGGCGCACGTCCACGGCAGGGACGCCCGTACGGCGGTGCGGGTCGGCTTCGCCTCGGGCGCCCGCGTCGTCGCGGCCGCCGCGCTGATCATGGTGTCGGTCTTCTCCGGCTTCATCTGGGCGGAGATGACGATGGCCCGATCGATCGGCTTCGGGCTCGCGGTGGGCGTGCTGCTCGACGCGTTCCTGGTCCGGATGACGTTCACGCCGGCCGTGCTCTCGATGCTCGGCGACAAGGCGTGGTGGCTGCCGCGCTGGCTCGACCGCCTGCTGCCCAACCTCGACGTCGAGGGTGCGGCGCTCGCGCAGCGCCTGGAGCGCGAGCGGGTCGAGGCCGCGCAGGCGGCAGCCGAGGACACCGAGCGCGAGCTGGAGCCCGTCGGCTGAGGTCGGACCCGGGTCAGCTCAGGCGCAGCGTCTGGCCGGTGATCCGCGAGGCGGAGCTGCTGGCGAGGAAGAGGACGGCGTCGGTGACCGCGTCGGTGGTGCGCTGCTGGGCGGTCCGGACCAGGGTCCCACCCGCGGCCCGGCTGCCGCCGGTGGGAGCGGTGGAGCGGCCGTACTGTCGGGGGACCGGCGGGCGCCGCGGGGGAGCGACGGAGTTGACCCGCACGCCCAGCCCCGCCCAGTTGTCACCGGCCCGGATGGTGGAGTCGACGAGCTCGGCGTGCGCCGCCTCGGGGGTCGAGGAGAGCTCGAACCAGCGTCGTACGGACCCGGTGTTGACCACGCAGCCACCCCCGAGCGCCGGGCTCTGGCCGAGCTTGAGCCGCAGTCGCGTGGTGAGGAACGTCGGCCCGAGCAGTCCCGAGCGAGCCGCACCGGAGAGGAAGGCGCGCTCGTCGTCGGAGATGCCGTAGGGGAGGGTGCAGCCGGCCGCGAGGACGAGCACGTCGATCTGGTCGACCATCCCCACGAGGTGGTCCATCGACTCCTGGCGGGCGAGGTTGACCGACTCGTAGTCGAAGGCCGAGAGGTCGATGTCGTAGAGGGAGCGCAGCATCATCGTGCCGGTCACCGTCACCGAGGCGCCGGAGGCGGCGAAGGACGAGGCGATCGAGTGGCCCTCACCGCGCGTCCCGCCGATCACCAGGACCTGGTAGCCGGTGAAGTCGTACGACCCCGAAGTCGTCATGCTGAGACGTCCCCTCCCGCTCTGGCTCAGCGAACTTTCTACCACGCGGTAGGGGAACGTTGACAGGCCCGGCCGTGCTCAGTTCGGACACAAGTCGACGGCTCAGACGACCTCCTCCTCGGCCAGCACCTCCTCCTCGCGGAGCGGGTCCGCGAGGCCGGGTCGGCCGGTCCGGACGGCGGCGAAGGTCCAGAGCTTGTTGAGCACGAACGAGAGCGGCGTGATGAGCCCGATCACGATCAGCTGGGACCAGTAGAGGCGGTTGCGCAGGCCCGAGGAGTCGTCGAACACGCTCGTCGGCAGGCTCACCGGCGAGTGCGGGTGCATGAGCAGCGTGAGCATCGCCAGGCCGATCGCCTGCCCGCCCAGGCCGACCACGAGGAACGGCCAGTACTCCTTCCACCAGGCGGACGCGCGGCTGCTCTGGAAGGTCCAGGTGCGGTTGAGCTGGAAGTTCGACAGGTTGGCGACGAGGAACGCGATGGTCGAGTAGACGTGGTACCAGCGCAGGTTGAAGTCGGAGGTGCCGAGCCCGACGACCGCGTCGTCGAAGTGCGGGCCGAGCTTGCGCAGCAGGATCAGCGTGATCATGTTGACCACGACCCCCGAGACACCCACCACGCCGAAGCGGATCAGCAGCGTCAGGTTGCGCCGGTGGCGGGCGAGGAGCGCGCTTCCCCGAGATGGCATGTCGACGAGGCTACCGACCCGGGCTCGCGCGCGCGGCGGTTCTCCCTAGGATTGAGCCATGACGCAGCAGCCGTTCAGCCGCCCAGGTGCCATCGACCTCTCCGGGCTCGGCAAGCCCGCCCCACAGGCGGGTGCTCCCGCCGGCGCCCCGTCCCCTGCTCCGGCCGGTGGCGGGTCGTCGTACAGCGTCGTGGTGGACGAGCAGAACTTCCAGGGCCTGCTGGAGCAGTCGATGACCGCCCCGGTGCTGCTCGCGTTCTACTCGCGGTCGCGGATGCCGGAGAGCGGCCAGCTCGCCGACGACCTCGTCACCGTGGTGGGCGAGCACGACGGCCGCTACCTGCTCGGCCTCGTCGACATCGACGCCGTGCCGCAGATCGCCCAGGCGATGCAGATCCCCTCGATCCCGCTCGTCGTCGCGGTCGTCGACGGCCGTCCCACGCCGCTGCTGCAGGACGCGCTGCCGATCGACGAGCTGCGCACCGCCCTCACCCAGGTCGCTCAGCAGCTCACCGCGGGCGGCGTCACCGGTCGGCACCAGCCCCGCTCCCACGCGGCCCCGGCGGCCGAGGGCGAGGAGGAGGTCGTCGACCCGCGCTACGCCCCGGCCCAGGACGCGCTGGCCGCGGGCGACATCGACGGCGCCGTCGCGGAGTACCAGAAGCTCGTCGACTCGAACCCGGCCGACGTCGAGGCCGCGGGCGGCCTCGCCATCGCCAAGGTCATGCAGCGCACGCAGGGTGTCGACCTCGCTGCTGCGCGTGCGGCGGCGGCCGACCACCCCGACGACATCGACGCCCAGACCATGGTCGCCGACCTCGACATGCTCGGCGGGCACGTCGAGGACGCCTTCACCCGCCTGGTCAACCTGGTCGCGCGCACGGCCGACAAGGACCGCGAGAAGGCACGCGACCACCTGCTGGCCCTCTTCGCCGCGGTCGGCAACGACGACCCGCGCGTGCTCGCGGGTCGTCGCAACCTGGCCTCGGCGCTGTTCTGAGCCGTGACGTGCTCGGGAGCTAGCGCTTCCCGAGCACCGAGCGGCCGGCCTCGAGCCGGGCGACCGGCACGCGGAAGGGCGAGCACGAGACGTAGTTGAGCCCGATGTCGTCGAAGAAGTGGACCGACCTCGGGTCGCCGCCGTGCTCGCCGCACACGCCGACCTTGAGGTCGGGCTTGGTCTCGCGGCCCTTGGCGGTGCCCATCTCGACCATGCCGCCGACGCCGCGCTGGTCGAGCGACTCGAACGGGGACACGTCGAAGATCCCGTGCTCGAAGTAGCGCGAGAAGAACGCCGACTCGACGTCGTCGCGGGAGAAGCCCCAGCCCATCTGGGTGAGGTCGTTGGTGCCGAAGGAGAAGAAGTCGGCGTCGCGAGCGATCCGGTCGGCGAGGAACGCCGCGCGGGGGAGCTCGATCATGGTGCCGATCGCGATCTCGAGCTTGATCCCGCGCTCCTCCTCGACCTCGGCGATCTGCTGCTCCAGGACGGCCCGGACGATCTCGAGCTCGCGGACGCTGGCGACCAGCGGGACCATGATCTCGGGACGCGGGGCACCGTGGACGGCCATCCGGTCAGCGGCGGCCTCGGCGATCGCGCGACCCTGCATGCGGAACAGTCCGGGGATCTGGATCCCGAGGCGCACGCCGCGCAGGCCGAGCATCGGGTTGGTCTCGTGGAGCCGGCGGACGTGGCTGAGCAGCGCCTTCTGGTGCTGGGCGTGCTCGCTGTCCTCGCCGCGCTCCTCGGCCAGCGCGACCTCGACGGAGAGGTCGGTGAGGTCGGGCAGGAACTCGTGCAGCGGCGGGTCGAGGAGCCGGATGGTGACGGGCAGGCCGTCCATCGCCTCGAGGATCTCGGTGAAGTCCTGCTTCTGCAGCGGCAGCAGCGCGGCGAGCGCGGCCTCCACGCCGTCCTCGTCCTCGGCCACGATGAGCTTCTCGACGAGCTCGCGGCGCTCGCCGAGGAACATGTGCTCGGTGCGGCACAGGCCGATGCCCTGCGCGCCGAACCGGCGGGCGCGGGCGGCGTCCTCGGGCGTGTCGGCGTTGGTGCGCACGCGCAGGCGCCGGGCGCCGTCGGCGTGGGCCATGATCCGGGCGACCGCCAGGGCGAGGTCGTCGTCGAGCCGCTCGCCCTCGAAGTGGCGCACGACGACGGAGTCCGCGACCGGGACGGCGCCGGCGAACACCTCGCCGGTGCTGCCGTCGATCGAGATCACGTCGCCCTCGCTGATGGTCTCGCCGTCGCGGACGACGAACTGCTTGCCCTTGGTGTCGACGTCCAGCGACTCCGCCCCGCACACGCACGTACGCCCCATCCCGCGGGCCACGACCGCCGCGTGGGAGGTCTTGCCGCCGCGACTGGTGAGGATGCCGCGGGCGGCGACCATGCCGCGCAGGTCGTCGGGGTTGGTCTCCTTGCGGACGAGGATGACGTCCTCGCCCCGGGCCGCCCACTCGACCGCGGTGTCGGAGTCGAAGACGGCCTTGCCGACCGCGGCGCCGGGGGAGGCGTTCATCCCCTTGGCGAGCAGCGTGCGCTCGGCGTCCTCGTCGAAGCGCGGGAACATCAGTAGCGCGAGCTGCTCGCCGGTCACGCGCAGGACGGCCTCGTCCATCTGGATCAGGCCCTCGTCGACCATGTGGACCGCGATCCGGAACGCTGCCTCGGGGGTGCGCTTGCCGACGCGGGTCTGGAGCATCCAGAGCTTGCCGCGCTCCACGGTGAACTCGATGTCGCACATGTCGCGGTAGTGCCGCTCGAGGCGGTTCATGATGTCCATCAGGTCGTCGTGGGACTGCGCGTCGATCTCGGCCATGTCGGCGAGGCTCACGGTGTTGCGGATGCCCGCGACGACGTCCTCGCCCTGCGCGTTCTGCAGGTAGTCGCCGTACTCGCCCTGCGCGCCGCTCGCCGGGTCGCGGGTGAACGCGACACCGGACCCGGAGTCCATGCCGAAGTTGCCGAAGACCATCGCCTGCACGTTGACCGCGGTGCCGAGGTCCTCCGGGATGCGCTCCTGGCGGCGGTAGAGCCGGGCGCGGTCGGTGTTCCACGAGTCGAAGACCGCGCGGATCGCCAGGTCCATCTGCTCGCGCGGGTCCTGCGGGAAGTCGCGGCCGGTGTGCTCCTTGATGATGGCCTTGAACGTCTCGACGACGCCCTTGAGGTCCTCGGCGTCGAGGTCGAGGTCGGACTCGGTGCCCTTGGCCTTCTTCACCGCGTCGAGCGCGTCGGAGAACAGCTCGGACTCGACGTGGAGCACCGTGCCGCCGAACATCTGGAGCAGCCGGCGGTAGGAGTCCAGGGCGAACCGCTCGGACTCGCTGCGCGCGGCCAGGCCGCCGACGGAGGTGTCGTTGAGGCCGACGTTGAGGACGGTCTCCATCATCCCGGGCATCGAGAACTTCGCACCCGAGCGCACCGAGACCAGCAGCGGGTCGTCGGCGTCGCCGAGCTTCTTGCCCATCGCCTCCTCCAGCGAGGCGAGGTGCTCGGTGACCTCCTCAGCGAGACCGTCGGGCATCCCGCCCTCCGCCAGGTAGGCGCGGCACGTCTCGGTGGAGATCGTGAACCCCGGTGGCACCGGGAGGCCGAGGTTGGTCATCTCGGCCAGGTTGGCGCCCTTGCCCCCCAACAGGTCCTTCTGGTCCTTGTTGCCCTCTGCGAAGTCGTAGACCCAGGTCATGGGGGCATCCTGCCTCAGCGGCCGGACTCCGTATACGGCTGAGCTCCGCCGACCGCCGCGCGGACCCTCCGGGCGGTGAAGTCGGCCGCCAGCTCGTCGACCTCCTCGAGCGTGCAGAAGCGCACGTCGCGGATCTCGCGCTCCTGCTTGACGACGGTCGCGAGCACGGACGGGTCGAGGGTGCCGCCGTCGAAGACCAGGCACACGGCGTCGTCCCAGCCACCCCACGGCGGGAGCCAGTCGGTGAGCACCAGCCCGCCCGCGGCGATCGTCAGGCCGAGCTCCTCCTCGACCTCGCGCTCGACGGCGAGCTTCGGCGACTCGCCGACCTCGACCACCCCGCCGGGCAGGTCCCAGTCCTTCTTGTACGTCAGCTGGCACAGCAGCACGCGGCCCTCGGGGTCGCGCACGAGCATCTGCGAGATCGCCCGCTTGCGGGGCAGGAACGAGTTGAGGAGGGACCGGAAGCTCGTCGGGTCGCTGAGCGGCGGATCGGTCACCAGCCGAGCGAAGACCAGCATCGCGTCCGCATCGGCGCGGTCGGCGGTGCCGGGCACCACGCGCTGGGTGCCCTCGAGCATCAGCCCGGTGCGGGTGGCCACGCGACGGCTCGCGTGGTTGCGGGGGTCGATACGCGCCTCGACCCGCTGGACACCCAGCCCGCCCCGGTCCTCGCCGGTGAAGGCCCAGTCGACCAGCAGGCGCACGGCGCGCGCGGCCGACCCGCGTCCGCGGTGGCCGGCGTACAGCACCCAGCTCAGGTCGCCCAGCCACGGCTGGCGCCGCGTGAGCTCGACGCTCCCGGCGATCTCCCCGTCGCGCTCGATCACGAACGACACCCGCCGCTTGCCCGCCGCCCAGTCCTCGCGCCAGTCGGCGACGGCGCGACGGTGTCCGGCGGTGGTCACGTCCGCCGGGTCCCAGCCGAACCAGAGGGCGATCTCGTCGTCGTGACCGGCGACGGCCGGCTCGACGTCGTCGTCCCGCCACGGGCGGAGCGAGATCGTGCCGTCGGTCAGGGTCGGCTGGTCGTCGGGCACTCCGCCACCCTAGCGAGCGGTCCCTGCGGCCAGTCTCCTCCTTGTTGCTTCACCATGGGATGTCGGGAACTGCAGCACTTCCCTCATGCACGTGCGTGAGGGAAGTGCACATTGATCGACATCCCATGGTGAAGCAACAGGCCCGGCCGTACGCCGGACGACGTCAGCTCGCCCGCGCGATCAGCCGGCGCAGCCGGGCGGCCGTGGCCGACGGCTGCTCGAGGTCCGACCAGATCAGCCGGATCATCCACGCGTCCGCCGCCTCCCGGAGTGCGTCCTCCCGCTTCTTCTCCTCGAAGACCACGTCTCCAGGGTCCTGGCCGTCCTTGAGCAACCGGCCGTACTTGACCTTGCCGTCGAACTCGCCGAGACCGCGGTGCCGGGGCCACGCCCAGTCGGTCCGGCCGATCAGCGTGCCGCCGGCGCGGACCTCGTGCTGGAGCGTCGGAGCCGGGAGGTGCTCGGACCAGAACAGCCAGAGGCCGCGCGACTCCCCGACGGACTCCGCCTTGTCGGTGCACATGCGCACGGGAACGTGGAGACGCCGCACGTGCGGACAGTGCGCCATCAGGTCGAACCGGTCCTCGATCTCACCTGAGGTCGCCCGGCTCGTGAAGCGTGCGGAGTTGAGCACCACGAGCGCACTCTCGGGTGTGCCGAGCGAGCCGGCCTCGAGGGCGCACCGCGCCGGCAACAGGACGCGCATGCCGTCGATCACGTCCACCTCGCCGTCAGCGACGAAGCCCTCGTGGTGGACCACGTCTCCTTCGATGCGTCCCGCACCACCGTCGAGGCGCGTCACGTGTACCCGGTTCAGCGGGAGCCCCCAGACGTCCAGCCCTGCGGCGACGCACCCCGAGGTGTGGCTCAGCGCGACGGCCTCGCCCAGCGAGTGCAGGACCGCACGGCAGCGCATCCGGTGACGCTCCTCCTCGGAGGCGGCAGCCCAGAGGTCGGGGAACGTGTAGTAGCCACGGCGGATCCGCAACCACCGCCTCGACCTGGCCTCGGCGTCGATCGCCCGCTCGTCGAGTCCGGCCTCGCGTGCGTGGGACCGGGTGAAGAAGCCGAGCTCGAGGCAGATGGCGCGCAACGGATGCATGGAGCGATCGTCAGCAGCCGCTCGGTGGGTCGCCAGCGGCGTACCCAGAGGCTGTGGACGGTGGTCGTTTCGCGCGGCCTGTGGACGGTTTCCGGCCCGGTCACTGCCGGCGATGCTTCACCATGGGATGTCGGGAACTGCAGCACTTCCCTCATACAACTGCATGAGGGAAGTGCACATCGGGCGACATCCCATGGTGAAGCAACAAGGGGATGAGGGTGGATCACCCGTCCTTGCGGAACCACACCGTCGCGAGGGGCGGGACCACGATGTCGGCGTACGCCGGCTGGCCGTGGTGGTCGCCGGCGACGCTGGTGATCGAGCCGAGGTTGCCCACGCCGGAGCCGTGGTAGGCCTCGGCGTCGGTGTTGAGCACCTCGGTCCAGGTGCCCTCCGACGGCAGGCCGAGGCGGTAGCCGTCGTGGGGGGTGCCGGCGAAGTTGGCGACGCAGACGAGGTCGGGGTGCCCCGGGGCACGGCGGACGAAGGAGAAGGTGTTGCGGCCGGCGTCGTTGGCGTCGACCCACGCGAACCCGGACGGGTCGTTGTCCTTGCCCCAGAGCGCGCCCGTGGCGGCGTAGGTAGCGTTCATGTCGCGCACCATGGCGTGCACGCCCGCGTGCTCGGGGTGCTCGAGGAGCCACCAGTCGAGCTCGCGGCTCTCGGCCCACTCGGACTCCTGGCCGATCTCGCAACCCATGAAGAGCAGCTGCTTGCCGGGGTGGGCCCACATGTAGGCGAGGTAGGCGCGCAGGTTGGCCAGCTGCTGCCAGCGGTCACCGGGCATCTTGCGCAGCAGCGAGCCCTTGCCGTGCACGACCTCGTCGTGGCTGATCGGGAGGACGTAGTTCTCCGCGAACGCGTAGACGAGCGAGAAGGTCATCTCGCCGTGGTGGTGGCTGCGGTAGAGCGGGTCGCGGGCGACGTAGTCGAGCGAGTCGTGCATCCAGCCCATGTTCCACTTGAAGCCGAAGCCGAGCCCGCCGTTGCTGGTCGGGCCGGTGACGCCCGGCCAGGCGGTCGACTCCTCGGCGATCGTGACGATGCCCGGGACGCGCTTGTAGACGGTGGCGTTCATCTCCTGGAGGAACTGCACGGCCTCGAGGTTCTCGCGGCCGCCGTGCTTGTTGGGCGACCACTCGCCGGCCTCGCGGGCGTAGTCGAGGTAGAGCATCGAGGCGACGCCGTCGACGCGGAGGCCGTCGGCGTGGAACTCCTCGAGCCAGAAGACCGCGTTGGCGTAGAGGAAGTTGCGGACCTCGTTGCGTCCGAAGTTGAAGATGTGCGAGCCCCACTCCTTGTGCCAGCCGCGCTGGGGGTTGGGGTCCTCGTAGAGGGGGGTGCCGTCGAAGCGGGCCAGCGCCCACTCGTCGGTGGCGAAGTGGCCGGGCACCCAGTCGAGGATGACGCCGACGCCCGCCTGGTGCAGCCGGTCGATGAGCCGCTTGAGGCCGTCGGGGTCGCCGAAGCGCGCGTCGGCCGCGAAGTAGGACGTGACGTGGTAGCCCCACGAGCCGCCGAACGGGTGCTGCATCACCGGCATGAACTCGACGTGGGTGAAGCCGAGGTCGGAGACGTAGGGCACGAGCGCGTCGGCGATCTCGTCCCACGAGTAGAGCTCGCCGGAGTAGTGCTTGCGCCACGACGCCAGGTGCACCTCGTAGGTGGACATCGCCTCGTCGACCGGGCGCTTGGTGCGGCGGGCCTCGATCCACGCGTCGTCGCCCCACTCGTGGTCGGACCGCCAGACCACGGACGCCGAGCTCGGCGCCTTCTCGGCGTACTGGGCGAGCGGGTCGGCGCGGTCGACCCACTGCCCGTCGGCGCCGCGGATGCGGTACTTGTACTGCTCCCCGACCCCGACGCCGGCGACGAAGGCGTGCCACACGCCGGACCCGTCGAGCCGGGACATCGGGTGGGCGGAGCCGTCCCAGCCGGCCCACCCGCCGGCGACCTGGACCTCCAGGGCGTTGGGTGCCCAGACGCGGAACGACGTGCCGTCCGCCGTCACCTGCGCGCCGAGGACCGTCCAGAGCAGCTCGTGGCGGCCCTCGCCGATCAGGTGCAGGTCGAGCTCGCCGGGTGCGTGGTTCGTGCTGGCTGTCTCAGTCATGCGTCCCTCCCAGGGCCGCCAGCGGGATGGAGAGCCACCCCGGGCGGTTGCGTGCTTCGTAGACGGCCTCGTAGACCGTCTTGTCCGCCAGGTAGGCGGCCAGGAGCGTTCCGGCCTGCTCGCCGAGACCCTCGCCCCGCTGCTCGGTGTAGGCCAGCAGGAAGGCGCTGCGGTTGCGCGAGGACCACTCCGAGGCCCGGTAGTCGATCTGACCCGCCTCCGGGGAGTCGGGCCCGAGGCCCGTCAGCGAGACCACGCGCGGCGCGTAGTCGAACGAGCGGATCATCCCGGCGACGTCGCGCCAGACCGAGTCGGGCTTGAGGCGCTCGGCCAGGGGCTTGGCCGGCTCGCCCTCGAAGTCGACGATCTTCCAGCCGAGGCTGGTGCGCAGGGTCTGCCCGAGGTGCAGGTCGCCGTGGACCTGCTGGACCTCCACGGACCCGAGCGCGCGGAGGGCGTCGTAGGTCTCGCGGAGGCCGGTGGCGTAGGGCGCCAGGTCGGGTACGACGTCGAGGGCGGCGTCGAGCCGACCCGTCATCGCGTCGGCGAGGTCAGCGACCGCGGCGGCGTCGCGCTGCTCGACGGGGAAGTGCGCGGCCAGGTCGGCATGCACCTCCGCGAGCGCCGTGCCGAGGCGGGCGGCCTCGCTGGCGAAGTCGCCGCCGACCTCGTCGGCGTGCAGGTCGGCCTCGGCGTAGAGGTTGCGCACGCTCGCCAGGGCGAGGTCCCAGCCGTCGCTCGCGGTGCGGAGGAACTGCTGGAGCATCGCGAGCTGGATCGTCGCGTCGGTCCCGTCGGACTCGTCGTCGACGAGGTCGAGCCATCCGTAGAGGGCGGCCACGTGCGTCGAGCCGGCCTCGGTGAGGACCTGGTGGATCGCGATGTCGGGGTTCACGCCGGGGGTCACCTTGCGGAAGACCTTCATCAGCGCGTCGTCGCCGAAGGCGACCGAGGAGTTCGACTGCTCGCCCGAGAAGAGCGTCGAGTGCGACTCGAGGTCGAGCTCGTGGCCCGGGAGCACGTGGAACATCAGCTCCCCGCGGGAGGCGGACTCACCGTGCGAGAAGGCCGTGAGCCACAGGCCCATCGCCTGCCGGTCGTGGACCGCGTCGTAGACCCACGCGTGGCCGAGCTCCTCGTCGTCCCACTCGCCGACCAGCGCGTGCCCGATGCGGTCCTGCGGCTCGCGGTAGTAGGCCAGCGGCACCTGGTAGAGCTCGGACTCGTCCGAGTCGGAGTAGGCGACCTCGGCGATCTCGATGGCCACGCGCACGCCCTCGGGGGCGTCGGGCAGCTCGCCGACGCGGCGTACTCCAGCCAGGGTCCACGGGCGACCCTTGCCGCCGAACCAGCGGGCCTCGCCGATCCAGGCGGTCAGGTCCTCGAGCGCGCTGGTCATCCCGGCACCTCGGAGGCCGTCGGGTCGGTCAGCCTGAGCCACAGGAAGCCGTAGCCGCCGAGCGTCAGGAGGTAGGACAGCTCGCCGATCGCCGGGAACGGGACGCCGCCCAGCAGCTCGACGGGGACCATGCCCTCCCACTGGCGCAGGTCGAGCTCGACGGGCTGCGGGAAGCGGGAGAGGTTGTTGACGCACAGGATGACGTCGCGGCCGTCCGGCCCCTCGTGCTCGCGCACGTAGGAGAGCACGCTCCCGTTCGAGCCACCGAGGTCGTGGAACTCGCCGAGGCCGAACGCGGGGTGCCGCCGTCGCGTGTGGACCAGTCGCCGGGTCCAGTGCAGCAACGAGGAGGTGTTCTCCAGCTGCGCCTCGACGTTGATCGACTGGTAGCCGTAGACGGGGTCCTGGATCGCCGGCAGGTGGAGCTTGCCGGGGGTGGCGCTGGAGAAGCCCGCGTTGCGGTCGGGCGTCCACTGCATCGGCGTACGCACCCCGTCGCGGTCGCCGAGCCAGATGTTGTCGCCCATCCCGATCTCGTCGCCGTAGTAGAGGACGGGGGAGCCGGGCAGCGAGAGCAGGAGCGCGGTGAAGAGCTCCATCCGGTTGACGTCGCCGTCGAGGAGGGGCGCCAGTCGCCGGCGGATGCCGATGTTGGCCTTCATTCGCGGGTCGTGGGCGTACTCCGACCACATGTAGTCGCGGTCCTCGTCGGTGACCATCTCGAGGGTCAGCTCGTCGTGGTTGCGCAGGAAGATGCCCCACTGGCAGCCGTCGGGGATCCGCGGCGTCTGCTCGAGGATCTCCGAGATCGGGAAGCGCGACTCGCGGCGCACGGCCATGAAGATGCGCGGCATCACCGGGAAGTGGAACGCCATGTGGCACTCGGTCCCGATCCAGCGGCCGTCCTCGGTCTGCTCGGGCCCGAAGTACTCGACGACGTCGGCGGGCCACTGGTTGGCCTCGCAGAGCAGCACGCGGCCGGGGTAGTTCTCGTCGACGAACCGGCGGCACTTCTTCAGGAAGTCGTGCGTCTCCTGGAGGTTCTCACCGTTGGTGCCGGGGCGCTCGTAGAGGTACGGCACCGCGTCGAGGCGGAAGCCGTCGAGGCCCATGTCGAGCCAGAAGGCCATCGCCTCCAGCATCGCGTCGTGGACCTTGGGGTTGTCGAAGTTGAGGTCGGGCTGGTGGTGGAAGAACCGGTGCCAGAAGTACTGCTGGCGGACCGGGTCCCACGTCCAGTTGGACGGCTCGGTGTCGACGAAGATGACGCGGGCGTCCTGGTAGAGCTCGTCGGTGTCGGACCAGACGTAGAAGTCGCCGTAGGGGCCGTCGGGGTCGCTGCGGCTGGCCTGGAACCACGGGTGCGCGTCACTGGTGTGGTTCATGACGAAGTCGATGATCACGCGGATGCCGCGCTGGTGGCAGGCGTCGAGGAACTCGTGGAAGTCGTCGACGGTCCCGCACTCGGGAAGGATGTTGTTGTAGTCGGCGACGTCGTAGCCGCCGTCGCGCAGGGGCGAGGTGAAGAACGGCGGGACCCACAGGCAGTCGACGCCGAGCCACTCGAGGTAGTCGAGCTTCTCGATCAGGCCCTTGAAGTCACCGGTGCCGTCGCCGTTGGAGTCGCGGAACGAGCGGACCAGGACCTCGTAGAAGACCGCAGTCCTGAACCAGTCCGGCTCCGCGTTCAGCACGGCGGTCGCCGCTCCTGCGTCGGTCGGCATGGGCTGGTCGCTCAACGGGGGCTCCTGACGGTGATGACGTGGGCGGGTTCGTGGCCGGGGTCGAGCCGGACGTAGTTGTGCTGGCTCCAGCTCCAGTCGGCGCCGGTGATCTCGTCGTGGGCGACGAAGGAGTCGTGCCAGTCGAGGCCGAGCGCCGGCATGTCGAGGTGGATCATCGTCTCCCGCGTGCCGTGCGGGTCGAGGTTGATGATCGAGACGACGACGTCGTCCTCCCCGCTGGGCAGCAGGGCGCGCTTGGAGAACACCAGCACGTGGTCGTCCTCGCTCTCGTGGATCGTCACGTTGCGCAGCAGCTGCAGCGCGGGGTGCTCGCGACGGATCTCGTTGAGCCGGGTGATGTAGGGCGCCAGCGTGGTGCCCTCGGCGTCGTGCTTCTTCCAGTCGCGGATCCGGATCTGGTACTTCTCGGAGTCGAGGTACTCCTCCGAGCCCGGCTTCACCGCGACGTGCTCGAACAGCTCGTAGCCGGCGTAGACACCCCAGCTCGGGGACCCGGTGGCGGCCAGTGCGGCACGGATCTTGAACGCCGCCGGTCCGCCGTACTGCAGGAAGGCGTGCAGGATGTCGGGGGTGTTGACGAAGAAGTTCGGCCGCATCAGGTGGTCGGACTCCGAGGACACCTCGACGAGGTAGTCCTCGATCTCGCGCTTGCCGGTGCGCCAGGTGAAGTAGGTGTAGCTCTGGTGGTAGCCGACGGCGCCGAGTCCGTGCATCATCGCGGGCTTGGTGAAGGCCTCGGACAGGAAGATGACGTCGGGGTCCGTACGACGCACTTCCGCGAGCAGCCACTCCCAGAAGGCCAGCGGCTTGGTGTGCGGGTTGTCGACGCGGAAGATCCGCACGCCGTGGGCCATCCAGAGCTTCACGATCCGCAGCACCTCGCGGCAGATGCCGGCCGGGTCGTTGTCGAAGTTGATCGGGTAGATGTCCTGGTACTTCTTCGGCGGGTTCTCGGCGTAGGCGATGGTGCCGTCGGCGCGCGTGGTGAAGAACTGCGGGTGGGTGGTGACCCAGGGGTGGTCGGGCGCCGCCTGGAGGGCGAGGTCGAGCGCGACCTCGAGGTCGAGCTCCTTCGCCCGCGCGACGAACGCGTCGAAGTCGGCGAACGTGCCGAGGTCGGGGTGGATGGCGTCGTGGCCGCCGTCCTTGCTGCCGATCGCCCACGGCGAGCCGGTGTCCTCGGGGCCGGGCGTGAGGGTGTTGTTGGGTCCCTTGCGGTTGACCTCGCCGATCGGGTGGATCGGAGGGAGGTAGAGGACGTCGAAGCCCATCTCGGCGACCCGGTCGAGCCGCTCCATCGCGGTGAGGAACGTGCCGGTCGTGACCTTGCCGGTCTTCTCGTCGCGGGTGGCCCCCTCGGAGCGGGGGAAGAACTCGTACCAGCTGCCGAAGAGGGCCCGCACCCGGTCGGCGCGGAAGCGGAACGGGCCGCTCGTCGAGACCAGCTCGCGCAGCGGGTGGCTGCGGAGCACGGCACCCAGGTCGGGGTCCTGGAGCGCGGCGAGCCGTGCGCCGACGGGCCGGTCGAGGTCGGACGCGGCCGCGATACCGCCCTGCACGAGCGCCTTGGCGGCCTTGTCGAGCTTGTCCGGGCCCTTGCCGGCGGCGACCCGCTCGAGCAGCAGGCGGGCCTCGGTGAACATCAGCTCGACGTCGACACCGGCCGGGATCTTGATGCCCGCGTCGTGCTGCCAGGTCGCGATCGGGTCGGACCACGACTGGATCTCGAAGGTCCACTCGCCCTCAACGTCCGGCGTCACGTGGGCGACGTAGCGGTTGGGCTCCTCGCCCTCGGCGCTCATGCGCACCGGAGCGCGACGCTTCCCGGCCGGGTCGGTCGCGACGACCTCGGCGGCGAGCTGGTCGTGGCCCTCGCGGAACACGGCCGCGCGGACCGGCATGGGCTCGCCGACCGTGGCCTTCGCCGACTGCCGACCGAGGTCCACGACGGGGGAGACGTCCATCACCGGTATGCGTCCAACCATGTCCCCACACTTGCGAACGCGGGACAGCGACGCAAGCGCGACGCCCTGTGGTCTCACCCCTACGACCGATTTCTTGGATCGATCCAAGAAATGCCCTACCGTCGTGGACCGTGCGAGCGTTCAGACGATTCACCGTCCGTCCCGTCCTGCCCGAGCCGCTGGGTGCGCTGTCCGTCCTGGCCGGCAACCTGCGCTGGTCGTGGCACCCGCCGACCCAGGACGTCTTCGCCGCGATCGACGCCCAGCTGTGGCGCGACGTGGCCGGCGACCCGGTCCGCTTCCTCGGCGCCGTCAGCCGCGAGCGGCTCGACGAGCTCGTCGACGACGGCGACTTCCGCAACCGGCTCGACGCCGCCCACGCGGACCTCGAGCGCTACCTCACCGAGGACCGCTGGTACGCCCGCAAGGCCGGCGCCGACGCGCCCCGGGCGATCGCGTACTTCTCGTCCGAGTTCGGCATCACCTCGGTGCTCCCGCAGTACTCCGGCGGCCTCGGCATCCTCGCCGGCGACCACCTCAAGGCGTCGTCCGACCTCGGCATCCCGCTGGTCGGCGTGGGCCTGTTCTACCGCCACGGCTACTTCAAGCAGGCGCTCGACCGCGACGGCTGGCAGCAGGAGAGCTACCCCGTCCTCGACCCCGACGAGCTGCCGCTGACCCAGCTGCGCGAGGCCGACGGCACGCGCGCGACGGTGTCGCTGGCGCTGCCCGACGGCCCGGACCTGGTCGCGCGGATCCTGGTCGCCCAGGTCGGCCGCGTCCCGCTGCTGCTCCTCGACACCGACATCGAGGAGAACAGCGCCCACTACCGCGACGTCACCGACCGGCTCTACGGCGGCAACTCCGAGCACCGGCTGCGCCAGGAGCTGCTCCTCGGCGTCGGCGGCGTGCGCGCGCTCCGGGTGTGGTCGCGCATCACCGGCGCCCCGGCTCCCGAGGTCTTCCACGCCAACGAGGGCCACGCCGGCTTCCTCGGCATCGAGCGGATCCGCGAGCTCACCGTCGACGAGCACGGCCCGCGCCTCGACTTCGACA
Organism: Nocardioides exalbidus; assembly: GCF_900105585.1. Classification (NCBI taxonomy): domain Bacteria; kingdom Bacillati; phylum Actinomycetota; class Actinomycetes; order Propionibacteriales; family Nocardioidaceae; genus Nocardioides; species Nocardioides exalbidus. The sequence continues at coordinate 3,044,717 of NZ_FNRT01000002.1, forward strand.
CCGCGCTCGAGGTCTCGCGCGCTGGCACGGTCTTCACGACCCACACCCCGGTCCCGGCGGGCATCGACCGCTTCCCGCGCGAGCTCGTCGCGCAGTACTACGGCGGCAACTCGCCGACCCCCGGTGTCCCGGTCGAGCGCATCCTCGCGCTCGGGGCCGAGGACTACGAGGGCGGCGACGCCGGCGTCTTCAACATGGCGGTGATGGGCTTCCGCCTGGCCCAGCGCGCCAACGGCGTCTCGCAGCTGCACGGCCACGTCTCCCGGGGGATGTTCAACGGCCTGTGGCCCGCCTTCGACGAGGCGGAGGTGCCGATCTCCTCGATCACCAACGGCGTCCACGGCCCGACCTGGATCGCCCGCGAGGTCATCGAGCTCGCCGCCAGCCGCGGCGCCGACATCGACGGTGACGACACCGACGCGCTGTGGCCGCTGGTCGACCAGATCGGCGACCGCGAGATCTGGGACCTCAAGCGCACCCTGCGCACGCGCTTCATCGACGACGCCCGCGCCCGGATGCGCCGCTCGGCCGCCAAGCGCGGGTTCGCCCCGGCCGAGACCACCTGGATCGACACCGCGCTCGACCCCGACGTGCTGACCATCGGCTTCGCGCGTCGTGTGCCGACCTACAAGCGGCTCACGCTGATGCTGCGCGACCCCGCCCGCCTCAAGAAGCTGCTGCTCGACCCCGAGCGCCCGATCCAGCTCGTCATCGCCGGCAAGGCCCACCCCGCCGATGAGACCGGCAAGCGGCTCATCCAGGAGATGGTGCGCTTCGCCGACGACCCCGAGATCCGGCACCGCATCGCCTTCCTGCCCAACTACGACATCGCGATGGCGCAGCCGCTCTACCCCGGCTGCGACGTGTGGCTCAACAACCCGCTGCGCCCCTACGAGGCCTGCGGCACCTCCGGCATGAAGGCCGCGCTCAACGGCGGCCTGAACCTGTCGATCCTCGACGGCTGGTGGGACGAGTGGTACGACGGCAACAACGGCTGGGCGATCCCCTCGGCCGACGGCATCGACGACCCCGACCGCCGTGACGACCTCGAGGCCAACGCGCTCTACGACCTCATCGAGGGCGACGTCGTGCCGCGCTTCTACGAGACCAACCACGAGGGCGTCCCGCCCCGCTGGCTCGAGATGGTGCGCCACACGCTGAAGTCGCTCGGCCCGAAGGTGCTCGCCACCCGGCAGGTCCGCGACTACGTCCGCGAGCTCTACGCCCCGGCGGCGCACACCGCACGCTCGCTGAACGCCGACTACACCGGCGCCCGCTCGCTGTCGGGCTGGAAGTCCGAGGTCCGCGCGGCCTGGCCCGGCGTCCGCGTCGAGCACCTCGACTCCGAGGGCGCCGGTGACCAGGCCGAGGTCGGCGCGACGCTCTCCGTCCGCGCGTGGGTCGCGCTCGGGGCGCTCTCGCCCGACGACGTCGAGGTGCAGGTCGTGCACGGCCGGATCGCCTCCGACGACGAGCTGACCGCCACCACGATCACTCCGATGACGGTGGGCGAGTCCTACGACGGCAACCGGCACCGCTTCGACGCCACGGTCTCGCTCGAGACCTCGGGAGCCTTCGGCTACACGGTGCGGGTCGTGCCCCGCAACGCAGCGCTCGCCTCGGTCGCCGAGCTCGGCCTGGTGGCCGAGCCCGCCTGACGCCGGCAGGCCGTCTCGACCCGAAGCCGCCGCACGTGCGGCGGATGTGGCCCCGCCGATCGCAGTGCAGGGGCCAGATCTGCCGCACGTGCGCAACTCAGCCGCTTCAGGCGGGTAGGTCTGCCCGCCGCTGGGAAACTCCGGACGCGCAGGCGGGAGCCGTCGTACGGTCCCGTCGTGATGACCTCCCGGCTCCTCCGTCTCGCTGCTGCCGTACTGGTCTACGGCGGGGTGGCCCTCAGCCTCCCGGAGCGCTCGGACGCCACGCGGCAGGAGGAACCGGTGCGTGCAGCGACCGCTCCGCAGGCGGACCGGGTCCTGTGGACGGAGTCCGGCAGGTGGACGCGCAACCTGCACGTCCGATCGTCGCGCGTGGACGGCGGCGGTGTCCGCCGGGTGTACGACAGGTTGCGCGGGTCCACGAGCGCGCTGGTCCCCAGCCCCGACGGGCGCCAGGTCGCGTTCGTGACCTGCTGCCGTGACGTCCGGCCGCTGCTCGTCGTGGCGCCGACGACGGGCGGCCCGGCCCTTGCGCCCCTGGCGGACCACCCGGAGCTCGAGGGGGTCAGGGGGCTGGGCTGGTCGCCCGACGGGCAGCGCCTGGCCTTCACCGCGCTCGTCGCCGAGGGCGAGGACCTCGTCGCGTCGCTCTGGACGGTCCGGCTCGACGGGTCCGACCTCGAGCACGTGCTGACCGTGGGCGACGTGCTGGGTGAGGAGCCGCTGGGGCTGACCGGGGAGACGACGGCCTGGACGCGCGCGGGGATCTTCTACACCCAGGGCGACGCGCTCCGCCTCGCCCGTGACGGGACGTCGGAGGTCGTGATGCGCCGCGTGCACGGCGTCAGCACGTCGATGGACGGTCGCTGGCTGGTGCTGCAGCGACAGCGTGGTCTGGTCTCCCAGACCTGGGTGGCGCGCACCGACCTGAGCCGTGCCCGCAAGGTCCTCCAGTGGGACCTCGACGGCAGCCGCTGGGCCTACCGGGGCGTGGTCGCGAACCGCGACGGCAGCAGGCTGCTGGCGCAGCGCCAGGACGTGCGCGCGGGTGGTCCTCACCACTGGATCGCCTGGGACACGACGAACGGACCGCGCAGCCACGAGGTCCTGCCCGTGCCCGAGGACACCTCGGTCGTCGCCTGGCAGTGACCTAGCCGAAGGTCAGCACGAGGCCGATCGTCGTCGGGACCACCCCGAGCAGCAACCAGGGCGACAGCACGGACCTCCCGTGGATCGCGCGACCGGCGGCGACGGCGGCGGCGCCGAAGATCCCGGCGATCACGTTGAGCCCGACCTTCGACGAGGTGGGGGAGTCGTCCAGCATCACCGCCGCCACGACGAGCCCGACGACGAGGTGCAGGATCGTCGTGACCGCGAGGGTCGACATCACCCACTTCTGCACGCGGGCGAGGTCGCGCGCGTCCTTCTCCGGGTCCTTGATGACCTGGCGGGGCGCGTTCATGTCGAGGAGGTGGCCGCGACCCTTCTCGGTACGTCGGGCGGGAACGCTGCTGGCCATGGCCCCATCCTCTCAGCCCGGGCGCACGCACGCCGAACGGGTGCAGACTGCGCAAGTGCGATCAAGCGCGCAGGCACCGGCGGCACGAGGGTGGTGGGCATGACGACAGCGGCCGACACCTTCGCCGCGTTCCTCGACACCCTGGCCGAGACGCTCGACCTGGGCAGCGAGGAACGGGCGCGGCGGCTCCACCTCTCCCGCTTCCACCTCGACCGCGTGGTGTCGGCGACCGGGGGCGAGCCACCGGAGCGGATGCGACGCCGCCTGCTGCTCGAGCGCGCGGCGTACCGCCTCGTGACCGGCGACGGGCAGGTGGTCGACATCGCGTTCGAGGCGGGCTTCGGCTCCCACGAGGCGTTCACGAGGGCGTTCACGCGGGAGTACGGCGCGGCCCCGAGCCGCTGGCGCCGGCACCCCACCCGGACCCAGATCGCGGGTCCGAGCGGCGTGCACTTCCACCCGCCGGGCAGCCTCCGGCTGCCCACCGCACGAAAGGTGACACCGATGGACCTGATGACGCGCATGATCGAGCACCACCTCTGGCTGACCGGCGAGATGATCGACCGGGCAGCCTCGCTCACCGACGCCCAGCTCGACGCCCCGATCGAGGTGCCCATCGGCACCATCGACGACGACATGTCGATCCGCTCCGTCCTCGGCCGGCTCGTCGGTCAGCTCGCCCAGTGGAACGCTGCCGTCGCGCAGCGCCGCTACGACTGGGACCAGGAGCGCGGCAAGTCGCTGAGCACCCTGCGCCGCGAGCTCGCCGACGAGGGCTCGGCCTTCCTCGCCCAGGTGCGGACGACGATCGACGAGGGCCGCCTCGACGACACCTTCCTCGACGTCACCTGCGACCCGCCCAAGGTCTTCACCTACGGCGGGATGGTCGCCCACGTCCTGACCTTCGCGGCCGTCCGCCGGCTCGTCGTGCTGGGCTCCTTCGAGACCCTCGGGATCACCGACCTCGACGCCGGCGACCCCATGGAGTGGGTCGCCGAGCCCGCCTGACCGCGACTCAGGTCTCGCGCAGCACCAGCACCGAGTGGGCCTGCAGGGAGAGCGACTCACCCGCGCGCACGGCGGTCCCGACCTCCAGCTCGGAGTTGGTCGACAGCACGACCTCGCCGTGGTGCACCCAGTGGTTCTCGGGCAGCACCAGCTCGACGTCGTCGCTGCCGGAGTTGAGCCAGATCATGAAGGACTTGTCGCGGACCTGGGCGCCACGCCGGTCGGGCGAGCGCAGGGGAGCCCCGTTGAGGAACATCCCGACGGTGCGGACCGAGTCGTCGTTCCAGTCGTCGGTCGTCATCTCCCGGCCGGCGGGGTGCACCCAGAGCATGTCCTTGATGCCGCCCTTGATGGTCGGGCGACCCTCGAACCAGTGCCGCTGGCGCAGCACCGGGTGCTCGCGGCGCAGGCGCAGCGCGGTCTTGGTGATCTCGTAGATGTCCAGCCACGCGTCGTCCGGACGCCAGTCGATCCACGACGTCTCGTTGTCCTGGCCGTACGCGTTGTTGTTGCCACCCTGGGTGCGCCCGCGCTCGTCGCCGGCGGTGAGCATCGGCACGCCGCTGGAGAAGCAGAGCGTGGCCATCAGGTTCGCGGCCTGGCGACGGCGTACGGCCGTGATGGCCTCGTCGTCGGTCTCGCCCTCCACGCCGTAGTTCCACGACCGGTTGTTGTCGGTGCCGTCGCGGTTGTCCTCGCCGTTGGCCTCGTTGTGCTTGGAGTTGTACGACACGAGGTCGCGCAGCGTGAAGCCGTCGTGCGCGGTGATGAAGTTGACCGAGGCGTAGGGCGAGCGGCCGTCGTCGGCGTACAGGTCGCTCGAACCCGCCAGCCGGGTCGCGACCGTGCGCACCCCGCCGGACTGGCCGCGCCAGAAGTCGCGCATCGTGTCGCGGAACTGGTCGTTCCACTCGACCCACGGCGGCGGGAACTCCCCGACGCGGTAGCCGTCCATCGAGGCGTCCCAGGGCTCGGCGATGAGCTTCACGTGCCGCAGGACGGGATCCTGGCCGATCGCGGTGAGCAGGTGGCTGCCCATGTCGACGACCTGGTCGGTGCGGGTGATCGCGCTCATCAGGTCGAAGCGGAAGCCGTCGACGTGCATCTCGTTGACCCAGTAGCGCAGCGAGTCGAGGATCAGCCGGAGGCTCTGGGTGTGGGTGGAGTCGACCGTGTTGCCGCACCCGGTCACGTCCCAGTAGGTGACGGGCATCGGGTCCTCGCCCTCCACCGGCGGGGGTGGCACGACCCGCTGGTAGTAGCCGCGGTCGTCGAGGCCCCGGAAGCTCAGCGTCGGCCCCCGCGGCCCCGCCTCGGCGGTGTGGTTGTAGACCACGTCGAGGATGACCTCGAGGCCGGCCTCGTGGAAGGCCTTGACCATCTGCTTGAACTCGGTGACCTGCTGCCCGCGGTCGCCCGCCTGCGAGTACGCGTTGTGCGGGGCGAAGAAGCACAGGGAGTTGTAGCCCCAGTAGTTCACCAGCCCCCGCTCGGCGAGCGCCGGCTCGGAGAAGAACTGGTGGACCGGCAGCAGCTCGATCGCCGTGACGCCGAGGTCCTTGAGGTAGTCGGTCACGGCGGGCGTCGCGAGCCCGGCGTAGGTCCCGCGGAGCTCCTCGGGCACCCGGTCGTGGAGCTGGGTCATCCCCTTGACGTGGGCCTCGTAGATGACGGTGTCGCGCCACCGTCGCCGTGGCGACGTGTCGCCACCCCACTGGAAGTCGTCGTAGACCACGACGCTCCGCGGCATGAAGGGCGCGGAGTCGAGGTCGCTCATCTTCTCGGGCTTGCCCATGACGTAGCCGAAGATCGCGTCGTCGACGACGAGCTCGCCCGAGACGGCCTTGCCGTAGGGGTCGAGCAGCAGCTTGGCGGAGTTGAACCGCAGGCCGGCCGCGGGGTCCCACGGACCGGCGGCGCGGTAGCCGTAGCGGGTGCCCGGGGCGACGCCCGGCAGGGCTCCGTGCCACACCCCCAGCGAGTACTCGGTGAGGAGGTGCCTCGTCTCGTTGCCGTCGTCGTCGAACACGCACACCCACACCGACTCGGCAGCCGGCGCGTAGACCGCGAAGTTGGTCGCCTCCCGCGCCCAGGTGGCGCCCAGGGGGTAGTTGCGCCCCGGCCAGACCGTCATGGTCTCGCCGTCGTGGTTCCAGACGACGGTGGTCTCGGGAGGGGGAGTCACCGGGTCATTGTGGTGGACGATTCCGGGCACGGCACAATGCGGCACGCGCCGCATGACGGTGGCCACACCGGGCGTGCCACGCCACCCAGGGAAGATCCGAGGAAGAGGAGCCACCATGGAGTTCGTCTCGATCGACGTGACCGACGGGGTCGCCGTCCTGCGTCTCGACCGCCCCAGGATGAACGCGATCAGCCTCCAGGTGCAGGCCGACCTCCGCGAGGCAGCGGCCGAGCTGACCGAGCGCGACGACGTGCGCGCCGTCGTGGTCTGGGGCGGGGAGCGGGTCTTCGCCGCGGGCAACGACGTGAAGGAGATGGTCGACTGGACCTACTCCGACATGGTGAAGGCCTCGGCGTCCGTCAGCTCGGCCACCACCGCCATCGCCCGGATCCCCAAGCCCGTGGTCGCCGCCGTCAACGGGTACGCCCTCGGCGGGGGCTGCGAGCTCGCGCTGGCCGCCGACCTGCGCTTCGTGGCCGAGGACGCGGTGCTCGGCCAGCCCGAGGTGCTGCTCGGGATCATCCCCGGCGCCGGCGGCACGCAGCGCCTGACGCGGCTCGTCGGGACCGCGAAGGCGAAGGACATCATCTTCACCGGCCGCTTCGTCAAGGCCGACGAGGCGCTGCGCATCGGGCTCGCCGACCGCGTCGTGCCGGCCGACCAAGTGCTCGCGGAGGCAGTGGCCTACGCCGGGCAGTTCAGCAACGCGGCCGCGCTCGCGATCCGCGCCGCCAAGGAGTGCATCGACCGGGGCAGCGAGGTCGACCTCGACACGGGACTGGAGATCGAGCGCCAGCAGTTCGCCGGCGTCTTCGCGACCGAGGACCGTGTCCTCGGCATGGCCTCCTTCGTTGAGAGCGGGCCGGGCAAGGCCACGTTCGTGGGCCGCTGACCATGGCTGATGCCAAGAAGGAGACCTCGACTGTGGCAACCAAGATCCGGGCGACGCTCGCCCAGCTCCTGTGGCTGGTGTGCGCACTGGCCGCGCTGGTGCTGGCGCTGGGCGCCCTGCTGATCGCGCTCGACGCCAACCGCTCCAACGCACTCGTGGGCTGGATCCTCGACGCGGCGGACTTCGTCGACCTCGGGGTCTTCTCGCGCGTCGACGGCATCAAGCAGTTCCGCGGTGACGGGGCCGGGGTCAAGAACGCGTTGTTCAACTGGGGCATCGGCGCGATCGCCTGGCTCGTGGTCGGACGCCTCCTGGACCGCATCGTCAAGCCCTGAGGCTCGCCCGCCTGTCGTGGGCCCGATGGGGCGTTCGTCTGCCCGCGGGCGGCCGGGCACGTAGCCTTGAACCCATGTCGGCACTCCCTCGGGCGCTCGCCACGGTGTCCCTCGCGTCCGCGCTCACCGTCGTGGGCAGCGGGCCCGCGCCGGCCTCGACGCACGGCCCGGCACCGGTCCGGGCGGCCGCGCAGGCCGTGACCTCCGCGACCTCGGTCGCCCTGAGCACGACCCGCTCGGCCTACGGCCAGACCATCACGGCGACCGCCTCGGTCGTGACGTCGACGGGCCGGCCGGAGGGTGCGGTGTACTTCTCCGTCGACGGCGTCGCGACGCGGGCCAACCTGGGAGCCAGGACCACCGTCACCCTGGCCCTCCCCGACGCGCCGGTCGGCGACCACGCCGTCACCGCGTCGTTCGTGCCGAACTACCCGGACGACCAGCGGGGCAGCACGTCACCGGTCCAGCCCTGGACGGTCGAGCGGGTGCGCACCCGGCTCTTCGTCACGGTGCAGGGTCGCGGGCTCCGGATCCCGACGTCGGTGCGCGTCGAGGCCGGTGGGGAGTACGGCAGCGCGCCGACCGGTCGCGTCACGCTCACCCTCACGCGGGCCGGCTCCGGCCGGACGACCACGCGGGCCAGGGCGCTGCCCGCCGACGGAGTGGTCGTCGCGCGCTACGGCACCCTCGGGAAGGGTCGCTACCGCAGCGTGGTGACCTACGCCGGTGACAGCCAGCACCTCCCGGAGCGGCGAGTGCAGTGGTTCCAGGTGCGCCAGCGCTGATCCGCGCCGCCTTCCACCCGACCGTGACAGTGGCACTGTGAGGATCCCCACCCCGGACCCCGTTCCGGTCGGGGCTGACTCGCTAGTAACGTCACCGGCACATCCGAGTGCACAGGAGGGGCCGCGAGGCCACACCACCATGAACATTGTTGTCTGTGTGAAGTACGTGCCGGACGCCACGGCCGACCGCAAGTTCGAGGACGACAACACCGTCGACCGCGTCGGTGTCGACGGCCTGCTGTCCGAGCTCGACGAGTACGCCGTGGAGCAGGCGCTCCAGTTCCGTGAGAAGCGCGAGGGTGAGGACATCACCGTGACCGCGCTGACCGTCGGCCCCGAGAAGGCCGTCGACGCGGTCCGCAAGTCGCTGCAGATGGGTGCCGACTCCGGCGTCCACGTCCTCGACGACGCGATCGCGGGCTCCGACTACCTCGCGACCTCGCTGGTCCTGGCGAAGGCGATCGAGAAGATCAAGGCCGAGTCCGGCGCCGACCTCGTCGTGTGCGGCATGGCCTCCACCGACGCCTCCGGCTCGGTCGTCCCGGCCATGGTCGCCGAGCGCCTCGGGCTGCCGCAGGTCACCCTGGCCTCCGTCGTGGAGTCGCAGGGTGACCAGGTCCGCATCAAGCGCGACAACGAGGGCTCGACCGAGGTCATCGGTGCGACCCTGCCGATCGTGCTGTCCGTGACCGACCAGTCCGGCGAGGCCCGCTACCCGTCCTTCAAGGGCATCATGGCCGCGAAGAAGAAGCCGCTCGAGACCTGGTCGCTGTCCGACCTGGGTGTCGACGCAGGCGAGGTCGGCCTCTCGGTCGCCTTCTCGCAGGTCGAGGACACCACCGCCCGCCCGCCGCGCACGGCCGGCGAGATCGTCACCGACGAGGACGGCTCGGGCGCCGGCGCGCTGGTCGAGTTCCTGGCCTCGAAGAAGTTCATCTGAGCAGGATTGGGGAGCTGACTGATGTCTGAGGTTCTTGTTGTCATCGACCACGCCGACGGCGAGGTCAAGAAGCCGACCTACGAGCTGCTGACGATCGCGCGCCGCCTCGGCGAGCCGTCCGCGGTGTTCTTCGGCTCGCCCGACCAGGGCGACGCCGTGGCCGAGAAGGTCAAGAAGTACGGCGCCGCGAAGGTCTACGTGGTCGACGACGCCCCGATCAAGGGCTTCCTGGTCGCGCCGAAGGCCGAGGCGCTGCAGCAGCTGGCCGAGAAGACCAGCCCGGCCGCGATCCTGCTGCCCTCCACGTTCGAGAACAAGGAGGTCGGCGCCCGCCTGGCGATCAAGATCGGCTCCGGCCTGATCACCGACGCCGTGGACGTCTCCGACGACGGGGTGACCACGCAGAGCGTGTTCGCCGGCAACTTCACGGTGCAGGCCAAGGTCACGACCGGCACGCCGATCATCACGGTCAAGCCGAACTCGGCCGCCCCGGAGGAGTCCGAGGGCGCGGCCGCGGTCGAGGCGTTTGCTGTCACCGTGTCCGATGCCGCCAAGGGTGCGCAGGTCGTCGCGACCCAGCCGCGCCAGTCGACGGGTCGCCCGGACCTGACGGAGGCCGCGATCGTGGTCTCCGGCGGTCGTGGCACGGGCGGCGACTTCGCGCCGGTCGAGGGCTTCGCCGACAGCCTCGGTGCCGCCGTGGGCGCCTCGCGCGCCGCGGTCGACTCGGGCTGGATGCCGCACGCGTTCCAGGTCGGCCAGACCGGCAAGACGGTCTCGCCGCAGCTCTACGTGGCCAACGGCATCTCCGGTGCGATCCAGCACCGCGCCGGCATGCAGACCTCGAAGACCATCGTCGCGGTCAACAAGGACCCCGAGGCGCCGATCTTCGAGCTCGTCGACTTCGGTGTCGTGGGCGACCTCCACGCCGTGCTGCCCGCCGCGACCGAGCAGATCACCGCCCGCAAGGGCTGAACCCGCACGACCACGACGGCCCGGCAGCCACGCTGCCGGGCCGTCGTCGTGTCACCAGCGGCTGCGCCGCACGGTCCAGGTGTCGCCGACCCGGACGATCCGCACGGCGTAGCCCCGGTCGTGGCGGCCCAGCAGTGCGAACCGGTAGGGCACGTCGAACGTCGAGGCGGTCGCCTTTCGGCACGCGACGTCCGGTGTCGGCAGTCGGACGCGCGACAGCCGCGTCCAGCCGGTGGCCGTCGAGTGCTGCAGGACGGTCGGCCAACCCCGATGACGGCTCGCGGCCGTGAGCAGCACGGCGCCGTCGGGTCCGTCGGGCACGACCACGTCGCACCGGCCGGTCACGCCGCCGGGCAGGGTCACCACCCCGCGCTCGGGGGAGATGACGTGGGTCCGGGTGCGGCCGGGGACGGCGACGTAGCGGGCGTCCGGCGACAGGCCGACCGGGTGCCTCCCGGACCTCAGCACCTGCCAGGCGACGCCGTCGCGGGTGGTGAGCACCAGGCCGCGCCCGCTGCACCGCAGCCGGACCGCCACCACGGCCATCGGGTCGGCCGTCCAGTTGTCACCCCAGCTGCACCGCCCGGGCGGGTCCAGCACGACGGCGGGCGCGCCCCAGGCCTGCGCGGCGGCGTCGTACAGCTGCGCCTGGACGACGCCGCCCGGGCCGCCGCCGACCGCGATCAGGGGGAACCCGGGTGCCGTGAAGAAGTCGCGGTAGAGGCCGTGCTCCCGGTCGACGAGGCCCGGAGCGGAGCTCGGTGCGACCGCGGTGACGGCCCACGGTGCCGTGTCGTCCGGTCGGGAGATGACGGCACGACCGGCCGGACCGGAGAGGTCGCCGAACCAGACCGTGGTCGAGTCGAGGTTCGCCAGGCTGCTGTCCGTGCAGGCATCGGCGAGGGGTACGTCCCGGCGCACCGGCGCCGCGTCGCCGGTCCGCGTCAGCACGACCAGACCGCACCGCCGCCCGCGCGAGGCCGCGGCGCCGTACATGAACGACACCTGCTCCGCGTCGCTGATCGTCGCCGTGACCGTGTACTCCTGACCCGTGGCGTCGAGCCTGTGGGCGGCGAAGCCGGCGGGGGTGCGCGTGAGGTAGCCGCCGTACTGTGGCCACACCGCGTTGAGGCCGTCGGGGGAGATGCCGGGCTCCTCGTAGGCCTCGCCCTCCAGCTCCCGGGACGACCACGTGACGGCGTCGGCGGACCAGATCGCGCGGGACGCGGTCGGCGCCTGGTCCTCGTAGTACCCGGACCGGTCGCACTTCGCGATGACCGCGACGGCACCGTTCGCCGTACGGGCGTCGACGTCGCCGCAGTAGAGGTTGCGGCGCTCGAGGACCACGGTGCGCTCGCCCCAGGTCCCGGTGGCCGCGTCGCGGCGCTGGGCCCAGACGGTGCGGTAGCGCTTCGCGGCCCACACGCGCAGCAGGTCGCCGTCGACCAGCGTCAGCTCGACGCCCCCGCGGATCTCCCGGGGGAGCTGGGCGGCCGCTCCCGGCGCGGACGCCGCCACCGACGACCCGCTGGCCGAGGCCGTCGGTGGCGTGGTCAGGACCGCTGCCGCCAGTGCTGCTGTCAGTGCTGCTGTGATGACCGCCGAGAGCAGCGCTGCGAGGGATCCCGATGTCCGAGCCATGCCGTCACGACACGGCGCGGAAGAAGGTCGGCGGCTCGACGATGTCACCGATCGGCTCGGCCTTGACCCAGCGGTTCGCTCCCTCGCCGCCGATCCGGATCCGGCGGTCGGCCACGTTGTTGGCGGTGTCGGACTCGGTGAGGTTGCGCTCGGGGTTGCCCTCGACGCGGATGTAGTAGACCCCGTTGGGCAGGTCGCCGATCCGGAAGGCCTGCCCGGCGCGGTACTGGGCGTAGGTGTCGCCCGAGCCGGAGGCGAGCACCTCGCGGATCGACAGGGCGCCCTCGTCGCCGCACGCGGTGGCGAGGTCGGTGTTCTCCGGCTGCCAGTCGGCGCCCGGCACGGTGTAGTCGACGGCGTCGGTGTTGGCCAGGCAGAACGACTGCTTGCGGGACTTGGCGACGTACTTCTTGTTCGCGTCGAGCAGGTCGTAGCGGGCGAAGTCCTCGAAGTGCCAGTGGTTGTGGTTGGCGTGGTGGAACTCCATGGTCCCGACCTGCTGGTAACCGGTCTGGTTGCCGTCGGTGTCGAAGAAGTACTGGTAGGCGTCCATGATCTCGGCGCCGCGACGACGGAACCCGTCGATCACGAGCGGGCTGCTGCCCCCGTTCCAGACCGTCGCCGAGAAGCGCAGGGTCGTGCCCTTGCGGTTGAGCTCGATGCCGAAGGCCGGGAGCGAGCGCAGGTCCGGGACGGCGCCGCCGGCGCTGCCGCTCGCGCGCTCGGTGGGCCGGGCGCCGGGTGCTGTGCGGCCGTGGTGGCCGGCGGGAGCGGGCTCCTCGCTGCGACCGACGCCGCAGTCCGGGCAGCCCTCGACGACCTTCATCTTCGTGGTGGTCGACGCCGTCGCCGCCGTCAGGCCGAAGGCCGGCCAGTACTTCTTCGCGACGTGCGTCTCGACGACGTACTTCCCGGGTCCGAGGGGGAGCGGTCGGAGGCCGGAGTACTCGAAGACATTGGCCGCCCAGCCCTGCTGGACGCCCATGACGGAGCCGAGCGTGTAGGGGCTGTAGGGGCAGTAGCGCGGGTACGGCGACGTGGCCGGCGCGTCGGGTCGCGCCCGCTCGCCGGTGGCGGCGAGGCAGGCGTCCAGCTTGCGGTGGACGACGTTCTTGCCGGAACCCTCCCTGCGCACGCTCATGACGATGAAGCCGTCGATGCCGCTGAAGTCCTTCAGGGAGCCCGCCGGGAGGCGGGTCGTGCCGGCGGTGGTGCGGATCTCGGAGACGATCGGGTCCTCGAACGACGCCCGGTGCGACCAGACCTCGACGTTGGTGGTGGGCGCGATGACGCGGAGGCCGAGCGGCGGGAAGGTCCGACCGCCCTCGCTGAAGGCCTCGATGCGATCGGGAGCCCAGAGCTCGATCGTCGCCTGGGCGTCGGCGCGCGCGGCGGACGGAGTGGTGGCCGTGGCGGTGGTCGCGGCCGCGACGCCGGTGGCGGCGAGCCCGAGGACGAGCAGGCCGGACCCGAGGGTCGAGAGGAGTGCACGGGGTGTCATGTCTCTCTAGACGTTCACCCGGGGTGGTTTGGTTGCGTCTCGCCCTACGCTCATCCGCATGAGCAGCGAGGAATCCGTCCGCGAGGCCGCAACCCGCGCCCGGATCGCGAGCCACGAGCTCGCCACCGCGACCCGCGCCACCAAGGACGCGGCCCTGCAGGCGATGGCCGAGGCGCTCCTGTCCGGGGCCCCGGTGATCCTGGCCGCAAACGCTGAGGACGTCGCGCGCGCCGAGGCCGCCGGCACGCCCGCCAACATCGTCGACCGGCTGCGCCTCGACGACGACCGGCTCGCCGGGATGGCGCAGGGGCTGCGCGACGTCGCCGGGCTGCCCGACCCCGTCGGGGAGGTGCTGCGCGGCAGCACGCTGGCCAACGGGCTCGAGCTGCGGCAGGTGCGGGTGCCGTTCGGCGTGGTCGGGATGATCTACGAGGCGCGCCCCAACGTCACCGCCGACGCCGCCGGGATCTGCCTGAAGGCCGGCAACGCCGTCCTGCTGCGCGGGTCGTCGAGCGCGCGCTCGAGCAACGCGGCGATCGTCGCGGCCATGCGCGAGGCGCTCGTCGGGAGCGGCCTGCACGCCGACGCCGTCCAGCTCGTGCCGGGGGACACCCACGACAGCGTCAAGGCGCTGATGCGCGCCCGCGGCCTCGTCGACGTGCTGATCCCGCGGGGCGGCGCCGGGCTGATCCGCAGCGTGGTGGAGGAGTCGACGGTGCCGGTCATCGAGACCGGCGTGGGCAACTGCCACGTCTACGTCGACGCGTCCGCCGACCTCCAGGAGGCGCTGGCGATCGTGATGAACTCCAAGACCCACCGCACGAGCGTCTGCAACGCCGCCGAGTCCCTGCTCGTGCACGAGGACGTCGCCGACGAGTTCGTGCCGATGGCCGTCGAGGCGCTGCAGGCCGCCGGGGTGCTCGTCCACGGGGACGCCACGTTCGCAGAGTACGACGACGTGGTGCCCGCGACCGACGAGGACCACGCCGCGGAGTTCCTGGGCCTGGAGATCTCGGCCGCCGTCGTCGCCGACGTCGAGGGCGCGATCGACCACATCCGGCGGTTCTCCTCCGGCCACACCGAGGCGATCCTCGCCCGCGACCAGGCCACGATCCGCCGCTTCGTGGCGGCCGTCGACTCCGCCGCGGTGATGGTCAACGCCTCCACCCGCTTCACCGACGGCGGCGAGTTCGGCTTCGGTGCCGAGATCGGCATCTCGACGCAGAAGCTGCACGCGCGGGGCCCGATGGGACTGCCCGAGATGACCTCGAGCAAGTACGTCGTGGTCGGCGCGGGCCACGTCCGATGATGCCGGTAGGCTGGCTCCCATGCTGAGCACCGTCATCACGCTTGCCGCCGAGGCGGAGTCCGAGCCCGCCATCTCCCCCTACGTCGTGGGTGCCGTCGCCCTGGGGCTCCTCATCGTGCTGCTGCTGGCCGTGGTCTCGTTCGGCGGCGGGCGCGAGCACAGCTGACTGCGCGGTGGTGACGATGCGTCGCGTCGGCGTGATGGGTGGCACCTTCGACCCCATCCACCACGGGCACCTCGTGGCCGCTTCCGAGGTGCAGGCGTGGTTCGACCTCGACGAGGTCCTGTTCGTGCCGACCGGTGACCCGTGGCAGAAGAGCGACCGCGAGGTCACGGGGGCCGAGCACCGCTACCTGATGACGGTCGTGGCCACGGCGGCCAACCCGCGCTTCAACGTCTCGCGCGTCGACATCGACCGCGAGGGCAAGACCTACACGATCGACACCCTGCGCGACCTGCGGGCCGAGCTGCCCGACGCGGAGCTGTTCTTCATCACCGGCGCCGACGCACTCGCCGACATCTTCACCTGGCGCGACGCCGACGAGCTCTTCGAGCTCGCGAACTTCGTGGGCGTCACCCGCCCGGGCTACGCGATGGACCCCGAGGCACTGGCCAAGATCCCGTCGGAGAAGGTGACCATGGTGGAGATCCCGGCCCTGGCGATCTCCTCCACCGACTGCCGCGACCGCAAGCGGCGCGGCGAACCCGTCTGGTACCTCGTGCCCGACGGCGTCGTGCAGTACATCGCCAAGCACGACCTCTACAGCAAGGAAGCAACTGCATGACTGCCACCGACCACGCTCTCGACCTCGTCGCCGTCGCGGCCCAGGCCGCCCACGACAAGAAGGCCGAGCAGGTGCTGGCGTTCGACGTGAGCGACCAGCTCGCGATCACCGACGCCTTCGTGCTGGCCAGCGCCAACAACGAGCGCGCGGTCGGCGCCATCGTCGACGAGGTCGAGGACAAGCTCCGCGAGAGCGGCGCCAAGCCGATCCGCCGCGAGGGCCACAAGGAGGGCCGCTGGGTGCTGCTCGACTACGGCGAGATCGTCGTCCACGTCCAGCACGAGGAGGAGCGCTCGTTCTACGCGCTCGAGCGGCTCTGGAGCGACTGCCCGCTCATCCCGCTGACGCTCACGTGAGTCCGTCGTGAGCCGCCGGCTCGTGCTCCTGCGCCACGGCCGGACCGAGTGGAACCACTCGCTCCGCGCGCAGGGCCACGCCGATGTGCCCCTCGACGCCGAGGGCGAGTCGCAGGCCAAGGCCGTCGCGCCCGTCCTCGCCGCGATGGACCCGGTGGCGATCTGGTCCTCCGACCTGGCCCGCGCCGCCGGCACCGCCCGCGCGGTCGCCGACCAGGCCGGCCTCGACCCGGTGCTCGACGAGCGGCTCCGCGAGTTCTCGATGGGCACCAACCGGGTCGGCCTGACGCTGCAGCAGTACGCCGAGCAGCACCCGGTGGAGCACGCCGCCCTCGTCGCCGGCGACATCGCCGCGATCCCCGGCCGCGAGACCGACGACCAGGTGCTGGCACGCTTCCTGCCCGCGCTGACCCACTGCGCCGGGACGCTGGTCGACGGCGAGACCGGGATCGTGGTCTCCCACGGGGCGGCGATCCGCGTGGCGGTGCCCGCCTTCCTCGGCTGGCCGGCCGACGTCGCGCAGGGCCTCGGCGTGCTGGCCAACTGCGGCTGGGTCGAGCTCGAGCACTCCGCCGGCACGTGGACGCCCTCCGACGCCCGGTGGCGGCTGCGGGCCTGGAACCGCACGGCCTCGTGAGCGAGCGCGCCCGCGAGGTCGACGTACGCCTCAGCCGTCAGGTGGCGCGGGTGATGGACGACGCCGTCACCGTCCCCGGCACCCGCGTCGGTCTCGGCCTCGACGCACTCATCGGGCTGGTCCCCGGCATCGGCGACGCCCTCGGCAGCGCGCTGTCCGGCGTGATCGTGCGCGACGCGATCCGGGCACGGGTGCCGATGACCGTGCTCGCCCGGATGGGGCTCAACCTCGTCATGGACGCCCTGCTGGGCCTCGTCCCGGGGGTCGGGGACCTGCTCGACGTGGCCCACCGCGCGAACCGGAAGAACCTCCTGCTCCTGCTCCGCGAGGTCGAGCGCGAGCCGCTGCGCGAGCCGCCCAGCCCGGCGTACGTCGCCGGTGCCGTCGCCCTCATGCTCGTCCCGCTGCTCGCCGGGGTGGCCGCCGCGGTCTTCGGGATCTGGCTGGTCTGGCGGCTGATCACCTGACGGGGGACCCCGATTTCACCTCGCTGTCGGTGTCGGCTAATGTTCTCGTCGTTGTCCTCCCGGCTCCACGGGAGGACGATGTTGGGGCTGTGGCGCAGCTGGTAGCGCATCTGCATGGCATGCAGAGGGTCAGGGGTTCGAATCCCCTCAGCTCCACCCACGAGAAGTCCGGCGCAGAGCGCCGGACTTCTCTGCGTTCCGGGCCCACTCGATCCCGGTCGCCGGACCGCCCGGGAGGTGGTCCAGTCGCGCGACAGGCGCTGAATCGGCGTTTCGTGTGACCAGTGGCACCATGACGCCATGACCGCGAACGACGTCTCCAGCACCGCCGAGCTCACCGGCACCGAGGCCCACATCGAGGCCACCGAGAAGTACGCCGCGCACAACTACCACCCGCTGCCGGTCGTGCTCGCCGAGGGCGACGGGGCCTGGGTCATCGACGTCGACGGCAAGCGATACCTCGACTGCCTCGCGGGCTACTCCGCGCTCAACTTCGGCCACTCCAACGAGCGGCTCATCGCGGTCGCCCGCGAGCAGCTCGGCCACCTGACGCTGACCAGCCGCGCGTTCTTCAACGACAAGCTCAGCACCTTCGCGAGGGCGCTGACCCGGCTCACCGGCAAGGACATGATCCTGCCGATGAACTCCGGCGCCGAGGCCGTCGAGACCGCGATCAAGGTCAGCCGGAAGTGGGGCTACGAGGTCAAGGGCGTGCCCGCCGGCCAGGCCACGATCATCACCATGGAGGGCAACTTCCACGGCCGCACCACCACCATCGTCAGCTTCTCCGACGACGAGGTCGCGACCTCGGGCTACGCGCCGTTCACCACCGGCTTCCGCAGCGTGAAGTACGGCGACATCGCCTCGATCGCGGCTGCCATCGACGACACCACGGTCGCGGTCCTCTTCGAGCCGATCCAGGGCGAGGGCGGCGTGGTCATGCCGCCCGAGGGCTTCCTCACCGATCTCCGTGCGCTCTGCACCGAGCGCAACGTGCTGATGGTCGCCGACGAGATCCAGTCCGGCCTGGCTCGCTCGGGCAAGACGTTCGCGTGCGACCACGAGGACGTCGTCCCCGACATCTACGTCATGGGCAAGGCCCTCGGCGGCGGCATCTACCCCGTCTCCGCGATCGCTGCGAACCACGACGTCATGGACGTCATCACGCCCGGCTCGCACGGCTCGACCTTCGGCGGCAACCCGCTCGCCGCGGCCATCGGCACCGAGGTGGTCGCGATGCTGGAGGAGGGCACCTTCCAGGCCCGCTCCACCGAGATCGGCGACCTGCTCGAGGCGGGATTCCGTCCACTCGTCGGGCGCGGCCTCTCCGACGTACGCGTCCGCGGCGCCTGGGCCGGCATCGACATCGACCCGACCCTGATGTCCGGGCGCCAGATGTCCGAGGCGCTGATGGCGCGCGGCATCCTCGCCAAGGACACCCACGGCTCCACGGTCCGGTTCGCCCCGCCGCTCGTCGCCAGCGACGAGGACATCGCCGGGCTCGTCGCCGCGGTCGCCGAGATCCTCACCGACGTCCCCCGCGCCTGACCCGGACGCGCCGGTGGCCGCCCGCTTCGACCACCTCGTCGTCGCCGTCGAGGACCTCGACGAGGCGGCGGCCCGGTGGCGCGCGGCCGGCATCCGGGCCGAGCGTGGGGGAGCACACCCGGTCGGCACGGAGAACGTCCTCGTCCGCGGCCCGGGAGCGGCCTACGTCGAGCTGATCGCGCCGGGCTCCGAGGAGTCCAACCCGTGGCTCGACCGGATCCGCGATGCCCGCGGCCCGATCTCCTGGGCGATCGCGGTGGACGACATCGATGCCGCGCACGCCGCGCTCGTCGCTGCCGGCTTCGAGCCGGACCCGCCCACGCCCGGCTCACGTCGTACGCCGTCGGGCGACCTCGTCGAGTGGCGCGTGTGCGACCTCGCCGCGGGGCCGTACGACGACGCCCTCCCGTTCCTCATCGAGTGGGCCACCCCGATGCCGCCGGGGCCGGCCGACGGTGCCGTCGTGGAGTCGATCGCGCTGACGCCGCCGGACCCCGACCGCGTCGCCGACGTCCTGCTGGCGCTCGGCTTCGTCGGCAACGACCACTGGCCCCGGCGGGTCTTCAACGACGCGGCGACGCGCGTGACGATCTCACTGGCGCCGCTCGGCGAACCACTGGACCTCGGTGGGTCGAGCTGGGCCATGTCGTGGGACGGTCCGGACGACGAGCCTGCCACGTCCCTCGGGCTGTCGCTCCCGGTCGGTGAGGCCTCGAGCGCGGTCCTCGACGGCGTCTCCGTCTCGACGGGACCCGACAGCCGGAGGTTCGCGGCGAGCTCGCTCCTGCCTGCGGTCGATGCAGCCTTCACGAGCCTGCGCGGGGACCTCGCGGACTGGCCGAACCCCCACCCGGGCGGCCGGTCGCCGCTCGAGGAGGAGTACTCCCGCGTGCTCGACCCGGGCAAGTACCGCCTGCTCGCCGTCCGCGCCGACGCGTGGGTCGAGGCGATCACGAGGACCGGGCTGGGAACGGCGGAGGTCCGGGACCCGAGCAGTGTGCGGTGGCTGGGCGAGCGCGTGCTCGTCCCGACCCGGGTGACGGTGCTGACGGGCCGACCGGGCACCCAGCCGATCGTCGTCGCAGTGGCGCCGTCGCAGTCCGCGGAGGATGCCTTCGTCCAGGTCGGGGTCGGTGAGCCGGTCGAGGTGCTCCAGCGCCAGCCCGACTGCGGCTGCGACGCCTGCGACACCGGGTCGGCCGACCTCCTGGAGACTCTGGACGACGCCTTCGTCCTGGCGCTCTCCGGTGGGGTCTACGTGGTGCGCGAGGGCGAGACCGTCGTCAGGAGGTCGCTCGACGGGTGGGGCAGCACCGGCACGGGGGCCGGCGAGTCCTGGCTGGCCGAGGCAGCCGACGGTCGTCGTACGGACGGCGTCGTCCGCGGCGACCCCTGGCTCTGACCGGTCCGACAGTGGAGCCGGCGGCCGGTAGGTCGGGCCGCTCACTCCACTGAGGGTCAGTCGCGTCCGACGACCTCGCTGAGGTGGCGGTGGCCGCGCAGCTCGTGGCCGACGACGGTCACCCACGGGGCGAGCATCAGCACGGCGAGCGACACCGTCATCGACGCACCGGCGCAGGGACCTCAGGCGATGGTGAGTCCGCCGTCGACCGGGATCATCTGGCCGGTGACGTAGCCGGCGGCGTCGGAGGCCAGCCAGACGGCGGTCGCGGCGAGCTCGCGCGGGTCACCCTTGCGGCCCGCGGGCACGCGGGTGAGGGCGGCCTCGAGGTAGCCGTCGGGGTAGGTGTCGGTCATCTCCGAGGTGAAGAAGCCCGGTGCGAGCGCGTTGACGCGGATGCCCTTGCGACCCATCCACTGCTGGGCGAGGTCGCGGGTGAGCCCGCCGATGCCGGCCTTCGACGCGGCGTAGGCCGCCTGCGGGAGGCCGCCGGTCGTGATGCCGAGGATCGAGGAGATGTTGATGATGCTCGAGCCGGGCTGCATCACGCGGCCGCAGGCCTGCGCCATCCAGTAGGACCCGTTGAGGTTGACGTCGATGACGGAGCGGAACTCCTCCGGCGTCTCGCGGGTCGCCGGGACGGCGGTGCCGACCCCGGCGTTGTTGATGAGCACGTCGACCTTGCCGAACTTCTCCATCGCCCCGTCGACGAGCGCCTGGCAGTCCTCGGGGACCGCCACGTCGGTCACGACGGTGTGGACGCGCCGACCGGTCGAGCGGACCGACTCCGCGACCCGCTCGAGCTTCTCGGCACGACGCGCGCCGAGCACGATGTCGGCGCCGGCCTCGGCGAAGCAGTGGGCGAAGGCGACGCCCAGGCCGCTCGACGCACCGGTGACGATGACGACCCTGTCGTCGAGGCGGAACTGGTCCAGGACTCCCATGCCGGGACCCTAATCCGTGGCGCTCGTCACCGCGTCGGTCGGGGTCGCGGGTGCCCTCTGCAGGGTGCGGACGGACCTCGAGCACAGCACCAGCGCGACGATGGCGACGTAGGCCACGGCCGACACGACCAGCACCTCCTCGAAGCCGAACGCCAGGGCGAGCGGACCGTAGACGAGCTGGCCCAGCGGGAGCGCGACGAACGAGCCGAGCGCGTCGTAGGAGTAGGCACGCGACAGCATCGCGTCATCGATGTTCTCCTGCATGGCGAGGTTCCAGCCCATGCCGAAGACCTCGGTGCCGGCGCCGGAGACGAACGCCACCACGATGAGGCCGACGAGGTGCGGCGAGGCGCCGAGCACCAGCATCGGCGGGGCCATCATCGAGACGCCGATCATGCCGAGCAGCAGTGGTCGCTCGAGGCGGACGCGCAGCAGCACGACCGTCGTGACGAGCAGCCCGACCGCCTCGGCGGACAGCACGTAACCCCACGCCTGGCGGCCGATCGTGTCGTCGGCGACGGCCGGGCCGAGCGTCGACCACGCCCCGGCATGGATGAAGTTGAGGGCGCCGAACCCGACGACGACGGCCCACAGCCACGGCACCGACCAGAAGAAGGTCCAGCCCTCACGCAGCTCGCGGACCGTGTCGGGGCGTGCCTTGCTCGGCTCCTTCGGTGGCAGGGCGACGGGCAGGAGCAGCAGGGCCGCGAGGAGCCACGTGGCCGCGTCGACCGCGAGCGCCCAGCCGGAGCCGACGGTGACGACCAGGAGCGCACCGATGGTCGGGCCGAGCACCGCCATCCCGTTGCGGGTCAGGGAGATCAGCGCGTTGGCGGGTTGGAGGTGCTCGCGGGGCACCAGCTGCGGGAGCACGCTCGCCATGGCGGGGAAGCCGATCCCGGAGACTGCGCCGTGCACGACGCTCAGCACCACGAGCATCCAGATCTCGGCGTGCCCGCCGAGCACGAGCAGCGCGATCGCACCCTGGCTGATCGCGGAGGCGAAGTTGGAGAACTGGAGCACCAGCGTGCGCGGGAACCGGTCGGCGATGACGCCGCCGTAGAGCAGCAGCGCGACCATCGGGATCGTGTGCGCGGCCAGCACCTGGCCCAGCGCCGTGGGGGAGTCGGTGATGTCGAGCACCGCGAAGGCCAGCGCGATGCTCGCCATCATGTTGCCGAGGGTGTTGACGAAGCGGGAGGCGAAGTACCACGCGAAGTTGCGGTTGCGCAGCGGCGCGATCGCGTCGGCCCAGGTCATGACCCGTCCTCCATCCCGTCCTCCATCTCGAAGGCGAACATCGAGGCGCTCACGTGCTTCGTGCCCGCCGAGCGGGGAGCGGCTGCCCGGCTGTGCAGCAGGTCGCTGGCCTGCCGGAGCAGCGAGACGGCCTCGTCCCACACCTCGGGCTCGACCCAGGTCTCGATGTCGGAGAGCTGCCCGCTGCCGCGCTGGTGCCGGGACTGGCGCCGGGTGACGTCGGTGGCGATGGCGTGGACGTAAGCGATCCGGTCCTCGTTGGTCGCCGGCGCGCCGACCGCGGGGGCGTCCACGACGACGTACCGGTAGCGCTTGGCCACCCCGCCGCGGATCTTCTCCTCGCTCTCCACGACGAGCTCGCCCGCCTCCTGGAGCACCCGGAGGTGGTACGACGCGTTGGCGTGCGTGAGCCGGAGCTCGCGGGCGACCTCCGCGGCGCTCATCGCCTGGGCGGTCAGCAGCGACAGGATCCGGATCCGCACGGGGTGCGCGACCGAGCGCAGCGCGGAGACCGCCTGCGGATCGGTGAGTGCCTCGGACATGGTGACCCTCCAAGAGTTCTTGGGGAGTGAGTGTGCCGAGGGGCGGCCGTGACTGTCAAACACTTATTGGGAAGTACTCGGACGAAGCCCGGAACGATCCCTGACACACCCCTGAGCCGACCCCGGAACGAGATGAATCCGACCCTCCGACGTGCTTGGCTGGTGCCATCGAACGACGAGGAGTGAGTGAGATGTCCGACCAGTACCCGTCCGGCCAGTACCCGTCCGGCCAGCAGGGCGACCCCACGCAGGCCTACGGCCAGCAGCCGTACGGCCAGCCGGGCCAGCAGTCCTACGGACAGCCCCAGCCGGCCCACCAGCAGCCGCCGCTGCGGCCCGACGAGGAGCGCAGCTGGGGCATGCTCAGCCACCTCGGTGCCCTGGTCGCGATGATCGCCTCCGTCGGCTTCCTGGGCTTCGTCGCCTCGATCGTGGTCTTCGTGCTCTACAAGGACCGCGGGCCGTTCGTGCGTGCCCACGCAGCCAACTCGATCAACGTCCAGATCTCGATGTTCATCTGGTGGGTCGTGCTCGGGATCGTCTACGTGGTGCTCGGCCTCGTCACGCTCGGCATCGGCTTCTTCGTCCTGCTGCCGGTGTTCTTCGTGCCGCCGGTGATCGCCGGCATCATGCACGTCATCGGCGCGGTCAAGGCCTACAACGGCGAGTGGTGGAACCCGCCGTTCACGCCCCAGTTCGTGAAATGAGCCAGCCGTGCGGCGCGGGGTCACCCCGCGCCGCACGAGGCGGTAGGATGGCTCCATGCGGTCGCAGTTCCTGCTCCTTCGACAGCCGCGCTGACTCACCGTCCAGGCAGTCATCGCGGCCACCCCTCCATGTGTGAGGGGTTTTTTCATGTCGGGAGCACGGACCCACCAGGAGCGAGAGAGATGAACCCCGAGCAGAGCACCACCGTCCCGAGTCACGAGCCGAGCCACGACGCGGCGACCTACGACATCGCGGCCACCGAGACCAAGTGGCAGCAGGTCTGGGACGACCTGCAGCCCTTCCGGGCCGACGACGACAGCCCGCGCGAGAAGCGCTACGCGCTGACGATGTTCCCCTACCCGAGCGGCGACCTGCACATGGGTCATGCCGAGGTGTTCGCGCTGCACGACGTGGTGGCGCGCTACTGGTGGCAGCGCGGCTACGAGGTGCTGAACCCGATGGGCTTCGACTCCTTCGGCCTGCCGGCGGAGAACGCGGCGATCCGCAACGACGAGCACCCCGACACCTACACGCGCGCCAACATCGCGCGCTCGATCGAGTCGTGCCAGAAGTACGCCGCCTCCTTCGACTGGTCGCGCACCTTCAACACCAGCGACCCGGAGTACTACCGCTGGACGCAGTGGCTGTTCCTGAAGTTCTACGAGCGCGGCCTGGCCTACCGCAAGAACAGCCCGGTCAACTGGTGCCCGCAGGACCAGACGGTGCTGGCCAACGAGCAGGTCGTCAACGGCTTCTGCGAGCGGTGCGGGGCGGAGGTGACCAAGAAGGAGCTGACCCAGTGGTACTTCAAGATCACCGACTACGCCCAGGAGCTGCTGGACGGCCTGGACGAGCTGGAGAAGACCTGGCCCGACCGCGTGGTCACCGCGCAGCGCAACTGGATCGGCCGCTCCGAGGGTGCGCACGTCACCTTCGCCCTGCACACCGCGACGGGTGAGCGCGAGATCGAGGTCTACACGACCCGCCCCGACACCCTGTACGGCGCGACGTTCATGGTGGTCGCCGCCGACGCCCCGCTGGCCGCCGACATCGTGCACCCCGACCGTGCGCAGGCGCTGGAGGACTACCTGGTCGAAGTCCGCAAGGCCTCCGACATCGACCGCCTGGCCACCGACCGCCCCAAGACGGGCGTCGACCTGGGCATCACCGCGACCAACCCGGTCTCGGGCGAGCAGGTCCCGGTGTGGGCGAGCGACTACGTGCTGGCCGACTACGGCACCGGCGCGATCATGGCCGTGCCCGCGCACGACCAGCGCGACCTGGACTTCGCGAAGGCGATGGGTCTGCCGGTGCGCCGGGTCATCGACGTCCCGGGCGCCGAAGACCCGGAGGAGTCGGGCGTCGCGACCTCCGGCGACGGGGCGTACGTCAACTCCGGCGAGCTGGACGGCCTGTCCGACAAGGCGTCCGGCATCCGCACGATCATCGAGAGGCTGGAGGCCGACGGCCGCGGCTCCGGTGCGGTCAACTTCCGGCTGCGCGACTGGCTGCTGAGCCGCCAGCGCTACTGGGGCGCGCCGATCCCGATCATCCACTGCCCGGTGGACGGCGAGGTCCCGGTGCCCGAGGACCAGCTGCCGGTCACGCTGCCGATGCTGAAGGGCGCCGACCTGAAGCCCAAGGGCACCTCGCCGCTGGGCGGGGCGACCGACTGGGTCAACGTGGCCTGCCCGACCTGCGGCGGCCCGGCCACGCGTGACACGGACACGATGGACACGTTCGTCGACTCGTCCTGGTACATGTTCCGCTACTGCTCGCCGAACGACGACACCCAGGCCTTCGACACCGACAAGGTCAACGCGTGGATGCCGGTCAACCTGTACGTCGGCGGCGTCGAGCACGCGGTGCTGCACCTGCTCTACGGCCGGTTCTTCACCAAGGTCCTGAACGACATGGGCCTGGTCGGCTTCCGCGAGCCGTGGTCGGCCCAGCTGAACCAGGGCTTCGTGATCAACCAGGGCAAGAAGATGAGCAAGTCGCTGGGCAACGGCGTCAACCTGGGGGACCAGCTGGGTGCCTTCGGCGTGGACGCCGTGCGTCTGACGCTGGTCTTCGCCGGCCCGCCGGAGGACGACATCGACTGGGCCAACATGTCGCCCGACGGGTCGCTGCGCTTCCTGCAGCGGGCCTGGCGGCTGTCGGGCGACGTCACCTCGGCTCCCGAGGCGGACGTGGCGACCGGCGACGTCGCGCTGCGGCGTACGACGGCACGCACCGTCCACGACGCGGCCGAGCTGGTCGAGACCTACCGCTTCAACGTCTTGGTCGCCCGCGTGATGGAGCTGGTCAACGCGACCCGCAAGGCCATCGACTCCGGCTGCGGCCCGGCGGACCCGGCCGTCCGTGAGGCCACTGAGACCGTGGCGATCCTGCTGTCCCTGGTCGCGCCCTACACCGCCGAGGAGATGTGGGAGCGGCTGGGCCGGAACCCGTCGCACGAGACCACGGTCGCCCGCGCGGGCTGGCCGGTCGTCGACGAGGCGCTGCTGGTCGAGGACACCGTCACCGCGATCGTGCAGGTCAAGGGCAAGGTCAGGGGACGGCTGGAGGTGTCGCCCGACATCTCCGACGCCGACCTGGAGGCCGCGGCCATGGCCGACGAGGGCGTCCAGCGGGCGATCGACGGAGCGACGGTGCGCAAGGTGATCGTGCGCGCGCCCAAGCTGGTCAACATCGTCGTCTGACCTTGACCGACCTGTCCCAGTAGGGTCGCCGCATGACTCGCGTGGTGGTCGTCACGGACTCGACCGCGAGCCTCCCGCCCGAGCTGGCGGAGGCTCGCGGCATCCGGGTCGTGCCCCTCCAGGTGGTCATCGGCGCGCGTGTGCTCGACGAGGGCCCCGACGGTGCGACGCCTGAGGTCGTCGCCGAGGCGCTGCGGGCGTTCGTCCCGGTGAGCACCTCGCGGCCGGCGCCGGCCCTCTTCGCCGACCTCTACCGCTCGCTGGAGGCCGAGGGCGTCGACGAGATCGTCTCGGTCCACCTGTCCGGGGAGATGAGCGGCACCTTCGAGTCCGCCCAGCTCGCCGCGCTCGAGGTCGACCTGCCCGTGCACGTCGTGGACTCCGGGCAGGTCGGCATCGCCACCGGCTTCGCGGCCCTCACCGCGGTCGACGTGCTGGAGGCCGGTGGGTCGGGGGAGGACGCCGCCAACGCCGCGCTGGCCCGGGGCGAGGCCGCCTCCTCGCTGTTCTACGTCGACACCCTCGAGTACCTCCGCCGCGGCGGCCGCATCGGTGCCGCCGCCGCGATCTTCGGCAGCGCGCTGTCGGTCAAGCCGCTGCTCGAGATCGCCGACGGGAGGGTCGTCCCGCGCGAGCGCGTGCGGACGGCATCGCGTGCGCTCGCCAGGTTGGCCGAGCTCGCCGTCGAGGCGGCCGGCGACGTGCCCGTCGACGTGAGCGTCGCCCACCTCGCCAACGCCGAGCGCGCCGAGGAGCTGGCGGCCGCCCTCACCGAGCGCCTGGCCGCCGGGCTGGAGGGGCGCGAGGTCCTCTGCGGCGAGCTGGGCGCCGTCCTCGGTGCCCACGTCGGCCCGGGGATGGTCGCGGTCTGCGTCTCGCCGCGACCAGCAGGCCGGTGACGCCGGCCTGGCGCCAGGTCGGCGCCGTCCTGGTCGTGGCCGGACGGCTCTGGCTCCGGCACTGGCCGATGCTGCTGACGCTGGCCTTCCTCGCCATGGCCCTGCGCCGTGGCGCGCTGTGGGCTGCGGTGGAGGTCTCCGACCAGCACGCGCTGGTCGCCCAGGCCGTCCTCCAGCTGGCCCCGCTCGGCTACCTGCTCGGCGTCATCTCGATGCTCCTCCTGCTGGGCCGCGACCTGCCGGGGCTGCGCGAGCTGTCGGACCGCAGCGGTCCGGTGGCGACCACCGAGCGCCGTGAGCGACGACTGGTGGACGTGGCGGTCAGCTTCCTGGTGCCGTTCCTCGCGGTCTACGTCAGCAGCGGGCTGCTCGAGGAGGACCGGTTGGCGTTCTTCAACGCCGCCGCGTTCGACGAGTTCAACCAGGTCCGCCCGGGCGTGGCCGACGCCGTCGACTTCGGCGGCCGCCTCGGGCTGGACTGGGGGTTCGCCGCGTTCCTCGGGATCGTCGTGGTCGCGTGGACGGCGAGGTGGGCGCTGGGACGCTTCGAGCGTCGCACGGAGTTCGTCGCACTGGCCTTCGTCGGTGCCCTGGTCGAGGTCTTCTACACCGGGCAGGGGAGCCGCTACCTCGTCGCCGTCGAGAACCAGGGCCAGGGGTGGCTGGCCGAGCGTCGCGCGGTGGCGCTCGTGGAGTCCCGCTACGACTCGGTCCTGGAGGCGATCGGGCCGCTCGCCGGTCCGGTCGAACGCGTCGTCTCCTTCCTGTCCGCCCTGGTCGGGTCCCTCGACGCGGTCGTCGTCGTGCCGCTCGCCTGGCTCACCGTGGCGGCCGTGGTCCTCGGGCACAAGCTCTCGGGACCCGAGGAGCCGGAGGAGCCTGCCATCGCGGACGGTGAGGGGCCGCGTCCCGCCCGGACCGCGCGCCACGTGGTCGGCAGCGGGCTGCGGGCGCTGCTCGCCGACGTGTCCGAGCGCTTCTCGGCGCTGTGGGGCAGCCTGAAGCTGCTCGCCGGCGCGGGGCTCGCCCCGATGCTGGCCTTCGGCCTGGTCTTCCTGGTCGCGCTGCGGGTCCCGCTGCTGGTGTCGTACGCCTGGCGGCAGGTGGCGGGTCCCACCGAGACCGACACGTGGCTGGCGTTCGAGCCCTGGGAGAGCGCCCTCGGCCAGGCCGTGTCGCTGGTCGTGCTGGTGCCGCTCCTCGCAGCCGCGGTGGAGTGGGTGGTGACCGCTCGAGCTGTCGACCCCGACGTCAGTCCTGTGCCCGGAGGACCAGGTAGTCCGGAGGCTCGTAGCGGATCTGCACCGCGATGATCCGGGCGTCGTCGGGCACGACCATCACGGGTGCGGTCGTCCACTGCTCCGGCCGCTCCTCGCCCGGCGCGGTCGTCCGCTCCGTCTCGGTGCCCAGCAGCGCCAGCAGGGGACCGGGCCGATCGGCGGGCACGCACTGGGACGACTGGTCGTAGGCGTCGGACGTGTCGCCGCCGTAGAGGACGCCGTCCGACCCGACGAGGACGACGGTGCACCCGGCCAGCGGCTCCTCGGGATCGGCCTCGAACTCCAGGTGCGCGGCGACCGCGCGGGTGCCCGGTGGCAGCTCCTGGACGGCGGACGACTCCGGCGGGGCGAACCGCTCGACCTCGGTCAGCGCGTCGAGGCGCACGCGGAAGTGCCGCTCGAAGTCCCCGAGGGCATCCGTGCCCCCGTCGCGCACGTCGGCCCACTCACCGGCCGCGACCTCCTGCGTGGCCCGGTGGTAGTCGGCCTCCCACCAGAAGGTGCCGAGCCGGATCGAGCTGGCGGCCAGCATGGCCGCGAGGGCGAGCGGGACCACGGGGAGCCACCAGCGGTTGCGGCGCCACCAGCCGCGCCCGGTGGGCGTCGTCACGACACCCCTCGGGGTCCGGCGGCCGCGACCCGGACCACCTCGTCGTCGTCCGCGATGTCGCGGGCCACGTCGGCACCGATGCCGAGGTCGATCATCGCGACCGCGTCGCGACGCTGGCCGGAGCCGTCGACCCCGTCGTCGCCCCGTGCGAAGCGGAGGGTCAGGCCCTCCAGCGTGCCGGGGTCGACGTCGAAGCAGTACGTCGCTCGCCAGTCGATCCCGACCAGGGGCCGCACGTCGGCGGCGCAGCCGAGCCGGGAGTCGCTGAACAGCACCCGGCCGAGCCGGTCGACCAGCTGGACGCCGGCGTAGGTCGTGAGCTCCTGCTCCGTCCGCACCTCGACGTCGACCAGCACCAGCTCGCCGCCCGCCTGGGTGGCGCTCGTCGGCGTGGTCACCCCGCGGGCTCCCCGCACGGCCGTCACCTCGACCGTCCCGTAGCCGAGGTCGACCCGCTCGCCGACGCCGGCGCGGGACACGAAGGGGTCCTCGGCGACCCCGTCGGCCCCGGCCTCGGTGATCACCCGCCCGAGGGCCAGTGCGGCCAGCACCACGGCGGCCACGCCGGCGCCACGGACGGCACGGTGCGTCATGCGTCGTCCTCCACCGGCTCGACGGCGACCTCGCCCGACAGCGCGACCCCGGCGTCGGGGAGCCAGAAGTTGCTGTCCAGGGTGAGGGAGCCCTCCTCCACGAAGTCGTAGCCCCCGACGTCGAGGCGCAGGGTCCCCGGGTCGGCGGCGGCCCCGGGGTTCTGCTCCCAGACGAGGACCACGCGCAGCGCGACGTCGGGGTTGAGGAGCGTGGGGGTCGAGGTGTCCTTGACGAGGTAGACCTCGGGCGCCGGACCCCGGGCGAACGGGTCGTTCCCTCCGTCGACGGTTCCGGAGGCCGCCGGGCGCACCGCGTCGGTCAGGAGGGAGAGGTAGGCCATCCGGTCGCTGACGTTCTCGACGTCGGCCACCACCGCCACCAGCCGGTTTCCCTCGGCCGGCGGAGGGACCGCTGCCCCGAGGTCGTCGGTGGACACCGCGCGGTCGACGGTGACCTCGAACGGCCCGACCTCGAACGGCGTCCCGGTCGTCCACGACCCCGCTCCGGGCTCGGGCACCACCGACAGCCCGCCGAACGGGGCGCTCGCCAGCAGGGCGAGGCCCGCGAGTGCACCGGCCTGCTGCGGGAGCGGCCGAGCCCGCGCGAAGCGCGCGACGTCCCCCATCCGCATGGCGGGAGCATACGACCCGCGAGGGGTGGCGCTGTCCACAGATTGGCGAGCGCCACTGTCGGTGGGCGGTCCGGCGTTCCTAGCGTGGAGGGATGCGCCGATCCCAGTCGTCCTCCGAGCACGCCGAGGCGGTGTCGCGACGCCTGGCGACGCTGAGTGCGGAGCTCGCGGCCGTGCGCGACGGGTCGGTCGACAGCGACGACCCCGACCGCACGCGGGTCCGGGTGCGGCCCGGTGAGGAGCCGCCGGTCCCCGTGGTGTTGCCGGTGCCGGGTCGCCACGCCTCGCGGCGGATGCAGGTCGGCGGTCTCCGGCTCGGGCCGGTGCACCTCGCCGTCGTCACGGTCGTGGCGGCGCTGGCGGTCGGGCTCGCCGCGTGGTGGGCGATCCGCGACCAGGCGGAGGTGGTGCCGCTCGGCCCGGCCGCCGCGTCCGGCTCGTCCTCCAGCACTTCTTCGGGCACGTCGGGGTCGCCCGAGCCGCTGGCTGACGTCAGCGCACCGCCAGACGCGACGGGCGACCTGGTGGTCGACGTCGCCGGCAAGGTACGACGACCCGGCATCGCGGTCCTGCCCGCCGGGTCGCGCGTGATCGATGCGCTCGAGGCGGCCGGAGGCGCTCGTCGCGGGGTCGACCTGACCGCGCTCAACCTCGCGCGCCCGATCGTCGACGGCGAGCAGATCCTGGTCGGCGTCGCGCCCGCGCCCGGCGTCGCGGGGACCGTGGGCTCGGCCGGGTCGTCGACGCCGTCGGGCTCGCTGGTCAACCTCAACACCGCCGACCAGGCCGCGCTCGACACGCTCCCCGGCGTCGGCCCGGTGACCGCCGACGCGATCCTGTCGTGGCGCGAGGAGAACGGCGGCTTCACCTCGGTCGACGAGCTGCTCGAGGTCGACGGCATCGGTGAGGCGACGCTGGAGGACATCGCCCCGCTCGTGACCATCTGACCGCGGTCGACCGGTGCCCGACCTCCGCGCCGTCGGCCTCGGCGTGGGCGCCTGGACCGGCGCGCTCCTGGTGCTCGTGCTGCCGGGACGCGTCGCGCTGGTGGCGGTGCTGGTCGTCGTGGCCGGCGCCGGCCTGCTCGTCGTACGCCGCACGCTCGCAGCCGCCTGGCTCGGCCCGGTCGCGGCACTGGCCGCCGTCGCCGGTGTCGCCGCCCTCCAGCAGACGCTGGTCGCCACCTCGCCGCTGGCCGTCCTCGCCGAGGACGGCGCGATCGTCACGCTCCGGATGGAGATCACCTCCGACGTCCGGGTCGTCGCGGGCCAGTACGGCGACCTCCAGGTCGCGCGGGCCGACGTGACGCACGTCGAGGGCCGGGGGAGCGCGTGGGAGCTCGACGCGCCCGTGGTCGTGATGGCCGGTGAGGACTGGCCGCGCCCGGAGCTCGGCACGACGCTGGTGACCACCGCCCGGCTGGTGCCCGCCGACGACGACGTCGCGGCACTCGTCCGGCCGACGGGCGATCCGCGCGTGGTCGGGGAGCCCGACGTCTGGTGGGACGCAGCGGCTGCCGTACGACGGTCCGTGCGCGCCTCGGTCGCGGGGCGGGACGCCGACGCGCGCGAGCTCGTGCCGGCGCTCGTGGTGGGCGACGACGGCGGCCTGGACGAGGCCCTCGCCGACGACTTCCGGACGACGGGGCTCACGCACCTGCTCGCGGTGAGCGGGACGAACCTCACCCTGGTCGTCGGGTTCGTGATCATCCTCGCCCGCTGGGTCGGCGTGCGCGGTCGCTGGCTCCACGTCCTCGCCGCACTGGGGATCGCCGGGTTCGTGCTGACCGCCCGCGCCGAGCCCAGCGTCGTCCGCGCTGCGGCGATGGGCACCGTCGCGCTGGTCGGGATGGGTGCCAACGGCCGCTCCCGCGGCACGCGGTGCCTCGGCGTGGCGGTGCTCGGCCTGCTCCTGGTCTCGCCGTCCCTGGCGGTGTCGGCCGGGTTCGCACTGTCGGCGCTCGCGACCGGCGGGATCCTGCTGCTCGCGCCGGTCTGGCGCGATGCGCTGGTGCGGTGGACGCCTCGCTGGGTGGCCGAGGCGGTCTCGGTGCCACTGGCCGCGCAGGTGGCGTGCACACCGGTCGTCGCGGCGCTGTCGGGACAGGTGAGCCTGGTGGCGGTGGCGGCCAACCTGCTCGCTGCGCCGGCCGTCGCTCCGGCGACGGTCCTCGGCCTGGCCGGCGGGCTCCTCGGTCTGGTCTGGGCGCCGCTCGGCGTGCTCGTCGCCGCGCCCGCCGCGTGGTCGGCGGGCTGGATCATCTCGGTCGCGCGCTGGGGCGCGGACGTCCCGACCGCCGCCGTCGACTGGGGCACGAGCCCGGTGGCCCTCGTCGTGCTGACGGCACTGTGCGTGCTCTCCGTGCCGCTGGCGCCCCGGCTCCTGCGCCGGCCCGGGACGACCCTCGCCTGCACCGGGCTGCTGGTCGCGGTGATGCTGGTCCGGCCACCGTCGCCCGGCTGGCCGCCCGACGGCTGGGTCCTCGCGATGTGCGACGTCGGGCAGGGTGACGGGCTCGTGCTCCGGGCCGGACCTCGGTCGGGCGTGGTCGTCGACGCCGGGCCCGATCCCGCGCTGATGGACGCCTGCCTCGACCGGCTGCGGATCACCGACGTGCCGCTCGTGGTGCTGACCCACTTCCACGCCGACCACGTCGACGGCGTCGCCGGTGTCTACGACGACCGTCGGGTGGGTGCGGTCGAGTCGACCTGGCTGCTCGAGCCCGAGGACGGCGTGCGGTCGGTGGAGGACGCGGCGGGCGGCGACCCCGGCGTGGCGGCGTACGGCGAGACGCGGAGCTTCGGCGCGGTCACGCTCCAGGCCGTGTGGCCCGAGCCGGGCGGCGGCGCCGGCGACGCGGGGGAGAGCGGCCCCAACAACGCCAGCGTGGTGCTCGTCGCCGAGGTCGAGGGCATCCGGATCCTGCTGACGGGAGACGTCGAGCCCTCGGCGCAGCGCTCGCTGGCACGCGACCTGCCCGGGCTCCGCGTCGACGTGCTGAAGGTGCCGCACCACGGCAGCCGGCACCAGGACCTCGACTGGCTGACCTCGCTCGGCGCGCGGGTCGCGCTCGTGTCGGTGGGGGCGGACAACGACTACGGGCACCCGGCCCCCGACCTCCTCGCCGCGCTCACCGCGGCCGGCTCCCGGGTGTGGCGCACCGACCTCTCGGGCGACGTCGGGGTGGTGGTCCGAGAGGGCGGCGTCGGTGTCGTGGGTCGCGGATAGGGTGGCCGCACCATGGCACGCACCCCCACCGCCGAGCAGGTCCTCGGCCACGTCGTCCTCGTGACGGGCAAGGAGGAATACCTCTCCGCGCGCACCGTCGCGTCGGTCCGCGAGGCGGTCCGGGCGCACGACGCCGACGCCGAGCTGGCCGAGTCGATGGCGTCCGACCTCACCCTCGCGTCGCTGGGGGAGATGTCCGCACCGTCGCTGTTCTCGTCCATCCGGTGCGTCATCGTGCGCGGCATCGAGGACCTGCCCGACGAGTCGGTCGACGGGCTGCTGGACTACTGCGGGTCGCCGGTCGAGGACGTCGCCCTCGTGCTCGTGCACTCGGGCGGGCAGAAGGGGAGCGGCGTGCTCACCAAGCTGCGCAAGCTCGGCCCGGTGACCGAGGTGAAGTCCGAGGAGGTCAAGCCCAGCGCGATGCCGGCCTTCGTCACCTCGGAGGTCGCCTCGCACGGCGCGCGGATTGACTCCGACGCCGCAGCCTTCCTCGTGCAGGCGGTCGGCACCGACCTGCGCTCGCTCGCGGCCGCCGCCGACCAGCTCACCAACGACTTCCACGGCGAGCACCTGACGATCGACAAGGTCCAGCGCTACTTCGGCGGCCGGGCCGAGGCGAAGTCCTTCACGGTGGCCGACGCGGCCTTCGACGGCGACCGGACCCGCGCGCTGGAGGAGCTTCGCTGGGCGCTCGACTCCGGGACCTCGCCGGTGCTGGTGACCTCGGCGATGGCGGCCTCCGCCCGGAGCATCGCCCGCTACCTCGGTGCGCCGCGTGGCGCCCGGGAGGCCGACCTCGCCCGCGACCTCGGCGTCCCGCCGTGGAAGGTGCGCACGGTCCGCCAGCAGTCCCGCTCCTTCAGCCCGGAGGGGATCGCGCAGGTGGTGCGGTCCGTCGCGGTCGCCGACGCCGACATCAAGGGCCAGGCCCACGACGCGTCCTACGCCCTCGAGCGGCTGGTGCTCACCGTCGCCGCGTTGCGCGAGTCCCGCTAGCCCGGAAATGCGAAACACCCGCCACGAGGGCGGGTGTCCGGCGTGAGGTGTCGACCAGGGGCCAGCCTCAGAGGGAGGCGGTCTTCTTGGCGATCGACGACTTGCGGTTGGCGGCCTGGTTGGCGTGGATGACGCCCTTCGAG
This sequence comes from Nocardioides exalbidus, assembly GCF_900105585.1. NCBI lineage: Bacteria > Bacillati > Actinomycetota > Actinomycetes > Propionibacteriales > Nocardioidaceae > Nocardioides > Nocardioides exalbidus. Next base: position 3,079,203 of record NZ_FNRT01000002.1, read on the forward strand.
GCGGCCTTGTCGAGAGCCTTCATGGCGTCGCGGCCGGCAGCGGTCGCGGCGTCCTTGTCGCCCGCCTCGGAGAGCTCGCGGAACTTGCGGACCGCGGTCTTCAGGCGCGACTTGACGGCCTGGTTGCGCTGGCGCGCCTTCTCGTTCTGCTTGTTGCGCTTGATCTGGGACTTGATGTTCGCCACGTCTGGATCCTCGGATGCTCGAGCTGGTCTGGAATGGAAGTCTGGTGCCTGTCGGCTGCCTGGCAACCCTGCGCTCTGAGAGGGAGTGCGGGTCGGGTGCCGGACATGCAGGGATGAACACTACCGTCCGGCCTCGCGCGTGCCCAAATCGCTCAGCTCGCCCGGCGGCCGGTGCGTCGCGCGACCGCAGCCAGCATCCGCCGCGACTCGGTCCGGCGGAAATCGTTGATCGTCGGGAGGTTGACGTCGACGGCCGTCACCGAGCGGACGGCGAGGTGCGCGCCGAACCCCGCGAGGAAGGCCGTGACCGCGTCGTCACCCGCTCCCACGAGGGCGGGGGACGACGTGATCGAGGTGTCGAACCACGGGTCGTCCATCCGCTCCATCCGGGCCAGCAGCGGGTCGACCCACGCCGGCCCGCGAGCGGCCATGCCCCAGTCGACGAAGACGACGTCTCCGTCCGGACGACGCAGCAGGTTGTCGATCCGGACGTCCCAGTGGACGAGCTGGGCCGCGGCCACGTCGGCCTGCGCACGGAGGACGTCGGACCACTCGCGTTGCTGGCTCACCAGCCAGTCGGGGACCGGGGCCCCGGGAGGCGCCGAGGGCAGCGCGTCGAGCGTGTCGGCCCACTTCCCGAACACGTCGCCGACGTCGAGGAGGCGGGCCGACGGTGGCTCGCCGCGCTCCCGGAGTGCCTCGGAGAGCCGGTCGGCCCCGGCCAGGACCGCCTCGAGCTCGGCACCGTCCGCGAAGTCGGGGTGGCGCCCCTCGACGTCTTCGATCAGCAGCGCGACCCACGCCCCGTCGTCGTACGACGCCAGCAGCCGCGCCCAGAGCCGGTGCTCGCCGAGGTGGGAGAGGACGGCGGCCTCGCGGCGGAAGAGGTTCGGCGTGTCCGGGTTGAGGTCGTCGCCGACCGCCTTCACGAAGGCCCGGGTGCCGTCGGCACAGGTCAGCCGGGTCGCGCAGCCGGGCGACATGCCGCCCACCTGCTCGGCGACCGAGACCACCGGTGAGCCGAGCACGCCCTCCACCCACGAGCGCACGGCCGCCGGCACGGATCCGTAGGGGAGGCGTACGCCGACCGCGCGCGGCGCCGTCACGACCAGCCCCGGCGCTCCGCGAGCCAGTCCCAGCACACCTCGCCCTGCCAGCGCTGGTGGTCGCGGATGTGCGGCGAGGTCGGCGGGACGGGGAGCTCGCACTGGGTGAAGAAGTAGCCGACGTAGAGCGCGAGGTTGATGTCGAACGCCTCGGGATCGACGTCGCGCAGCAGCCGGCGCGACGCGATCACGGCGTCGACGTCGATGCCCTCGCCGCGCGGGCCGATGAGTGCCGCGAAGGAGTCGAACCACGCGGCGCCGCGGACCGGCCAGTTCCAGTCGCAGATCATCGCGCGGCCGTCGGAGTCGATGATCACGTTGTCCGAGCGGATGTCGGTGTGGACGAGGGTGTCCCCGCCGACGACCTCGGCGTAGCGGGTGGCCAGCGCCTCGGCCTCCGCGAGGTGGGCGGCATCGAGGTCGGTGCGGTGCGCGCGGAGCGACGCCCAGCCCTCGACGAGCGGCGCGAAGTCGGCCGCGGCCGTGTCGAGGGACAGGTCGGCCGGGGGCGGGGTGAGCTCGTCGGCCGCCTGCTCCAGGGAGTCGAGCACGGCGTCGAGCTCGTCCTCGCGCCACGGCCTCCGCGGCGCCCGCCCGGCGACGTACTCGATCCCGAGGACGACCCAGTCGTCGTCGAGCTGCCAGAGCAGCCGGGGCGCCGGGACCGAGCGGGGGAGCGCGGCGAGCTTGCGTGCCTCCTCGCGGTAGGAGTCGGCGAACACCTGCTGGGCCTTCACCGACGCGGCCTTCACGAAGTGCCGCGAGCCGTCCTCGCACACCAGCACCGACGCGAAGCCCGGCGTGAAGCCGCTCGTCTGCGAGATCGCGGACACGACGGGGGAGCCGCACCTGCGCTCGATCCAGGTCCGGAGGTTCGGCGGGAGGAAGCCCCACTCGAGCCGGCGCGCGGTCCTGCCGTGGGGAGCGGGGTAGTCGGCGAGCGGCTGGCGGGGCATGGGCGCATCCTTCCCCACGCTCGGGCGCGCCGACGACGGGATATCGGGTGGAGTGGCCGGAGGGGGACGTGGAGGATGGACCCGTGCCCGAGATCGTGCTGCCCACCGCAGATGTCCGCGCGTCGTTCCTCGAGGCGATGGACGAGTTCGTCGCCGAGGGTGTCGAGCTCTCCCAGACCGCGGCGTGGATCGACGTGCACGCCCCGGGCTGGACCGATCCCGAGAGGTTCGAGTCGTTCGTCGAGTCCGTGAAGGCGGACGCGCGCCCGGACAACCCGCGGCCCGACTGGCACGTGCCGTGCACGACGCTGTGGTGGATCGACGGCGAGACCTACCTCGGCCGGCTCGCGATCCGCCACGTCCTCAACGACTTCCTGCTCGACGTCGGCGGGCACATCGGCTACGACGTCCGTCCCACGCGCCGCCGCGAAGGCCATGCGACCGCGATGCTGCAGGCCGCGCTCCCGTGGGCCGCGGGCCTCGGGATCGACCCGGCGCTGATCACCTGCGACGTCGACAACCACGGCTCGACGAAGGTCATCGAGGCCGCCGGCGGGGTGCTCGAGGACGTGCGCGGGGTCAAGCGCCGCTACTGGGTACCCACTTCGGGGTAGCCCGTCAGCGCGAGCGCGCCGACGTCCATTGACAGTGCTCCCGGGCGAGCGGAAGGTGAGGTACGTCACACCTGCGCTCGGGCAGGTCCCGTCCGGGCTCGGCTCCTCCGACCCCCGGGAGACACCCATGGCGCGCACCGAACGCCGCACCCTCGCCGTCGTCGCATCCGTCGGCCTCACCCTCGCCCTCGCCACGGGGGCGCTCGCCGCGCGCGGCCTGAGCGACGACGAGGAGGCGCTCGCGCCGACCCGGGGCAGGCCCAGCGCGGGCATCGAGCGCAAGGTCGACGCGCTCCTGGCCCGGATGACCACGAAGGAGAAGCTGCAGCAGGTGCAGCTGCTCTCCGACGGCCAGATCACCGACGCCGACGCCAAGGCGGGAGTGGGCTCGGTCTTCAGCCTCGTCGACGCCGAGAAGATCAACCACTTCCAGCGCGTCGCGGTCGAGCAGTCCCGGCTCGGCATCCCGATCCTCTTCGCCTACGACACCGTCCACGGCTACCGCACGGTCTTCCCCGTGCCGCTGGGCGCCGCGAGCTCCTTCGACCCGGAGGTCGCGAGCGCCGACGCCGAGGTGGGGGCCCGCGAGTCGGCCATCCAGGGCATCAAGCAGGTCTACAGCCCGATGGTCGACGTCTCGCACGAGCCGCGGTGGGGCCGCATCGTCGAGGGTGCGGGCGAGGACCCCTACCTCGGTTCGGTCATGGGCGCCGCGCGCGTGAAGGGTGCCCAGGGCACCGACTACAGCCGGCCCGACAAGGTCGTCTCGAGCGTCAAGCACTACGTCGCCTACGGCGAGGCCGAGGGTGGCCGGGACTACAACACGACCGACCTGTCCGAGTCGCGGCTGCGCAACCTCTACCTCCCGCCGTTCAAGGCCGCGATCGACGCGGGCGCCGACACGGTGATGTGCTCGTTCAACTCGATCAACGGCGTCCCCGGGTGCGCGAACAAGTACACCGAGACCGACATCCTCAAGAAGGAGTGGGGCTTCGACGGCTTCATCGAGAGCGACTACACGGCCGTCGCGGAGCTGCGCGCCTGCCCGCCGGTCACGCCCGACGAGGGCCCGTGCGGGCACGGGGTCGCCGCTGACGGCCCGCAGGCGGGAGCCGCGGCACTGATGGCCGGCACCGACTCGGAGATGGTGAGCACCAACATCCGCGACTACGGCGAGCAGCTGCTCGCGAGCCGGCAGATCACCATGAAGCGGCTCGACGACGCCGTCCGACGGATCCTCCGGGTGAAGTTCCGGGCCGGCCTGTTCGACCACCCGTACGTCGACGTGGCGAAGGCGTCCGACCCGGCCAGCTACGGCAAGCCCGCCGACCTGGCGAAGAGCCGCTGGGCCGCCGGCCGGTCGATGGTCCTGCTCAAGAACGACGGTGGCGCGCTGCCGCTCGACCCGGCCAGGTCGACGGCACTCATCGGCCCGTTCGGTGACACCGTCGACGACGTGCTCGGTCCCTGGCCCGGTCGCGGTGCCGACGAGCTCGCGCCCGCCCACGTGCCGCTGGTCGAGGGCCTGACGGCCGCGAGCACCGGCCAGGTGACGTACACGCAGGCGTGCAACCTGGCCCACAACTTCGACCCGCCCAACGTCGCGAACCCGCCGCTGACCCCCGAGGACGAGGTGTGCGCCGGCCCCGGTGACGACGGGACCACGATCGACGACGCCGTGGCCGCGGCGGAGGCGGCCGACCAGGTGGTCCTCGCGCTCGGCGAGAACGCCTACATGAGCGGCGAGGCCAACGCGCGCAGCGAGCTGACCCTCCCGGGCCAGCAGCAGAAGCTGCTCGACGCCGTGGCGGCCACCGGCAAGCCGGTCGTGGTGGTGCTGCTCAACGGACGGCCCCTCGACCTCAGCGCGGTGCAGGGCAAGGCGGCGGCGATCTTCGAGGCCTGGTTCCCCGGCACCGAGGGCGGCCACGCGGTCGCCGACGTCCTCTTCGGCACGGTCAACCCGGGCGGCAAGCTGCCCGTGACCTTCCCGCGGAGGGTCGGCACGGCACCCACCTACTACAACCACGAGCCCACCGGCCGCCCGTGCGACGCCGCGTCCAAGTACAACTCCCGCTACCGCGACCTCGCCACCTGCGACCCGCTCTACCCCTTCGGCTTCGGGCTGAGCTACACCACCTTCGAGGTCGGCGACCTCCGCCTGAGCCGCAGCTCGGTCCGTCGCGACGGCCGGCTCACCGCGTCGATGCGGGTCACCAACACCGGCAGCGTCGCCGGCGACGAGGTGGCGCAGCTCTACCTGCACGACCCGGTGGCGAGCCTGTCCCAGCCGGTGCGCAGGCTCCGCGGGTTCCAGCGGGTGAGCCTCGACCCCGGGCAGTCCACGACGGTCACGTTCACCCTCGACGCGAGCGACTTCGGGTTCTACGACAACCGGGGGAAGTACGTCGTGGAGCCGGGGCTGATCGAGGTCTACGGCGGCGACTCGTCGACGGCGACGATGAAGGCGACGTTCACCGTCACCCGGTGAGCGGCACGTCCTCCCCGCGCGGTGGCACCCGCCGCGTGCGGGTGGCCGCGCCGACCCCGACCACGGCGACCACGAGACCGACGAGCTGCAGCGGGGTGAGCGTCTCGTCGAGCACCAGCCACGCGAGGACCGCGGTCACGGGGGGACTGAGGAAGAACAGGCTCGCTGCCGCGCCCGAGCCGCCGCGCAGGACGAGCAGCGACAGCAGCACGAGCCCGATGATCGAGTTCACGATCGCGAGGAAGAGGACCGAGACGAGGGCGCGCGGGGCGTCGGTGACCGGCCAGAAGCCCTCGGTGGTCCAGCCGAGGAGGAGCATCGGGGGAGCGGAGACCGCGAACTGCACGGCGGCCGACCAGAGCAGGTCGGGCCGGGCACCGATCCAGCGCTGGCCGAGGGTGCCGAGGCTGAGGGTGAGCATGCTGAGGCAGCCGATGCCGACCGCGACCGGCCCGCCGGCGTGCCCGAGGTCGGAGCCGAGCACCAGCAGCACGCCGGCGACCCCGACGACGAAGCCTCCGACCTGCACCGCCGAGATCCGCTCGCCGAGCAGGACGGACGCGAGGACGGCGGTCAGGACCGGGCTGAGGGCGTGGAAGAGCGAGGCGAGGGTCGCGCCCAGGCCGAGGTCGAAGGCGACGTACATCATCCCGAACATCAGCCCGTTCATCACCAGGCCGACGAGGGCGACGCGGCCGAGCGTGCCGCGGTCCATCCTTGTCGGCCGGCGCAGGAGCAACGCGAGCCCGGCGGCCAGGACCGCGGCGATCACGAACCTCCAGCCGAGCACGGAGAACGGCGCGGCTGCGTGCACGGCGGCAGGACCCGAGATGTAGCCGGACGACCACACCAGGACGAACGCGACGGCCGGGACGAGGGGCAGTCGCGTCGCGTCGGGCCGGGTCACGTGTCCGCACGCTAGCCCTCGTCGGGCGGAGCGCCGTCGGCAGGCTCGTCGCCGGTTCGGTGCGGCGTGACCAGCGTGGAAGAATGGCCCGACCCCGTCGTACCAGACTCGAAACCAGAGCCGAAAGCAGTCAGTGAGCCTCAAGAACGCGCCGCAGCCGGGCTCGACCGACCCGTCGATCATCCGCAACTTCTGCATCATCGCGCACATCGACCACGGCAAGTCGACGCTGGCCGACCGGATGCTGCAGCTGACCGGGGTGGTCGACGAGCGGGCGTCGCGGGCGCAGTACCTCGACCGGATGGACATCGAGCGCGAGCGCGGCATCACGATCAAGTCGCAGGCCGTGCGCATGCCGTGGACGGTCCCCGCCGACAACGAGGCCGGCGCCGAGCCGGGCACCTACGTGCTCAACATGATCGACACCCCGGGCCACGTCGACTTCACCTACGAGGTCTCCCGGTCGCTCGAGGCCTGTGAGGCCGCGATCCTGCTGGTCGACGCCGCCCAGGGCATCGAGGCCCAGACGCTGGCCAACCTCTACCTCGCGATGGGTGCCGACCTCCACATCATCCCGGTGCTCAACAAGATCGACCTGCCGAGCGCCAACGTGGAGAAGTACGCCGCCGAGCTCGCCGGCCTGGTCGGCTGCGAGCCGGAGGAGGTGCTCCTGACCAGCGCCAAGACGGGCGTGGGCGTCGAGGCGCTCCTCAACGAGATCGTGGTGCAGACGCCGGCCCCGGTCGGCGACGCCGACGCACCGGCGCGCGCGCTGATCTTCGACTCCGTCTACGACACCTACCGCGGCGTGGTCACCTACGTCCGCGTCGTCGACGGCAAGCTCAGCCACCGCGACCGGATCAAGATGATGTCGACCAACGCGGTCCACGAGATGCTCGAGGTCGGCGTGATCAGCCCGGAGCCGGTGAAGGCCGGGGAGATCGGCGTCGGCGAGGTCGGCTACCTGATCACGGGCGTGAAGGACGTGCGCCAGTCGCGCGTCGGTGACACCGTCACCTCGCAGCACCACGGCGCGACCGAGTCGCTCGGCGGCTACAAGCACCCCAACCCCATGGTCTACGCCGGTCTCTACCCGATCGACGGCGACGACTACCCGGGCCTGCGCGACGCCCTCGAGAAGCTCCAGCTCAACGACGCCGCCCTCACCTACGAGCCCGAGACCTCGGGCGCGCTGGGCTTCGGCTTCCGGTGTGGCTTCCTCGGCCTGCTCCACATGGAGATCACCCGCGACCGCCTCGAGCGCGAGTTCAACCTCGACCTCATCTCGACCGCGCCCAACGTGGTCTACGAGGTCGTCATGGACGACGGCACCCAGCACGAGGTGACCAACCCGAGCGAGTACCCCGACGGCAAGGTCGCCGAGGTCCGCGAGCCGGTCGTGAAGGCGACGATCCTGGCGCCGTCCGACTACATCGGCACGATCATGGAGCTGTGCCAGCTCAAGCGCGGCAACCTGCAGGGGATGGACTACCTCTCCGAGGACCGGGTCGAGATGCGCTACACGCTGCCGATGGGCGAGATCGTCTTCGACTTCTTCGACCAGCTGAAGTCGCGCACCAAGGGCTACGCCTCGCTCGACTACGAGCGCTCCGGCGAGCAGGCCGCCGACCTCGTCAAGGTCGACATCCTGCTGCAGGGCGAGCCGGTCGATGCGTTCAGCGCGATCATCCACCGCGAGGCGGCCTACTCCTACGGCGTGATGATGGCCGGCAAGCTCAAGGACCTGATCCCGCGCCAGCAGTTCGAGGTGCCGATCCAGGCCGCCATCGGCGCGCGCGTGATCGCCCGCGAGACCATCCGCGCGATCCGCAAGGACGTCCTCGCCAAGTGCTACGGCGGTGACATCAGCCGCAAGCGCAAGCTGCTCGAGAAGCAGAAGGCCGGCAAGAAGCGGATGAAGAACATCGGCTCGGTCGAGGTGCCGCCGGAGGCCTTCGTCGCCGCGCTCGCCACCACGCAGCCGGCGGAGAAGACCGGCAAGAAGTGAGTGGCGGCCGCACGGTCCGTGCCGACGACGTCGCGCCGAGGCCGTGGCCCAACGGTGGCGGCACGACGCGGGAGCTCGCGCGCGCGGGTGACGGGTCGTGGCGGATCAGCCTCGCCACGATCGAGTCCGACGGGCCCTTCTCGCTGTTCCCCGGCCTGCACCGGCTGCTGACGGTCGTGGAGGGCCCGGTGCTCGACCTGACCGTCGACGGCGTGCCTCAGGTCGTCGAGCCGCAGCGCCCGTTCGCCTTCTCCGGCGAGGCCGAGGTCGTGGCGTCCGTGCCCGAGGGGCCCGTGCGTGCCCTCAACGTGATCGCCGACGCGAGCGTGGCGGCGTACTGCACCGTGCTCGAGCTCGGTCGCGGCTCGGCCCTGCCACTGGCCGTCGACCAGGCTGCCTACGTCATCACGGGCGAGGCGCGCGGCAGCCTCGTCATCGGTCCGGGCGAGGTCGCCGGTCGCGGCACAGTCGCGGTGGTCACGGTCGAGGCCGGCTGACCGCAGCGCTGACCAATCCGGGCGCGGGGGCCGCTGCGAAGCCGGGGCATGCGACTGGCAGACCGGCTCCGCGTCGAGGCGATCCGCGCGAGCGCGAGGTTCGCGGTGTCGTACGGCGACGGGCTGCGGTTCGCGGGTCGCGACCTGCCGACGCCCGAGAGGATCCACGTCCGAACGCGCCACGGCCGGGTGCGGGTGCACCTCTACTCACCCGGCGGGCAGGACCTGCCGATCCACGTCCACCTCCACGGCGGTGCCTTCCTCATGCGCTACCCGGAGATGGACGACTGGTGGTGCCGCTACGTCACCGCGACCGCCGGTGTCGTGGTGGCCAACGTCGACTTCGAGGTGGCTCCGCGGGTGGCCTACCCGGTGGCCCAGCAGCAGGCCCACGACGTCGCGGCCTCGCTTGCGGGGGACGGCACCCCCGTGTCGGTCGGCGGCTTCAGCTCGGGCGGCGGGCTCGCCGCCTCGGTCGCCCTGCAGGCGCGCGACGCCGGATCGTTCGCGCCGACGTTGCAGGTGCTCGGGATCCCCGCGCTCGACCTGTCGGCCGAGCCGCGCGACGGCGATCCCGGGATGATCTCGCCGGACCTGCGCCGCCTCGTGCGACGGGTCTACCTCCCGGACCCCGCGAGCCGGCGCGAGCCGTACGCCTCCCCGCTCCTGGCCCCGGACCTCACGGGACTGCCGCCGGCGGTCGTGCTCACCGCCGAGCGCGACGTGCTCCGGGCCGAGGGCGATGCGTACGCGGACCGCCTGCGCGATGCCGGCGTCCGCGTCGTCCACGACGTCACACCCGGCGTCGACCACTACTTCCTCACCGAGGACCCCGTGCGGGCCCGCGCCACGATGGCGATGGTGGCCGACGAGATCCGGGCCGCAGGTCAGGCTGCGGGCGCCCAGCGCGGGTCGCGGCCGAGCCGGGCCAGGAGGCGGTCGGAGGCGGACGCGTCGTCCGGTACGTCGACCGCCTCCGCGCAGACGCCCTCGGAGTAGAGCGCGTCGCCCCAGCCGTCGGCGGCAGCGTGGAGCACGTCGGCCTCCTCCTCGCTGACCTCCCACGGCTGGCCGGTGGCGCGGGCGATGTCGGAGCCGTGGACGACGAGGTCCCAGCCGTAGAAGTCGGCCATGGTCGCGGCGATCGTCGTCCGCCCGAAGTAGCCGTCGTACTCCCGCTCGGCGACGCCGTCGCGTCCGAGCACCTCGGCCACGGCGGCTGCGTGCCGGCGCCAGGCGGCCGCCGGGTCCGTCGTGTCGGGCGCGGTGCCGGTGTCGAGCTCCTGCCGCTCGAGGAACTCGCGCTCCGTCTCGATCGCGTGGACGACGATGTCGCGGACCGTCCAGTCGTCGCAGGGCGTGGGCGCGTCCCACCGGTCGCCGACCCCGTCGAGGATCGCGGCGAAGGTGTCCGCGCGCGTGGTGAAGTTCTGTGCACTCGTGCTGGTCGTGGTGGTCATGGCCCCGAGGCTCGCAGGCCCGGTGTCGGTGGCGATTGTGATAATCCGACACATGAGCGGTCCGCACCCCACCGACCCCGTGGACCGGGCCCACCTGACCGGTGTCACCCGGCCGTCGCCGCCGATCCACCGCTACGCGCCGAGCGACCACCTCGCCGACCTCGTCGACCGCTACTGGATCCCGGTCTGGTCGCTGGCCGAGCCCTCGACCCAGAGCACGCTCCAGCACCCGATCTGCCTCGTGGTCGTCAGCAACACCTACGCCCGGCTCTACGGTGTCGCCCGCGGCCGCTCGAGCGTGACGCTCGAGGGCGACGGCTATGCCGTCGGCACGATGCTGATGCCCGCCGCCGGTCGGCTGGTGCTCGGCCGGTCCGTCGCGGAGCTCACCGACACGGCGATCGACCTGGTCGAGGTGCTGCCGGACGCCCGACTGGTCGACGACGTCCGCGCCGCGATGGAGGTCGCTCCGCACGACCCGGCATCGCACCTCGCCGCGATCGCGGCGATGGAGGAGTGGCTCACCGGATTCCTGCCCGTCGACGAGCAGGGACTGCTGGTCAACCACCTCGTCGCGTGGCTCCGCGAGCACCCCGAGGTGACCCGGGTCGGTGAGATGGCCGACGAGCTCGGCCTCACCGAGCGCAGCCTCCAGCGGCTGGTCGAGCAGCGCCTCGGACTGAGCCCGAAGTGGCTGGTGCAGCGACGCCGGCTGCACGACGCGGTCGAGGCGCTCAAGGCGGGGTCGACCAGCCTGGCCGACGTGGCCGCCGGCCTCGGCTACACCGACCAGGCCCACTTCACCCACGACTTCCGCACGATGACCGGGGTGACGCCGGGGGAGTTCCTCCGCGACCAACCAGCGTCAACCAAAAGTTGACACGCGTGCTGCACTGCGGCACCGTGGAGGCATGCCCCTCCTCCTCGGACACCTCGTCGTGGCAGCAGCCGTCACCGTCGCCGTCGGTCTCCTGACCGGTGGAGGCTGGGCGTTCCTGGTCGGGATCGCGCTCGCCCTCTCGCTGTGGCTGATGCTCTTCGCCGGGTCCTACGCCACCCGACCGGGCGAGTCCCGCCGCACGACGTCGGTCGGGCAGTACGCCTTGGCTGCGGTCGTCGGGGTCGTCCTCGGCTACGCGATGTTCCGCCTCGGCGGCAACCCGAGCTTCTGGGCGGTCGGCTTCATCATGGCCGGCGTGATCGTCCCGGCCGGGTCGGCGGCCTCGCGGGAGTCGCGGACCGGCAGTGCCTGACGGCGACCCGCTGGACGACGTACGTGCCGCGGCCACGACCCTCCACCTCGCCGAGCGCGGCCTCGCCGACGCGGTGCACGCCGCCCGCGCGGCGGGGGCGAGCTGGGCGGCGATCGGCTCGGTGCTCGGCACGTCCCGGCAGAACGTGTTCAAGCGCTTCGGCACCCCGCGCGACCCCCGGACAGGAGAGCCCATGGCGCCCACCGACCACGCATCCGTCCGGTCGACGACCGAGCGGGTCTTCACGCTGATCGACGAGGGGGCGTACGACGACCTCCGCGCCCTGATGCCCGACGACGTGGCCCGGGTGCTGACCCGCGACGTCGTGCTCGGCACGTGGGCACGTGCGGTCGCCGACGCCGGCAACCTCGTCCGCTGCGAGGGCACGACGGTCGAGCTCCCCGGTGGCGAGCCCGCGCCCGACGGCCCGGTCCTCGGCACGGTCGTCGGCGTCACCACCCTCGTCTGCGAGGCGGGGGAGTGGCAAGGGCGCGCCGCGCTCGGACCGGACGGCCGGTTGCTGGGAGTGCTCGTCGTGCCCGTCGGGGCCGAGGGACTGCCGTTCTAGCAGCGCTCGGGCCATACTCGACGGATGGTCTGGGCCAGGGTTGCCGTGACGATTGGGCTGCTCGTGCTGCTCGCTGCGTTCGCGGTCGGAACCGAGCACCGGCCGGCAGCGTCGGTCGCAGGCCAGGTCCTGGACTGCGGCCCGTCGATCCCTGCGTCGTGGCTGCTGCCCGGCACCCCCGACCGTGGGGAGACGGGTCCCGGAGCCACGGTCGACGAGCGACGAGCTGCGGACGCGTGCGGCCCCGTCGTCGCCGAGTCCCGGACGTGGGTCGCGACCCTGATGGGACTGGGGTGCCTCGTGGCGCTCGTCGGCGGGAGCGCGATGGCCGGAACAAGCCAGGCCGGACCGGGGCGGGTCGCCGCGACCCGCTCGTGAGGCATCCACCTCGTTCCGACGAGGCTCGGCTCAGACGACCTCCCGCTCGACCGAGAGGTCGGTGACCGTGATCCCGAGGGCCGCCCCGAGCGCGGAGACCGGGGCCTCGAGCTCGGTCCTTCGCGGCTTCCGCGTCCGCGAGAACCACGTCACCTCGAGCGGCCGGCGCTTCGCCGTGCCGGTGGCACGCCAGTATCCGGTGATCCGGCCGTCGACCAGCAACGGCGCCAGGACCATCCCGTTGGCCCCGCTCCAGAGCCGGTCGAGGTGGGCCTTCTCCGAGAAGCGGACGCGACCGGCCGGGTCGTAGCCACACATGAGTGCGTCGAACTCGGGGAGCAGGCGCACGCCCGCGAGCTCTCGCGGGGCCGGAGCGCCCGCGAGATCGACGTACGTCCTGCCGTCGGGGCCGTCGTCGCGGACCAGCCCGTCGACCTGGTCCAGCACGCTGTCGACGTGCCGCAGCCCCAACCCCGACCACCAGGCGACGTCCTGGCGCGACGAGGGGCCGTGGCAGCGCAGGTGCAACCGGACGGCATCGGCGAGCGTGGGATCCGTTGCGGGTGGGAGGAAGCGGTACTCGGGTGCGCCCTGCCCGGACCAGTCCCCGTTGACCGGCCGGCGCACCAGCCCGCCGTGGCCGAACGCGAGGTAGCGCCCGGCCGGCTGTCCGGTGACGTCGTCGCGACCCTCGCGCGCGACGAGCCAGTCGTGCAGGTGCTGCTCGAGCGCGTCCGTCGAGCGCCAGTCGGTGGCGAACGCCTCGGTGGCCGTCCACAGCTCCTCGAGCGTCCCGTGCTCCAGGCGCAGCATCCGCATCCACAGCGTGCGCTGGCCGACACGCGTCGCGGCCCCGAGGGCGGCGAACTGGTCGGGCGTCGCGGTGTGCACGGTGCCGCGGATCGTGCTCCCGCGCACGACGGACCCGGACTCGTAGGCCTCCGTGACCTCCTCCCGCGTGGTCCCGGGGTAGCGGGCGGCGAGGCCCAGGAAGGGCGACCGGGCCGTCTGGGACTGGATGGGGCCGGTCTCGGTGAGGCGGCCGACGAGGTCCGGGGCGGGGTCGGAGGGGAACTGGCGCGCCAGCGACGCCGCGGCCAGGTCGTCCCAGGTCAGTGCCACGTGCGGACCGGGTCGTCAGCCGCGCATCGGGCCGCCGGGGCGGCCGTAGGACTCGGCCACGATCTCGGCGACGACGGAGAGCGCGATCTCGCCGGGGGCCTTGCCGCCGACGTCGTGACCGGCGGGCACGTGCAGCCGGCTGACGTCGTGACCCTCGGCGACGAGCTCCTCGAGGAGGCCCTCGGAGCGGCGGCGACTGGCCATCATCGCGACGTAGACCGCACCGGAGGACAGCGCGTTGCGCAGCACCGCCGGGGCGTCGGGCGCGTCGTGGTCGCACAGCACGACCGCGTCGCCCTCCTGCGGGTCGAGGCCCGGACCGCCGTCGTCGGCGGACTCGACGAGCACCGGCCGCCCGACCGTGGACGCGATGACCGCGATGCACCGCGCGATCGGGTTGTCGGAGAGGACCAGGATGCGGCCGCGCTGCTCGGGCTCGGCCACCCAGGGACGCTGGCGCATGCTCATACGCGTACTCGCTTCGCTCCGTGCGCGCATGAGGCTCATGTCGCGCTGCTCTGGACGATGAGCTCGCTGGCGCTCGCTCATGGGCGCCAGCCTAGGGTTGCAGCGTGTCCGTCACCATCCCCCCGGGACTGCTCGCCCAGCGGGCGCTCGGCAAGGACTGGTCCGACTGGCTCGACCGGCTCCCGCGACTCACCGCCGACCTGCTCGACGACTGGCACCTCGTGCCGGACGGGGAGTCGCTCCACGGCTACTGCTCGCTCGTGGTCCCAGTGCGCGACGCCGACGGGGTCCCGGGCGGCCTCAAGATCACCTTCGACGGTGACGAGGAGTCGGCCCACGAGGGCCTCGCGCTCCAGCACTGGGGCGGCAGGGGCGCCGTACGACTGCGCCGCGCCGATCCGCGACGGCGGGCCCTGCTGCTCGACTGGCTGCCCGGGCCCGACCTGGGCGACGCGTGGGACGTCGAGGCGTGCGAGGTCGTCGGTGGACTCTACGGACGCCTCCACCTGCCCGCCCTGCCGCAGCTGGCGACCGTGTCGTCGTACGTCGAGAGGTGGCTGCGCGAGCTCGACGGGCTCGGGCGCGACATCCCGGTCCCACGGAGGTACGTCGACCAGGCACTCGCGCTCGGCGCCGACCTGCTCGCCGACGAGGCCCCGTCGGTGGTGGTCCACGGGGACCTGCACTACGCCAACGTGATGGCCGACGAGGCGGGGGAGTGGCTCGCCATCGACCCCAAGCCGATGGCCGGCGACCGCCACTACGAGCCCGCGCCGATGCTCTGGAACCGGATGGACGAGCTCACCGGGCCGCTCGCGGTCGGGTCGGTGCGCGACGGGCTCCGCCGCCGCTTCCACGCACTGGTCGACGCGGCCGGCCTCGACGAGGCCCGCGCACGGGACTGGGTCGTCGTGCGCATGGTCGTCAACGCGGGCTGGACGGTGCAGGACGCCCGGGAGGCGCAGCGGGCGCTGACCTCCGACGAGCAGGACTGGATCACCCGGTGCATCGCCATCACGAAGGCGGTCCAGGACTAGACATCGGCCGAAAGTCGCAACCTTCGAGGGTGGGGCGCCCAAAACGCCGCTATTGCTACCACCCGGTAGGAAAAGTGACCTAGGTTACAGCCCAAGTCAGCAGCCCCCGCATGAGCCACACCTGAGCCACGAATGAGTAGGTACCAGATGCCGACCACGATCGACACGAGCTTCCTCGCCACCATGCCGGCCAACGTGGCCGTCCAGTTCTTCGACCGCGTCACCGCCTCCCCGGAGAGCGAGGCGTTCCGCTTCCCGCGCGGCGAGGCGTGGGAGTCCGTCACCTGGAAGCAGGCCGGCGACAAGGTCGAGGCGCTCGCCGCGGGCCTCATCGCCCTCGGCGTGCAGCCCGAGCAGCGCGTCGGGATCGCGTCCGGCACCCGCTACGAGTGGATCCTGGCCGACCTGGCGATCATGTGTGCCGCCGGCGCGACCACGACCGTCTACCCGACCACCAACGCCGAGGACACGACCTACATCCTGGGCGACTCCGAGAGCCAGGTCGTCTTCGCCGAGGACGACGAGCAGGTCGCCAAGCTCACCGCGCACCGGGCCGAGCTGCCGCACGTCTCGAAGGTCGTCACCTTCGACGGAAAGCCCGACGGGGACTGGGTGATCAGCCTCGACGACCTCGCCGAGCTGGGTGACAAGCTGCTCGCCGAGCAGCCCGACGTGGTGCGGACGACCTCCGCGGCCATCGCGCCCGACCAGCTCGCCACCCTCATCTACACCTCCGGCACGACCGGCCGACCCAAGGGCGTGCGGCTGCGCCACTCCTCGTGGGTCTACGAGGGCGAGGCCATCCGCGCGCAGGGGATCCTCTCGGAGAGCGACCTCGAGTTCCGCTGGCTGCCGATGGCGCACTCGTTCGGCAAGGTGCTGATGTCGACGCAGATGGCGTGCGGCTTCGCCGCCGCGATCGACGGGCGCGTCGACAAGATCGTCGACAACCTCGGCGTCGTGAAGCCGACCTTCATGGGTGCCGCCCCGCGCATCTTCGAGAAGGCCTACGGCCGCATCGTCACCATGCAGGCGGCCGAGGGCGGTGCCAAGGAGAAGATCTTCAACAACGCCTTCAAGGTCGGCCTCCAGGTCGAGAAGCTCAAGCTCGAGGGGAAGTCGGTCCCGCTGCCGCTCAAGCTGCAGCACGGCCTCTTCGACAAGCTCGTCTTCTCCAAGGTCCGCGAGCGCTTCGGCGGCAACGTGCGCTTCTTCATCTCCGGCTCGGCCGCGCTCAACCGCGACATCGCCGAGTGGTTCGGTGCCGCCGGCATCACCGTCCTCGAGGGCTACGGCCTCACCGAGACCTCGGCCGGCTCGTTCGTGAACCACCCCGACGCCAACAAGTTCGGCACCGTCGGCCCGGTGTTCCCGGGCAGCGAGGTCAAGCTCGGCGACAACGACGAGGTCATGATCAAGGGCCCGGGCGTGATGGACGGCTACCACAACCTCCCCGAGGAGACGGCGAAGACGCTGACCGCCGACGGCTGGCTGCACACCGGCGACAAGGGCGCCCTCGACGCCGACGGCCACCTGGTCATCACCGGCCGCATCAAGGAGCTCTTCAAGACCTCCGGCGGCAAATACGTCGCCCCGCCGGCGATCGAGTCGAAGTTCAAGGCCGTGTGCCCCTACGCCAGCCAGTTCATGGTCTTCGGCGAGGGCCACAACTACTGCGTCGCGCTGATCACCCTCGACCCCGACGCCATGGTCGGCTGGGCCGAGGAGAACGGCATGGCCGGCAAGTCCTACACCGAGGTCGTGCAGTCCGACGCCGTGCAGAAGATGGTCACCGACTACGTCGAGGAGCTCAACAGCCACCTCAACCGGTGGGAGACCATCAAGAAGTGGAAGGTCCTCGACCACGACCTGACGATCGAGTCGGGCGAGCTCACGCCCTCGATGAAGGTCAAGCGCAACGTGGTCCAGCAGAACAACCAGGACGTGATCGAGGCGCTCTACGCCTGAGCCCTGCGGGGCCGGACGAGGTCAGATCCGGTTGCTGGGCGGCTCACAGGAGACGCACAGGACACGTCGGCTGAATGGGTGTCAGTGGGAGACCACTGGCACCCGTTCTCCCGTCCTGTCCCGCGCATCCCCAGGAGCACCCGATGACCGCACACCACGCCCACGACCACTCGCACGGTGACGACGAGGTGCACGAGCACGACCTCGGCCTCCAGCACGACCTCGGCACGCTCCGGCGACGCGGCTTCTCGACGATGGGCCGGCGCGGCGTGCTCGGGGTCCTCGGCGGTCTCGGCGTCGTCGCGGTCGCGGGGTGCGCGAGCGACGACAGCAGCGCCTCGACGGCGACGTCGAGCAGCACCCCGTCGGGCAGCCCGCCGAGCGGCGGTCCGGGCGGTGGCGCGCCCGACGGCGGCATGGGCGGCGACTCGTCCGTCGAGGTCGCCGACGGTGAGATCCCCGAGGAGACGGCCGGTCCCTACCCCGGCGACGGCTCCAACGGTCCCGACGTGCTGTCCGAGAGTGGCGTCGTCCGCTCGGACATCACGACCAGCTTCGGCTCGGCCTCGGGCGTCGCAGAGGGCGTACCCCTCACGCTCCGGTTCAAGCTCTACGACCTCACCGGCGACGAGGTCGAGGTGCTCTCCGGTGCCGCGATCTACGCCTGGCACTGCGACCGCGACGGCAGCTACTCGATGTACGACGGCGACGCGGCCGACGAGAACTACCTGCGCGGGGTCCAGGAGACCGACGCGGACGGCTGGGTCGAGTTCACCTCGATCTTCCCCGCCTGCTACTCCGGACGCTGGCCGCACGTGCACTTCGAGGTCTACGAGTCGCTCGACGCCGCGACGAGCGTGTCCAACAAGCTGCGCACCTCGCAGCTCGCGTTCCCCGAGGACGTGTGCAACGAGGTCTACGCCACCGAGGGCTACGAGTCCTCGGTGACCAACCTGGCGCAGGTCAGCCTCGACTCCGACGGCATCTTCAGCGACGGCTACTCCCTGCAGATGGCCACCATGAAGGGCAGCAACGACGAGGGCTGGACCGCGACGCTCAACGTCCCCATCTGAGGATCCTGATCCGGGCGGCGGGGAGCGGGGGAGCGCGCGTGGTTGGATTGCCGCGTGCCCCCCGCCCAACCCGACGGCGACGTCGCCCCCGAGGACGGCCTCCTGCCCGACGAGGCGTGGGCCGAGTTCGGCAGCAAGCCCTTCGGGCTCTACGTGCACGTCCCGTTCTGCACGGTCCGCTGCGGCTACTGCGACTTCAACACCTACACCGCCCACGAGCTCGGCGACGAGGTGGGCGCCAGCAGGTCGACCTACGCCGAGGCGGCCATCAAGGAGATCCGCTTCGCCCGGCACGTGCTCGGCCACCGCGACGTCAAGATCGAGACGATCTTCTTCGGTGGCGGTACGCCGACGCTGCTCAAGGCGGCTGACCTCGGCGCCATCGTGGCGAGCGCGGCGGCCGAGTTCGGCCTGGTCGACGACGTGGAGATCACGACCGAGGCCAACCCGGACAGCGTCGCGGCGTGGGACCTCGACGAGTTGCGCACCGCGGGCTTCAACCGGATCAGCTTCGGCATGCAGTCGGCCGTCGACCACGTGCTCCGCACCCTCGACCGCACCCACGACCCGCTCCGGGTCCCGGCGGTGGTCGACTGGGCGCGACAGGCCGGCTTCGACGACGTGAGCCTCGACCTCATCTACGGCACGCCGGGGGAGTCGCTCGCCGACTGGGAGACCTCGGTCGACGCGGCCCTCGCGTGCGAGCCCGACCACATCTCGGCGTACTCCCTCATCGTCGAGCCCGGGACCGCCATGGCCCGCCAGGTCGCGCGCGGCGAGATCGCGATGCCCGACGAGGACGACCTCGCCGACAAGTACCACCTCGCCGACGAGCGTTTCGGGCGCGCCGGGATGAGCTGGTACGAGGTGTCGAACTGGGCGACCTCGCCCGACCACTGGTGCCGCCACAACCTGCTCTACTGGACCGGGGGCCACTGGTGGGGCGTCGGCCCCGGCGCCCACTCGCACGTCGGGGGCACCCGCTGGTGGAACGTCAAGCACCCCGCGGCGTACGCCGAACGGCTGGGGCGCGGCGTCTCACCGGCCCTCGCCCGCGAGGTGCTCGGCTACCGCGACCAGCGGGTCGAGCGGATCCTGCTCGAGATCCGCCTCGTCGAGGGGCTCCCGGTCTCCGCGCTCGAGGCGGGCGGCCGCGCCCACGTCGCCCGGATGGTCGCCGATGGCCTCGTCGAGCTCGCCGCCGAGCGACTCGTGCTCACCCAGCGCGGCCGGCTCCTCGCCGACGCGGTCGTCCGCGACCTCGTGGACTGAGCTCACCTGATCCCGCCGCTCGATCGGCCGCGGGTTTCGTCCGCGGCGCGCCCGTGAAGTAAGGACGAGGGCTGTGTCGCGGAGGAGCGCAGCGGGGGAGCGGCGCGGCAACGAGGACGCACGAGCGGGCTTCCGGCGCCGCGGACACGCGCCGAAGTGAAGCGGAGGCGCCAAAATGCACCGTGATCCATGGTCACGGGCGACCGGACCCACGGCCTTGGTTTCGACACGGGCGCCAGCGCGCCCTGCTCAACCAGCGGGGCTACCTGCCAGCGCGCCCTGCTCAACCAGCGGGAGCAGGCGCGCCGCGGACGGCAAACCCCCGGAGGAGCGAGGTGCTGGTGCTGGTGCGGGTGCTGCGGGGGTGGTCAGGGCGCCGTGGTGAAGTCGATCAGCTCCTCGACCCGGCCGAGGAGGGCGGGGTCGAGGTCGGCGAAGGAGGACACCCGGCCGAGGATGTGCTTCCACGCCCGGGCGATGTCGGCCTGGTCGCGGTGGGGCCAGCCGAGCTGCTGGCAGGTGCCGGTCTTCCAGTCGATGGGGCGGGGGACCGACGGCCACTGGGCGATGCCGAGGCGGTCGGGCTTCACGGCCTGCCAGATGTCGATGAAGGGGTGCCCGACGACGAGCACGTGCTTGCCGATGGGGGAGCGGGCGATGCCCTGGGCGATCCGCGACTCCTTTGAACCGGGGACGAGGTGGTCGACCAGCACGCCGACGCGGCGCTGCGGCCCGGGCTTGAAGTCGCGGAGGTGGTCGGCGAGGTCGTCGACGCCGCCGAGGTACTCGACCACGACGCCCTCGATCCGCAGGTCGTCGCCCCAGACCTTCTCGACGAGCTCGGCGTCGTGCCGGCCCTCGACGAAGATCCGGCTGGCGCGGGCCACGCGGGCGCGGGCGTCGGGCACCGCGATCGACCCGGACGCCGTACGCGAGGGTGCGGCGGGTGCGCCACCGCGGACGGGCCTCGTGAGGATGACCGGCCTGCCCTCGAGCAGGAAGCCGGGGCCGAGCGGGAACGTCCGCCGCTTGCCGCGCCGGTCCTCGAGGGTCAGCGTGTCGATGTCGCGGTCGACGGCGACCACCTCGCCGCACCAGTCGGTGGTGACCTCCTCGACGACCATCCCGATCTCGGTCGGGACCTCGACGGCACGGCCCTTCTTCGGCGCGCGCCAGTCGGAGGCGAGGACGTCGGTTCCGTAGCGATCCTGGGGCACCGGTCAACGCTAGGGGCCGAAGCCCTGTCGGCGGAGGCGGCGCGCCGGTGACCCGTCACCCGGCCACTGGGTCACCGGGAGGCTCGGCTCACGCGTCGGGCGAGCCCGGCTGGGGGTCCTGGTCGGGTGCGGTGCTCGCGCCGTCGTCGTTGCCCAGGTCCTCCTGGGTGGCGTCCATCTCGAGCTCCTCGCGGCTCTTGGTCTCCTCGGCGTCGGGGTCGAGCGGCTCGGCGAGCGGGTTGTCGTCGCCGGGCTGCAGGTCCTCGGGCAGCTGGTCGTCGGAGATGCCGCCGATGGTCTCCGAGTCGGGGGACGCCGTGTCGCCGGAGTGGTCCGCGTCGGCCTCGCTGGTGCCGCTGGAGGCCGTCGGGGTGTCGCCGAACTCGTCCTGGGTCGCGCTCTTCTCGGTCATCCTCCAGTCCTACCGGCGTACGGCGGACCGGGCCAGCCCCCGGAGGGTGGGAGTGCAGCGGGAGCGGGTCAGCACATCCCCGCGTGGAGGTGGGAGCGCAGCGCGGCGCCGAGCTCCTGCGGAGAGGTCACCGGGCGCACGAAGTCGAGCCGGTGGGGGTGCGAGCCCGACGCGTCGAGCCAGGTGACGTCCACCCCGCACGGGTCGACGCGCACGAGGCTCGCGGCGAGCATCGAGTGCAACGGCACGCCGAAGGTGGTCGATATCGCGGTGCGCAGCTCGAGCTCGTGGGCCTCGTTGGCGTGCTCGACGGTGCGCTGGAGGTAGCCGGGGTTGAGGACGTGGCGGTGGTCGCGGAAGCGCGAGACGTCGACGGCCAGCGTCTCTTCGTCGCTGAGGAGCGACACCGCGCTCAGGTCGAGCGCGACGAGCGAGCGCGGGTCGCCGCAGCAGGAGCAGCCGGAGTCGCGCTGCACCAGCCTGCCCTGCAGCACGAGGCTGAGCCGGCGGTGCGCGGACGCCGGGGCCCCGAGTCCGCTGGCGATCTCGACCATGCCCTCCGAGCCGCCGTGGGCGGCCGCGAGGAGGGCGGACTCGTCGCTCGCGCTGAAGACGGGCGCCCCGTGCATGTCGCAGGTGACCTCGTAGAGCTCGTCCTCGACGCATCGGCGGGCCTCGCCCACCCACAGCGTGATCGCGTCGGGACAGGACAGCACGCTGCGGGCCAGCAGGGCGGCTTCGGCCGGGTTCATCACGCCTCCACGAGGATTAGGTAAGGCAAGCCTAACTCGTGACGGGCGGATCAGACCAGGGGGAGTCGTTTCTGGGACCGGGGCAGGTGGGCGTAGCCCAGGCGCACGGCGCTGACGAGCAGGTCGGGGTCCCACGGCCACTCGCCCTGGGCCAGCGCCTCCGACTCGGGGACCCCCCGCGAGGCGAGGTCGCGGATCGTCTCGGCGATGGTGCCGAGGTCGACCCGCTGGTCCTGCACGAACGCCTTGTCCACGACCTGTCCGTGGCCGGGGACCACGACGGTCGAGTCGGTCATCAGGCCGAGCGCGAGGTCGAGGGTGATCGGCCACTCCAGCGGCCACGAGTCGTCGCCGATGAACGGCGGGTCGGACTCCTCGATGAGGTCGCCACCCAGCAGGACGTCGGCGTCCGGGACGCGGACGACGAGGTCGCCGGCGGTGTGCCCGCGACCGGGGTGGATCAGCTCGACCGCCCGGTCGCCGAGGTCGACCTGGACGGCCGAGGAGAAGGTCTGCGTCGGCAGCAGGAGCGTGGTCGCGAGGATCTCCTCGCGGCGCGGGTGGTCGGTGGTCTGCTCGTAGTGCTCGAAGGTGTGGCGGGCCGAGTCCTCGACGTGGTCGCGCGCCCACTCGGTCGCGTGGATCGGCATCTCGCCGAACTGCTCGACCATCGTCGCGTTGCCGAAGTGGTGGTCCCAGTGCTCGTGGGTGTTGACGAGGCCGGTGAGCGGGCCCGCGCCGAGTCGTCGTACGTCGTCGGCGACCATGCGCGCCTGCGCCGCCGAGCCGTGCGTGTCGACCATCAGCAGCCCGTCGGAGCCACCGACGAGGGTGATGTTGACGTGCATCCAGTCGTAGTGCGCCACCCAGACCCGCGGCGCGACCTCGGTGAACCGAGGTGGGGAGTCGGGGGACGCGTCGGTCATGTCGGCGACCCTACGGCGAACGAGTAGTCTTGGCACTCCGGGTGAGCGAGTGCCAGCACCACGAGTCCAGCAGCGAGGAGGGCCCCATGGTCGACGACCGCAAGCTCGACGTGCTGCGCGCGATCGTGGAGGACTACGTCGCCACCGAGGAGCCCGTCGGCTCCAAGGCGCTGGTCGAGCGCCACGGGCTCGGCGTCTCGCCCGCCACGGTGCGCAACGACATGGCCGCGCTGGAGGACGAGGGCTACATCCACCAGCCCCACACCAGCGCCGGCCGGGTGCCGACCGACAAGGGCTACCGGCTCTTCGTCGACAAGCTCGCCACCCTGAAGCCGATGAGCGTCGCCGAGCGGCGGGCGATCGCCACGCTGCTCGACGGGGCGGTCGACCTCGACGACGTGGTGCAGAAGTCGGTGCGGCTGCTCAGCCAGCTCACCCGTCAGGTCGCGATCGTGCAGTACCCCTCGCTGTCGCGCTCCACCGTGCGCCACATCGAGCTCGTCGCGCTGACCCCGACGCGGGTGATGCTGATCCTGATCCTCAGCACCGGCCGGGTCGAGCAGCGCCTCGTCGAGCTCGACGAGGCGATCGCCGACACCGACCTCGCCGAGCTGCGGGTCGCGGTCAACCACGTGAGCGCCGGCGTCCAGATCGCCGCCGCGGCCCAGGCGCTCGGCGCCCTGCCCGACGACGTACGCCCCGAGCAGGCCGACGCCACGCGCGCCGTGGTCGGCGTGCTCACCGAGGCGATGTCCGACCACCGCAGCGACGAGCGCGTCGCGGTGAGCGGCGCCGCCAACCTCGCCCGCTACGGCGACTTCGACACCGCCGTCCGTCCCCTGCTCGAGGCGCTCGAGGAGCACGTCGTGCTGCTCAAGCTGCTGGGGGAGTCGGGCGTCGACGCCCTCACCGTCCGCATCGGGCACGAGGGCCCCTACTCCGAGCTCGCGGCCACGAGCGTCGTGGCCACCGGCTACGGCCCGCAGGAGCTGCACCTCGGATCTCTCGGCGTGGTCGGGCCGACCCGCATGGACTACCCCGGATCCATGGCAGCCGTGCGCGCGGTCGCGCGCTACGTCTCCCGGATCCTCGATGAAGGAAACCAGTGACCCAGGACCCCTACGAGATCCTCGGCGTCTCGCGTGACGCCGGCGCCGACGAGATCAAGAAGGCCTACCGCCGCCTCGCCCGCCAGCTCCACCCCGACGTCAACCCGGACCCGGAGACGCAGGAGCGCTTCAAGGACGTCTCGCGCGCCTACGAGGTGCTGAGCGACCCGGGCAAGAAGGCGGCGTACGACCGTGGCGGCGACGCGTTCAGCCAGGGCTTCGGCGGTGCCGGGCAGGGCTTCTCGTTCACCGACATCATGGACGCGTTCTTCGGTGGCGGCGCGGCCGGTGGCGGCCAGACCCGCGGCCCGCGCTCGCGCGCCCGTCGTGGCCAGGACGCGCTCATCCGGCTCGACACGACGCTCGCCGAGGCGGCGTTCGGCGTGACCCGCGACCTCAAGGTCGACACCGCACTGCGCTGCGAGGCCTGCGAGGGCCAGGGCACCGCGCCCGGCACGTCGCCGACCACCTGCGAGACCTGCCACGGGCAGGGCGAGGTGGCGGTCGTGCAGCGCTCGTTCCTCGGCGAGATCCGCACGCTCCGCCCGTGCGCGGCCTGCCGCGGCTACGGCTCGATCATCCCCGACCCGTGCCGCGAGTGCTCCGGGGACGGTCGCGTCCGCACCCGCCGCACGCTCACGGTCAAGATTCCCGCGGGCGTCGACCACGGGACCCGGGTGCAGCTCACCGGCCAGGGCGAGGTCGGTCCCGGCGGAGGTCCTGCGGGCGACCTCTACGTCGAGATCCACGTGGAGCCGCACTCGACCTTCACCCGCAACGGCAACGACCTCCACACGACGGTCTCGCTCCCGATGACGGCGGCCGCGCTGGGCACCCAGCTGACGCTGCCGCTGCTCGAGGCCGACCTGCCCCCGTCCGACGAGACGCCCGAGGACGAGCGGCCCTCCACGACCTACGAGCTCGAGGTCCGTGCCGGCACGCAGTCCGGCAGCGAGCAGGTCATCCGCGGCTTCGGCGTGCCGAGCCTGCGCGGTGGTCGCGGCGACCTCATCGTGAGCGTCGTCGTCGACACCCCGACCCGGCTCGACCCGCGCCAGGAGGAGCTGCTGCGCGAGCTCGCGGCCATCCGCGGCGAGGAGAAGCCGACCGGGCACTCCGAGGCGCCCCACAAGTCGATGTTCGGCCGGCTGCGCGACGCCTTCCAGGGCTGACCTCGTGTCGCTGCCCGTCCACCTCGTCGAGTCCCTGGCCGGGGTGTCCGTCGGCCAGGTGGTCGAGGTGACCGGCGACGAGGCGCACCACGCGGTGGCCGTACGACGACTCCGCGAGGGCGAGCCGGTCGTGCTGACCGACGGCCTCGGGACGTCCGTTACCGGTGAGGTCGCCGCCACGGGCAAGCGCGTCTTGTCGGTGGCGGTCGCCTCGATCGAGTCGACCGAGCGGCCCGAACCCGCCGTCACGGTCGTCCAGGCGCTGCCCAAGGGTGACCGCGGCGAGCTCGCGGTCGAGGTGCTCACCGAGGTCGGCGTCGACCGGATCGTGCCGTGGGCCGCGTCCCGCTCGGTCGCCGTCTGGAAGGGCGAGCGGGCGACGAAGTCGCATGCGAAGTGGCAGGCCACCGCCCGCGAGGCGGCCAAGCAGTCGCGACGCTCGTGGCTGCCGACGGTGACCCCGCTCGCGACCACGGCCTCCCTGGCGGAGGTGGTCCGGGAGGCCGAGCTCGCGGTCGTGCTCCACGAGGACGCGACCGCACCGCTCAGCGCGGTCGACGTACCCGCCTCCGGCCGGATCGTCGTGGTCGTCGGTCCCGAGGGTGGCATCGCCCCCGACGAGCTCGCCGCCCTCGAGGACGCCGGTGCCGTCACCGTGCGCCTCGGGGACGAGGTGCTCCGGACCTCGACCGCCGGCGTGGTCGCGGTCGCCGCACTCCTCGCCCGCACGCCGCGCTGGGCCTAGTCGACGATCGTGATCCGGCGGGTGTCGGAGTCGACGGTCCCGTCGGCGTTCTGGACGGTCGCGATGACGTCGTACTGGCCTGCAGGCACGGTGGTGAGGTCGAAGGTGGCGGTGAACTCGAGCATGCCGTCGTTGCCGGCGCCCAGCCGGTCCACCTCCTGGGCGACGACGAAGTTGCCCTCCCAGCGCTGGATGCGGGTCGTGACGACGCCACTCTCGCTGAGGGCTCGTCCACGCACGGTCAGCCGCCTGTCGGCGACCACCTGTTCCTCCACGGGGTCGGACAGCGAGACCGGCGCGAGCACGTCGGCGTCGGGGGCACCCGTCAGCGGCGCGGTCGTCGGGACCCCGAGAATCGTGTCGGTCACCTCGCCCGCGACCTGCACGTCGACCGGCACCCTGCCCTGCCCCTCGAGCGCTTGCGCGGTCCGCACCAGCTGCTCCATCGCGAGCTGCGCGTCCTGCTCGCTCATGCCCGCAGGTCGCTCGACAGGTGCACCCTCGAGGGTGACCGTGATGCCGTCGGGCCCGGTCGACCAGGCGCGGAAGACGGTGGTCGTCGGCCACAGCGACCGGTAGTCCGGATCGAGTGCGTCGCCGCGGAGCACCGCCGCCATGGCGGTGGCGACCCGGGTGTCGGAGTCGGCGGGTCGGAACTCGCGGTAGAGCCGCGGCCCCGCAGCGGTGTCGCCCACGAAGTACACGGCGACCGGGCTGCTCGTACCCCCGTCGGGAGCGGTGGACCCCGAGGTGGGAGGGGCGGCGAGGTCCGGTCCCGTCGACTGCGGTGCACCCCCGGTGCTCAGGGCGAGCGCGGTCACCACCGAGGCGGCGAGCAGGCCGGCACCACCGGCGGCCCACCAGCCCCGGTGCGTACGGCGACCGGCCGGTGCGGTGGCGGTGCGGATGGCGTCGAGCCGGTCGCGCGGCTCGATGTCGTCGGCGGCCTCGTGGAGCAGGTCGCGGATCAGCTGGTCGTTCATGACGGGTCCTCCCACCAGTCGCCGAGGAGGTCGCGCAGGGCGGCGCTGCCTCGGGAAGCGTGTGCCTTGACGGCGCCGCGCGAGATGCCGAGCGCGTCGGCGATCTGGGCCTCGGACCAGTCCAGGTAGTAGCGGAGCACGAGCACCTCGCGCTGCCGCTCGGACAGCCGGCGCAGGGCGTCGCGGACGGCGTCGCTGCGGGCGCCGCTGGCCGACGGGCCCTCGACGACGAGGTCCGCGACGCGGGTCGAGCGGGTGTGCCGCTCCACGACACCCCGGTGGCGCAGCGCCGAGCGGGACCGGTTGACGACGGCCTGCCGGAGGTAGGCCAGCGCCTTGTCGGGGTCGCGCAGCCGCGACCACTTCCCGTGCATCGCGACGAACGCGTCCTGGACGAGGTCCTCGGCCGCGGCCTGGTCGTGCACGAGCAGGGCGGAGAGCCGGACGAGCTGGCGCCAGTGGGCGGCGTACAGCTGCTCGACGGCCTCGTCCGCGTCAGCGCCGACGAGACTCAGGTGCTCCGGCACCGGCGGCCTCCCTCGGCGGGGTCTGGTCTGGATGGTCACACACGATGACGCGCCAGGGTGCGACCCGGTTGACGGGTCCGGGCGATCACTTCACGGTGATCGTCTTCGTGTCGATCGACGGGCCGTTGCCCTCGGTGCCGCCGGTGGGGTCGTCGGTCTCGCACTGCACGACGACCTCGCCCGTGACGCCCGCGAGGGGGAGGTCGACCTCGAACGGGAACAGCTTGTCCTCGGTCCAACCGGCCGACTGGTAGCCCTCCATCGCCACCTCGGTGCCGGCCTGCAGGAGCCGGCACGGGCCGCTGGCCTCGAAGGAGTTGGCCACGCCGGTGACGGTGAGCGTGTCGCCGGTGACGGTCGCGCCCTCGGCGGGCGAGGTGATGTTGACCAGGTTGAGGGTCTTCAGCGCGCCGGCCGCGGTGAACTCGGTCTCGGTCGAGATCCCGAAGAGCGACGGCTCGGTCTCGCTGCGCTCGATCACGACGGGGATCCGCTCCTGCTGGGCGCCCTGGAGGGAGTAGACGAGCTGCTGGATCGCCAGCGTGGCCGCGCGCCTCGACATGCCGTCGGGCCGCTCGGTGAACGCGTCGGTCGGGAGGTCGACGAGCAGCACGCCGTCGGTCGCCTGCACCGACGCGACCTCCATCTGCGGCCAGAGCGTGCGGTAGTCCGGGTCGTCCGGCGTGCCGTTGCCCGCCACGAGCCGTGCCGCCTCCAGGAGCGGGTCGCCCTCGACGCGGTGGAACTCGCGGAAGAGGGCGGCACGTCGGGGGCCGTCACCGGCGTAGTAGACGGGTACGGCGGTGCCGTCCGCCTGCGTCGGGGTGCTGGTCGGCTCCTCGGTGGGGGACGCGTCGTCCGTCGGTGTCGGCTCTGCGGTGCTGGTCTCGCTCGGCTGCTCGGTCGTCTCGTCCGAGACCGGCTTCTGTCCGTCGCCCGTGCACGCGGCCAGCGCCAGCGTGCTCGCGAGGACCAGGGCGGCGGCGCCCGCGCAGCGTCGTACCGGGAAGGGGAAGGTCATGGCGGTCACGCTAGTGCGACGCGCAGCGGTCCCTTCCGGTCACACGCCGCTGTCCGGGACCCTAGGCTGGGGTGATGAGCGACACGTCGGACTCCTGCATCTTCTGCACCATCGTCGCCGGGGAGGTCCCGGCCGAGGAGCTCGGGCGCAACGACCGCGCGATCGCCATCAAGGACCTGAACCCGCAGGCGCCGTTCCACGCCCTCGTGATCCCGGTCGACCACCACGAGAACGCTGCCGCCTCCGCCGCCGCGGACCCGGCGACGATCGGCCACCTCGTGAGCCTCGCCGACGAGGTCGCGAAGGCGGCCGGCAACGCCGACTACCGATTGGTCGCCAACACGGGGGCAGGTGCCGGGCAGACCGTCTTCCACACGCACCTCCACGTGCTCGCCGGCTCGTTGGGCATGACCGAGCGACTGGTCTGATGACCCGCCGTCCCGCCCTTGCCGCCCTGCTGGCTACGGGCCTGCTCGCGCTCGCGGCGTGCGGTGGCGGTGGGGACGCGCCGGAGCCCGACCGGAGCGCCACCCAGCCCGCCTCGAGCTCGCCGACGGCGACCGAGGCCGCGGGGTCGGAGCACGCCGGCCACTACGCGGAGCCGGCGAGGTCCAGGCCGCTGCGCGAGGGCGAGACCCGGACGACGATCGCGATGCCGGGCAGCTACACCCCGTCCGCGCCCTACGGCACCGGCACCGACGACTACCGCTGCTTCCTGCTCGACCCCGAGCTCGAGGAGGACGCCTGGCTCACCGGCACCCATGTGCTGCCGGGCAACCCCGACGTCGTCCACCACGTGATCCTCTTCCAGGTCCCGCCCGGGCAGGTCGCGGCTGCCGAGGCCAAGGACGCGGCCGAGGACGGCGAGGGCTGGACCTGCTTCGGCGGCACGGGTCTCGAGCAGTTCCAGAACGTCGACGACGCCGCCTGGATCGGCGCCTGGGCGCCCGGCGGCCAGGAGTCCGTCGTGAAGCCCGGATTCGGGACCCGGCTCCGCACGGGCAGCCGGATCGTGATGCAGGTCCACTACAACCTGCTCGCCGGCCAGTCGCCGGACACCTCGGCCGCCCAGCTGCGGCTCGCCCCCGGCAGGCCGGACTACCAGGCGCTCCACACGATGCTGCTGCCCGCCCCGGTGGAGCTGCCGTGCCGCGCGAAGCACGCCGACGGCCCGCTGTGCGACCGTGCCGCCGCCCTCGCCGACGTCAAGGAGCGCTTCGGCGCCGAGGGCAACACCGCCGACGTCCTCCACTTCCTGTGCGGCACCGAGCCGGAGCCCGGCAACACCCAGTCGTGCACCCGCACCCTCGCGGAGCCGATGACCATCCACGGGGTCGCCGGCCACATGCACCTGCTCGGCCGGTCCATCACGATCGAGGTCAACCCCGGCACACCGCAGGCGAGGACCGTCCTCGACATCCCGCTCTGGGACTTCGACGACCAGGGCAGCAGGCCGATCGACCCCGTCCACCTCGACGCCTTCCAGCAGGTCAAGGTCACCTGCACCCACGTCCAGTGGCTGCGCGACAGGCTCCCGTCGTTCGAGGGGCAGCCCGACCGCTACGTCGTCTGGGGCGAGGGCACCACCGACGAGATGTGCCTCGGGATGCTCCAGGTCACCCGTCCGTAGGGCGACCCGGACAAACGGAGTGGGACCAACGCCGCGCGCTCGGTAGCATGGAAGGGCTCTGCCACCGACCCGGAAGGCCGCCCGTCACGGGCATCCATGACTGAGACGAACACCCCGCAGGAGAGGCCGACCCACACGGTCGTCGTCCCCAACAGCATCGACATGGTCTCGGTCCTCGGCCCGGGCGACGCGCACCTCCGGGTCATCGAGCGGGCGTTCAAGGCCGACGTCCACGTCCGCGGCAACCGGATCACCCTCACCGGCGACTCCGCCGAGGTGGCGATGGCCGAGCGGCTGCTCGACGAGATCGTGACGATCGTGCGCACCGGCCAGGGCGTCACCGACGAGACGGTCGAGCGCATCGTGCAGATGCTGCAGACCGAGACCCAGGAGCGCCCGGCCGACGTGCTGAGCCTCAACATCCTGTCCAACCGCGGCCGCACGATCCGTCCGAAGACGCTCAACCAGAAGCGCTACGTCGAGTCGATCGACAACTCCACGATCACCTTCGGCATCGGCCCCGCCGGCACGGGCAAGACCTATCTCGCGATGGCCAAGGCCGTGCAGGCGCTGCAGGCCAAGGAGGTCAACCGGATCATCCTGAGCCGCCCGGCCGTCGAGGCGGGGGAGCGGCTCGGCTTCCTGCCCGGCACGCTCAGCGAGAAGATCGACCCCTACCTGCGCCCGCTCTACGACGCGCTGCACGACATGGTCGACCCCGAGACGATCCCCAAGCTGCTCGCCGCCGGCACGATCGAGGTCGCGCCGCTGGCGTTCCTGCGCGGTCGCTCGCTCAACGACTCCTTCATCATCCTCGACGAGGCGCAGAACACCACGCCCGAGCAGATGAAGATGTTCCTCACGCGGCTCGGCTTCGGCTCGCGCATCGTCGTCACCGGCGACACCAGCCAGGTCGACCTGCCCTCGGGCACGAAGTCCGGGCTCCGGGTGGTCGAGTCGATCCTCGACGGGGTCGAGGACATCACGTTCTGCCGCCTCACCGGCACCGACGTCGTACGCCACCGGCTCGTGGGTCGCATCGTCGAGGCCTACGAGGTCGCCGACGCCGAGCGGGAGGCCGACCGGCCGACGTCGACGCAGGCCACGACCGGCCGCGGCCCGTCGCGGGGACAGCGATGAGCATCGAGGTCCTCAACGAGTCGGGCCAGGAGCTCGACGTGCGCCGCCTGTCCCAGCTGGCGCGCTTCGTGATGGACGAGATGCGCGTCCACCCGCAGGCGGAGCTGTGCATCAAGGCCGTCGACGTCGACACGATCGCCTCGCTCAACGAGCAGTGGATGGAGAAGGAGGGCCCGACCGACGTGCTCGCCTTCCCGATGGACGAGCTGCGTCCGGGCAAGGTCAACGAGGAGCCTGAGGAGGGCGTCCTCGGTGACCTGGTGCTGTCCCCGGTCGTCGCCGAGCGGCAGGGCGAGGAGGCCGGCCACGGCCGCGAGGCCGAGATCGACCTGCTCACCGTCCACGGCATCCTCCACCTCCTCGGCTACGACCACGCCGAGCCGGAGGAGCACGCGGTGATGTTCGGGCTGCAGGGCGAGCTGCTGGAGAAGTGGCGCGCCGCCCCTGAGACCGCCTGATGTCCGCCGACATCTGGCAGCTCGGCTCCGCCGCGCTGCTCGTCTGGCTCGCCGGCATGTTCTCGGCCGCCGACGCCGCCCTGAGCAGCTTCTCGCGCGCCCGTGCCGAGGAGCTGAAGGCCGAGGGTCGCGCCGGCGCCGCGCGTCTGGTGATGATCCTCGACGACCCCGCGCGCTACCTCAACACCGCGCTGCTGCTCCGCCTGCTGTGCGAGATCAGCGCGATCGTGCTGGTCAGCACGTGGGCCCGCGACGTCTACCACGACGCGCTCGTGCCGAGCGTGCTCACCACGATCGCCGTCATGCTGGTCGTGTCGTTCGTCGTGATCGGTGTCGCCCCCCGCACCCTGGGGCGCCAGCACGACGTGAAGGTCGCGCTCATCTCCGCAGGCCCGCTGTCGCTCGTCACCACGATCCTGGGCCCGATCCCCGCGCTGCTGATCCTGCTCGGCAACGCGATCACGCCCGGCAAGGGCTTCAGCGAGGGACCGTTCTCGACCGAGACCGAGCTGCGCGAGCTCGTCGACCTCGCCGAGGCCTCGGCGGTCATCGAGTCGGGCGAGCGGAGGATGATCCACTCCGTCTTCGAGCTCGGCGACACGATCACCCGTGAGGTGATGGTCCCGCGCCCCGACATGGTCTACATCGAGCGCCACAAGAACATCCGCCAGACGCTCTCGCTGTTCCTGCGCAGCGGCTACTCCCGCATCCCCGTCGTCGACGACAACCTCGACGACATCGTGGGCATGGCCTACCTCAAGGACCTCGTCCGCCGCGACTTCGAGGCGCCCGACGTGGAGTTCACCCAGCGCGTCGACGAGGTCATGCGCCCGGTGCACTACGTGCCGGACTCCAAGCCGGCCGACGCCCTGCTCACCGAGCTCCAGGCCCGCCGCCAGCACATCGCGATCGTCGTCGACGAGTACGGCGGCACGGCCGGCCTGATCACGATCGAGGACGTCCTCGAGGAGATCGTCGGCGAGATCACGGACGAGTACGACGCCGAGGAGGTCGAGGTCGAGCACGTGCCGGGCGGCGCGATCCGGGTCTCCTCGCGCTACCCGGTCGACGACCTCGACGAGATCGTCGGCTTCCCGGTCGAGGACGACGACGTCGACAGCGTGGGCGGGCTGATGGCCAAGCACCTCGGCAAGGTCCCGATCCCGGGGTCCGTCGTGGAGTGCCACGGCCTCCGCCTCGAGGCCGAGCGCGCCACCGGTCGCCGCAACAAGATCGAGACGGTGCTCGTCACGGTGCTCGCCGACGAGCACGGCGCCGACGACGGCGAGGAGAGCCAGGTCCCGGCCGCCGGCCGCTGACCCACGGCGTCCTGCCGCAGCCGGCGGGCGATGTCTACACTCTCGCCATGACTGACCTGTCAGCCGACCTCGACGCCGAGGACGCGAAGCTGGTGACCCTGGCTCGCGCGACCCGGACCCGTGCTCGCGCCCGCGAGGGAGCCGCCGTCCGCGACCTCGACGGACGGACCTACGCCGCCGCCAGCATCCGCCTGCCCCACCTGCGGCTGTCCGGCCTCGAGGTGTGCGTCGCGATGGCCATCTCGTCGGGCTCGACGGGCCTCGAGGCGGCGGTCGTGCTGACCGACGGCGACTTCGTCGACGTCAAGGCGACCAGCGACTTCGCCGGCCCCGGCGTGCCGGTGCTGATCGGCGACGCCGACGGGGCGATCCACACGAGGCAGACGACCCGCGCCGTCTGACACCGGGTGGTTGTGCAGGGCAACCAATGTGACCTACGAGATAGTCCCTCGCGCGCGGCCGCAGACGTCGCTAGCGTGCTGATGTGCGCACACCTGTGGGTTGGGAGGAGCACGCCGCTGGGGTGGCGAGGCTCGAGAGGTCATACGCGGCGCTGCCCGAGGGCGCGCCGGTCCGGCTGGCGAAGAAGACCAGCAACCTCTTCCGGGGACGTGCGGAGCTCGGCGCCGGCCTCGACGTCTCCGGCCTGACGGGCGTCATCGAGGTGGACGGCGACGTCGCCGAGGTGCAGGGCATGTGCACCTACGAGCACCTCGTCGAGGTCACCCTCGCCCACGGCCGCATCCCGCTCGTGGTGCCCCAGCTCAAGACCATCACCCTGGGCGGTGCGGTCACCGGCCTCGGCATCGAGTCGACGAGCTTTCGCAACGGCCTCCCGCACGAGTCCGTCCTCGAGATGGACGTGATGACCGGCTCCGGCGAGATCGTCACCACCAAGCCGGGCGACGACCTCTTCGACGCCTTCCCGAACTCCTACGGCTCGCTCGGCTACGCGACGCGGTTGCGCATCGAGCTCGAGCCCGTCCCGGCCTACGCCGCCCTCCGGCACGTGCGCTTCGACGACCCCGCCGCGCTGGCCGACGCCGTGACGCGGATCGTCGACTCGGGGGAGTGGGACGGTCAGCAGGTCGACGGCCTCGACGGCGTCGCGTTCTCGCCCGACGAGCTCTACCTCACGCTCGCCCGCTGGACCGACGAGCCCGGCCCGACCAGCGACTACACCGGCCAGCAGGTCTTCTACCGCTCGCTCCAGCAGCGCTCGACCGACCGCCTCACCGTCCACGACTACATCTGGCGCTGGGACACCGACTGGTTCTGGTGCTCGCGCGCGTTCGGCGCCCAGCACCCGCTCGTACGACGCGTGTGGCCCCGCCGGCTGCGCCGCTCCGACGTCTACTGGAAGCTCGTCGCGCTCGACCGGAGGTTCGGCATCGGCGACCGGCTCGACCGGCGCGCCGGCCGCCCCCGCGGCGAGCGCGTCGTCCAGGACGTCGAGGTGCCCGTCGACCGGCTGGCCGAGTTCCTCGGCTGGTTCGACCGCGAGGTCGGGATGCGCCCGGTGTGGCTGTGCCCGCTCCAGGTGCGTCGCGAGGGTGGGGAGCGGCCGTGGCCGGGCTACCCGCTGACGGCCGGGGAGACCTACGTCAACGTCGGCTTCTGGGGCGTCGTCAACGTCGGCCCCGACGCCCCGACGTCCCCGCGCAACCGCGCGATCGAGGCCGAGGTCACCGAGCTCGGCGGCCACAAGAGCCTCTACTCCGACGCGTTCTACGACCGCGCGGAGTTCGACCGCCTCTACGACGGGCCGAACCTGGCCCGGGTGAAGGCGATCCACGATCCCGACGACCGACTGACGTCCCTCTACGACAAGGTGGTGCAGCAACGATGAGCCTTGGCTCGACCCCGAAGAACGGTGCGACGAACAAGATGTCCATCAGCGACGCGATGGACCGGCTGGTGAGGGGCGGCCTGCCCGTCCGCTTCACCGCCTACGACGGCAGCAGCGCCGGCCCGCCCGACGCCCGGATCGGTCTCCACCTCAAGAACGAGCGCGGCCTGGCCTACCTGATGACGGCTCCCGGCGACCTCGGCATGGCACGCGCCTACGTCAGCGGCGACCTCGACCTCTCCGGCGTGGACCCGGCCGACCCCTACGACGCGATGACGCTGCTCAAGGACCACACCAAGTTCCGGATGCCGACGCCCTCGGAGGGCATCGCGATCGCGCGCAGCCTCGGGCTGTCGCACCTGCGACCGCCGGCCCCGCCGCCCCAGGAGCACCTGCCCCGCTGGCGCCGTGCGGTCGAGGGCCTGCGCCACTCGATGTCGCGCGACGCCGAGGTGATCTCGCACCACTACGACGTCTCCAACCGCTTCTACGAGATGGTGCTCGGCCCGTCGATGGCCTACACCTGCGCGCTCTACGAGACCCCGGACGCGACGCTCGAGGAGGCGCAGTTCGCCAAGTTCGACCTCGTCGCCCGCAAGCTCAACCTGCAGCCCGGGCAGACCCTGCTCGACGTCGGCTGCGGCTGGGGCTCGATGGTCCGCCACGCCGCGCGCGAGTACGGCGTCAAGGCGCTCGGTGTGACGCTCTCGCTCGAGCAGGCCCAGTGGGCCAAGGAGGCGATCGACCGCGAGGGCCTCGGTGACCTCGCCGAGGTGCGCCACATGGACTACCGCGACGTGGTCGAGGGCGACTTCGACGCGATCAGCTCCATCGGGCTGCTCGAGCACATCGGCGTGCGCAACTACCCGTCGTACTTCTCGCACCTGCGCGACCGCCTCAAGCCGGGCGGCCGCCTGCTCAACCACTGCATCACCCGCGCCCACAACAAGCACACCGAGACCGGCGCGTTCATCGACCGCTACGTGTTCCCGGACGGCGAGCTGATCGGCTCCGGCACGATCATCTCCGCCGCGCAGGACCAGGGCCTCGAGGTGCAGCACAGCGAGAACCTCCGCCTCCACTACGCCGCGACGCTCCGCGACTGGAACAAGAACCTGGTCGACAACTGGGACGAGTGCGTGAAGGAGGTCGGCGAGGGGACCGCGCGCGTGTGGGGCCTCTACATCGCCGGCTCGCGGGTCGGCTTCGAGCGCGACGAGATCGAGCTGCACCAGGTGCTCGCGACGCGCAACGATGACCACGGGGTCTCCGGCTTCCCGATGCGGCCCGACTGGAAGGCCTGACTGCACGGGCTCGCGGGCATCGCCGATACCGTGGGCCCGTGAGCACCCGCGCAGCGCAGTTCCAGGCGACCGTACGACGCCGCGAACCGCTGTCGGACCACCTCGTGCGGCTGACCCTGGACGGGCTCGACGACTTCACCTCCACCGGGATCCCGGACGAGTGGGTGGGGCTCGTCGTGCCCGGCCAGTTCCAGAGCCGCTACTACACGGTCCGGTCGTTCGCCGACGGCGAGCTGACCCTCGACGTCGTCGTCCACGACGTCGGGCTCGTCACCGAGTGGGCAATGCGCGACTGCGTCGGCGACACGGTCACGATCACCGAGCCGAAGGCGTCGTTCCTGCCGCCGGCGGGTGCGACGTGGCTGCTGCTCGTCGGCGACCTGACGGCGATGCCGGCGATGGCCCGCATCGTCGAGACGCACCCCACCCTGACGACGTACGTCATGGCCGAGGTGCCCGACCAGCACGAGCTGGCCGGGGCGGGCTACCTCCCCGGGAGCGCCGACGTGACCTGGCTGGAGCCGCCGGCCCGGGGCCAGAGCGCCCTGGCCGAGGTCGTCGCGGGCATCGACTGGCCCGAGGGCGAGGGCTACTTCTGGATGGCCGGCGAGTCGGCGCAGATGCGCGCCATCCGCAAGCACCTGATGCGGGAGGTCGGCCTGCCGACCACCCACTACGACGTGATGGGCTACTGGCGCGCGACGGCCGCGCGTCAGCCCCGCGCCGTCGATCCCGGGCCGATCTGGCGCGCGGGCAAGGCGGCAGGCAAGACTGACGAGCAGATCTGGGCGGACTACGACGCGGCGCGGGAGGCCACAGATGTCTGACGAGCACGACGACGAGCTCGAGGGCTTCGACGAGCACAGCGACGACGAAGACGAGCTGGACGACGATGACGAGCTGGACGACGACTTCGACCTGTCCGGCGTCGCGCCGGCAGGTGCGTTCTACCAGGCGCCGGAGGGCTTCCGGAGCGGCTTCGCGTCGTTCGTCGGGCGGCCCAACGCCGGCAAGTCGACGCTGACCAACGCGCTCGTCGGGCAGAAGATCGTCATCACCTCGTCCAAGCCGCAGACCACGCGCAACGTCGTGCGCGGGATCGTGCACCGCGACGACGCACAGCTGATCCTCGTCGACACCCCCGGCCTGCACCGGCCGCGGACCCTGCTCGGCGAGCGCCTCAACGACCTGGTCCGCACGACGTGGGCCGAGGTCGACGTGGTCGCGGTCTGCTTCCCGGCCAACGAGAAGATCGGTCCCGGTGACCGCTTCCTGGTCACCGAGCTGGCCAAGGTGCGCCGCACCGTGCGGATCGCCGTCGCCACCAAGACCGACCTGGTGACACCGGAGCAGCTGGGCCAGCACCTCCTCGACATCCAGCAGCTCGGCGCGGAGACCTCGACCGAGTGGGCGGAGATCGTGCCCGTCTCGGCGAAGTCGGGCGACCAGGTGCAGCTGCTGGCCGACCTGCTGGTCGGCCTGATGCCCGAGGGCCCGCCGCTCTACCCCGACGGCGACCTCACCGACGCCCCCGAGGAGGCGCTCGCCGCCGACCTCATCCGCGAGGCCGCGCTCGAGGGCGTGCGCGACGAGCTGCCCCACTCGATCGCCGTCGTCGTCGAGGAGATGGGACTGCGCGAGGGACGCCCCGAGGACAAGCCGCTGCTCGACATCGTGGCCAACCTCTACGTCGAGCGCGACTCCCAGAAGGGCATCATGATCGGTCACAAGGGCTCGCGCCTGCGCTCGGTCGGCACCGCCGCCCGCAAGCAGATCGAGGCGCTGCTCGGCACCCCGGTCTACCTCGACCTCCAGGTCAAGATCGCCAAGGACTGGCAGCGCGACCCGCGCCAGCTGCGCAAGCTCGGCTTCTGAGCGGACACACCCGGCGGAGGGGGTGACGCGGCGCTCGTCGTGTGGTCGCATGTGCCATGCGCATCCGGTCGCCCCGCTCCCTCGTCGTCGCCACGGCCCTGTCCCTCGGCGCCGCTCTCCTCGCCACGCCCCTCGTCACGTCCGCGGTAGCCGGCGCCGCCGAGACGTCCGCGCCGACGCAGTTCCGGGCGGAGCCGATCGACTGGGGGCGGTGCAAGGACGCGTTCCTGCGCCAGTCCGGCGCGAAGTGCGGCCTGCTCACCGTCCCGCTCGACCATGCCGTGCCGGACGGCCCGACGATCCAGCTGGCGGTCTCCCGTGTCGCGCACAAGGGATCGACCTACCGGGGCGTGATGTTCACCAACCCGGGCGGCCCGGGCGGCGCAGGCACCTACCTCGCCGCCTACGGCCAGTTCGTGCCGGGCAAGGTCGGCCGCAGCTACGACTGGATCGGCGTCGACCCGCGCGGCGTCGGCGACAGCCGCCCTGCGCTGTCGTGCGACAAGCGGATCGCCGAGATCGGCACGCGCCCGTCCTACTACCCGACGACCGACGCGATCCTCCAGGCCTGGCTGACCAAGAGCGAGCACTACGCCGCCGACTGCGGAGCGTCGGCCTCGGCCGCGCTCCTGCCGCACATGAAGACGACGGACACGGTCGCGGACTTCGAGGTGCTCCGCGCAGCACTGGGCGCGGAGAAGGCGAGCTTCTACGGGTTCTCCTACGGCACCTACCTCGCGCAGGTCTACGCCACGTTGCACCCCGACCGCATCGACAAGCTCGTCCTCGACGGCGTGATCGACCCGCGCGGCATCTGGTTCGACTCGCAGCAGGAGCAGAACCGGGCGTTCGAGAAGGCAATGGGCCAGTTCTGGCGGTGGACGGCCCGAGCCCACCGGACCTACCGGCTCGGGTCCACCGGCGCGAAGGTCGAGAAGACCTACTACCGCATCGTGAAGAAGCTGACGAAGAAGCCGGTCAACGGCGTGAGCGGCCCCGAGGTCGCCGACCTGACGCTCTCGGCGGGCTACGGGCGCTACTCGTGGCCCGACGTCGCGTCCATGCTCTCCGAGGTGGTGACCAAGGGGACCGCGCGGAAGCTCCGCAAGGAGTACACCTCCAGCTACCCCACGGTCCGCGACGGGGACAACGGCTACGCCGCCTACCTCGCGACCGTCTGCACCGACGCCCCGTGGCCGACCGACCTCGACGCCCTGCTCGCCGACTACACGCGGCAGGACCGCACGCGACACTTCCTGGCCTGGCCCAACGCCTGGTACAACGGCCCGTGCCGCACCTGGCCCGCGTCGCCCGGCACGCCTGTCGACATCGCGGCGTCCGACCAGCAGGCGCTCCTGATCAGCGAGACCTTCGACGGTGCCACCCCCTTCGCGGGAGCACTGGACGTACGCCGTCGCTGGCGCGGCGCGTCGCTGATCGAGGGCGTCGGCGGCACGACGCACGCCGGCAGCCTGAGCGGGGTCGGCTGCGTCGACAACCGGATCGCCTCCTACCTCGCGACCGGGAAGCTGCCGAAGCGCCGCTCCGGCGACCGGTCCGACGTGAGGTGCCCGGCGATCCCTGCTCCGAATCCCGGGTGAGCCGGACCGGGTGGGGTCAGGCCGGGTGGGGTCAGGCCGGGACCCAGCAGATGCCGTAGCGCTGGCCCGCGTCCCACTGCTCCTGGGTCGGGCTCTCCTGCGACCACGTGAAGTCGAGCGGGTCGTCGGCGCCGGCGCGCGCCGCGTCGCGGCAGGTCGCCTCCATCCGGTCGGCGATGGCCGCGTCCTTCGGCAGCACCTTGCCGGGGATGTCGACGGTGGTCGTCGCGCGCCACGTGTGCGTCGACCCGCAGGTGACGCGCCGGAAGGCCCTCGTCCCGGGGGCCGCGGTGGCACACATGGTGATGGCCGGCGCCTCGCCCCAACCCTTCGTCTGCTTCGGCAGCCGCATCAGCTGGCGCGGCGAGGCGACGACGACCACGTCGCAGCGGAACCAGTCCGCCCCTGCCGCCGCGCGGTTCACGCTCGGGGTGAACCAGACGGCCTGCGCCATGCTCAGCCTCAGCTCCAGCGGCGTACGGGCGAGGTGGCGGGGGAGCCGCGACGTGCAGGCCGTGCGGGCCTGGCGCTGCGCGGCGCGGGAGTCGGGTCGGCGCACGTGGCCTGCCTCGGTGGTCAGGTCGAGCCGGCCCACGAAGTAGGTCTGCGCGGTGTGCGGACGCCCGCACCTCACCGGCGCGGTGCGGCCGATGACCGCGATGGCCTGCCGGAAGGACAGGTCGTGGCACTCGCCGACCTTCGGCGTCGGGCCCGGGTCGGGCGGGACCGTCTCGGTGGGAGTCGGTGTCGTGACCGGCGGCTCGTCCGGCCCGGACGTGGACCCGGTGCACGCGGTGAGCGCGAGCAGCAGCGCGACGACGGCTGCGACGGCTGCGACGACCTTGGGCACGGGGGTCATCCCATCACCCACCCATCACCAGGGCCGCCAGCGTCCCGCCGAGGTCGTACGCCGACTCCCGGTCCGCGGCGCCGACCTCGCCCGTCACCTCGAGGACCGGCGCCGCCTGGCGCCAGGGCAGGGCACCGACGATCGACTGCACCGATCGCACGGCGCCGGTCGTGTCGTAGCGGCCGTGGACGTAGAGGCCGAACGGCTTCCGGCCGCCCTCCGCGCTGGCGGCCGACCCGTCCTCGGACAGTGCGCCGCCGGCGGCCAGGAAGGTCGAGTCGAAGAAGTGCTTGAGCGCGCCGCTCATGTAGCCGAAGTTGGCCGGGGTGCCGAGGACGAAGCCGTCGGCGGCGAGCACGTCGTCGGCCGTCGCCTCGAGCGCCGGACGGACGACGACCTCCACGTCCTCGATCGCGTCGTCGGACGCGCCCGCGACCACCGCGTCGGTCAGGACGGCGACCGACGGGGTGGGGGAGTGGTGCACCACCAACAAACTGGGCATGACGAGAGCCTACGAGGCGCGTAACGTCGCGAGACGTGACGTTCGAGGTGGCAGGTGACGCGTACGACCGGTTCATGGGCCGGTACTCCCGGCCCCTCGCCCTCGCCCTCGTGGACTGGCTCGGCCCCGACCCCGGCAGCCGGGTGGTCGACGTCGGCTGCGGACCCGGCGCCCTGACCGGCGTCCTGGTCGACCGGCTGGGCGCCGAGCACGTCGCGGCGGCCGACCCCACGGCGCCGTTCGTCGAGGCGTGCCGCGAGCGGAACCCCGGGGTCGACGTGCGCCGGGCACCGGCGGAGGACCTGCCGTTCGACGACGGCTCGTTCGACGTCGCGGCAGCCAACCTGGTCGTGCACTTCATGGCGGACCCCGTCGCGGGCCTCACCGAGATGGCCCGCGTGACCAGGTCTGGCGGCCAGGTCGCCGCGACGGTGTGGGACATCCACGGGCGACGCACGCCCATGGAGCCGGTCTGGCGCGGACTCGACGTGGTCGATCCCACGCGGCCGGACGAGGGCGTGTCGGCGGGCGCGCGCCGGGGCGCCACCGACGAGCTGATGGCGCGTGCCGGGCTCCGCGACGTGTCGGGCACCGAGCTCGCGGTGACGGTCACCCACCCGAGCTTCGAGGAGTGGTGGGAGCCCTACCTCCACGGAGTCGGTCCGGTCGGCGACGCCGTGGCCGCGCTCGACGACCGGCGCCGCGCCCAGCTGGAGGAGGTCCTCCGCGACGACCTCGGC
Organism: Nocardioides exalbidus; assembly: GCF_900105585.1. Taxonomy (NCBI): domain Bacteria; kingdom Bacillati; phylum Actinomycetota; class Actinomycetes; order Propionibacteriales; family Nocardioidaceae; genus Nocardioides; species Nocardioides exalbidus. The sequence continues at coordinate 3,120,698 of NZ_FNRT01000002.1, forward strand.
GACGGTCCGTTCGAGCTGACCGCGGTCGCGTTCGCCGTCCACGGGCGGGTCTGAGCCGTCTCACTTCGCGGGAGCGGCGGCGCGAGCGGCCCGGCCGGGGGCTACTCTGGTCCCGTCATGATGCGCAGCCTCCTTCTTCGCTGCCGCAACGAGGCCCCAGTTATCCAACACTGACCCGGCTTCCTCGTTGCGGAGTCGCGCGCGCCGGTCGACTGACACAGACCGACCTTCTGACGAGGACCCCATGACCAACCTGAGCAACACCGCCAACCAGCAGTCGACGAGCCCCATGCCGTTCGGCCGCTACACGCCCTTCGTGCCCGTCGACGTGCCCGACCGCACGTGGCCGACCAGGAAGGTCGAGAAGGCGCCGCGCTGGCTCTCCACCGACCTGCGCGACGGCAACCAGGCCCTGATCGACCCGATGACCCCGGCCCGCAAGCTCACCATGTTCGAGCTGCTGGTGAAGATGGGCTACAAGGAGATCGAGGTCGGCTTCCCGAGCGCGAGCCAGACCGACTTCGACTTCGTCCGCAAGCTCATCGACGAGGACCGGATCCCCGACGACGTCCAGATCTCGGTGCTGACCCAGGCCCGCGAGGACCTCATCGAGCGCACCGTCGAGTCTCTGGTCGGTGCCCCGCGCGCCACCGTCCACCTCTACAACGCGACCGCACCGCTCTTCCAGCGCGTGGTCTTCGGCGTGACGCCCGACGAGTGCCGCAACATCGCGGTCCGCGGCACCGAGATGGTGATGAAGTACGCCGAGGAGCGCCTCGGCGGCATCGTGGGCACCGAGGACTTCGGCTACCAGTACAGCCCGGAGATCTTCACCCAGACCGACACCGACTTCGCGCTGAGCGTGTGCGAGGCCGTCTCCGACGTCTGGCAGCCCGAGGCCGGCCGCGAGATCATCCTCAACCTGCCGGCGACCGTCGAGATGTCGACGCCGAACACCTACGCCGACCAGATCGAGTACTTCGGCCGCGGCCTGACCCGCCGCGAGCACTCCGCGATCAGCCTGCACCCGCACAACGACCGCGGCACGGCCGTCGCCGCCACCGAGCTGGCCCTGATGGCCGGCGCCGACCGCGTCGAGGGCTGCCTGTTCGGCCACGGCGAGCGCACCGGCAACGTCGACCTGGTGACCCTGGGCATGAACCTGTTCAGCCAGGGCATCGACCCGCAGGTCGACTTCGGCGACATCGACGAGGTCCGCCGCACGGTCGAGTACTGCACCGGCCTGCCGGTCCACCCGCGCCACCCCTACGCGGGCGACCTCGTCTACACCGCCTTCTCCGGCTCCCACCAGGACGCCATCAAGAAGGGCCTGGAGGACCTCGACAAGCGGGCCGCCGACCAGGGCATCGACGTGCGCGACATCGCGTGGGAGGCGCCGTACCTCCCCATCGACCCCAAGGACGTCGGCCGCACCTACGAGGCCGTGATCCGGGTCAACAGCCAGTCCGGCAAGGGCGGCGTGGCCTACGTCCTCAAGACCGAGCACAAGCTCGACCTGCCCCGCCGCGCGCAGATCGAGTTCAGCCGCGTCGTGCAGCAGCACACCGACGCCGAGGGCGGCGAGATCACACCCGAGGAGATCTGGGCCGTCTTCCGCGCCGAGTACCTCGACCGCGCGACCCCGCTGAGGCTCAACTCCATCCACACCTCGTCCGCCACCGGCCAGAAGGACGCGCTCGACGTCAACGTCTACGTCGACGGGGTGGCCCAGGCGCTGCACGGCGAGGGCAACGGCCCGCTGTCGGCGTTCATCGCCGCGATCAACGAGCTGCCGCACGACTTCGACGTCCGGCTCCTCGACTACGCCGAGCACACCCTCGCCGCCAGCGGCGACTCGCTCGCCGCGGCCTACGTCGAGCTCGTGGTCCACGGGACGACCTACTGGGGCGTGGGCATCGACGCCAACATCGTCACCGCCTCGCTCAAGGCCGTGGTCAGCGCCGTCAACCGCGCCTGACTACATTCGGGTCATGCTGGTCAGCGAGCGCATCGGGCAGTTCTTCGTCGAGTCCGACGGCGGACGGGACCGGCTCGAGTACACCGAGTACGGCTCGGGCGACGAGTGGGTCGTGCTGCTGCACGGCCTGCTCATGCCCCGCCGGATGCACCAGCCGCTCGCACGGGCGATGGCCGCGCAGGGCCTGCACGTCGTCACCCTCGACCTGCTCGGGCACGGCCGCTCCGACCAGCCTGCGGACCCGCTCGTCTACTCGATGACCTCGTTCGGCGAGCAGGTCGTGGCGCTGCTCGACCACCTCGGCGCCGAGCAGGCCGTGATCGGTGGCACCTCGCTCGGCGCCAACGTGTCACTGGAGGTCGCGGTCCTCGCGCCCGAGCGGGTCAAGGGCCTCGTCGTCGAGATGCCGGTGCTGGACAACGCGCTCGTCGCCGGGCTGCTGGCGTTCGTCCCGATCATGCTGGCCGCGCGCTACCTCCCCTTCACCGCCAACACGCTGCAGAAGGCGTCGAGGTCCGTGCCGCGGGGACTCGTGCCGTTCTGGGCGGGCGTCGCGCTCGACACCGTCGACCACCGCGCCGACTCGGTCGCCGCGGTGCTGCACGGCGTGATCTACGGCCGGCTCGCGCCGTCGTCGAGCCAGCGACGCGCGATCCGCGCACCCGTGCTCCTGGTCGGTCACCCGGTCGACCCGATCCACCCGTTCGTCGACGCCGACATGCTCGCCGCCGAGCTGCCCGACGTGCGGTTCGAGCGGGCCACGTCGATCCTCGAGTGGCGCACGCGCCCCGAACGGCTGACCCGGGCGGCCGCCGACTTCGCCCGCGAGTGCTGGGCGGCACCCACCCCGCGCCGAGCACGCACGCGGAAACGCTGACGTCGTACGCTGTTCGCGGGGGTCGGTGGGGGAGGATGTGCACGTGCCCCTCTACCGCGACGAGGCGGTCGTGCTGCGCACCCACAAGCTGGGCGAGGCCGACCGCATCATCACCCTGCTGACGCGTCAGCACGGGCGGGTGCGCGCCGTCGCCAAGGGAGTGAGGCGTACGACGTCGCGCTGGGGCTCGCGGCTGGAGCCGTTCACCCACGTGGACCTGCAGCTGGCCGATGGCCGCAGCCTGGACGTGATCACCCAGGCCGAGACCCTCGACCCGTTCCACGCGCGCCTCGGGCTCGACTACGACCGCTACACCGCCGGCACGGTGATGCTCGAGACCGCCGAGCGGCTCGTCACCGAGGAGAAGGAGCCGGCGGTCCAGCAGTTCCTGCTGCTCGTCGGCGGCCTCCGGGCGATGTCGGGCGCCGAGCACCCCGCCAAGCAGGTCCTCGACTCCTACCTGCTCCGCTCGCTGTCGGTCGCCGGCTACGCGCCGTCCTTCGACCACTGCGTGCAGTGCGGGGTGGAGGGTCCCCACCGGTTCTTCAACCCGTCCGCGGGCGGCGTCATGTGCAGTGCCGACAAGCTGCCCGGCTCGGCGACGCCCGCGCAGGAGACGGTCCGGGTGCTCGGTGCGCTGCTCGTGGGCGACTGGCCCGTCGTGCACGCCGCCGACCCCCGCCACCTCCGCGAGGCGAGCACGCTGGTCTCGGCCTACCTCGCCTGGCACCTCGAGCGCGGGCTGCGCTCGATGGCCTACGTCGAGCGCTGAGGCAACAAGACGCGCTCCCGGCGCGTCATAGGGTGCGGAGGCGGCACATCTGCCGACCCCTGCTGACCACGGGAGCGCCCATGACGGACGAGACCACGCCCACTCCCGCGTCGCCGACCCGTCGCAGCCGCCGGCGCACGGTACTCAAGGTCGTCCTCGTGAGCGCGCTGGTGCTCGCGCTCGTCACCGGCGTGGGCACCTGGCTCTTCGTGCGGCACCTCGACGGCAACATCGAGACGGGGTCGCTCGACGAGCTCGGTCCGGGACGTCCCGAGCGGCAGTACACCGGCAACGGCAAGCCGCTCAACATCCTCGTCATGGGGGACGACAGCCGTGCCGGGCCGGGCAACCGCATCGACGACGAGGCGGGAGCCGGCGGGTCCGACACCACGATCCTCGTGCACCTCTCCGCCGATCGCAGCCGGGCGTACGCCGTCTCCATCCCGCGCGACTCGATCGTCGACCGCCCGGCCTGCAACGGTGGTGAGTCCCCGGCGGCCACCGACGTGATGTGGAACGCGGCGTTCACCGTCGGCCAGGAGTTCTGCACGGCCGACCAGTTCGAGCAGATGACGGACGTCCTGCTCGACCACTACGTGGTCGTCGACTTCAACGGCTTCGGCCAGATGGTCGACGCGGTCGACGGGGTCCCGGTGTGCGTGCCCTACGACATCGTCGACCGGGCCAACGGGATCTTCGTGCCGGCGGGCGACCCGTCCGTGCTCCGGGGCGACCAGGCGCTCGACTACTTCCGCGCGCGCTACGTCGGCGACCAGCTGGAGCAGAACGACATCTCCCGGATCCGCCGCCAGCAGGAGTTCATCGGAGCGCTCGTCCGGACGGTCCAGTCCGCCGGCACCCTGGCCCGGCCCGACCGGGTCGTCCGGTTCCTGAACGCGGCCACGAAGTCGCTGCGCACCGACGAGGAGCTCGGCTCGGTGACGCAGATCGCGCGGATCGCGCTGCAGCTGCAGGACATCGGTCTCGACAAGGTGCAGTTCGTGACCCTGCCGACGGAGTACTACGACGTGGACTCCGACCTCAGCGGCAAGGTGTACTGGACCCCGGACGCCTTCCGGATCTGGGACCTCCTCAACCGCGACGAGGTGCTGCCCGCCAGCCTCATCGGTGACACGTCGGTCGATGCCGAGGGACCCAGGGGCGGGAAGGGCTCGGGTGGCGCGGGCTCGGGCGGGTCCTCGGGCGGATCGTCAGGCGGAGGTTCCGCGGACGAGCCGGTCTACGGCATCTGCGGGTGACGCCGTCGCGGTGCGCGGCCAGGTCCAGGCGGAGCGTACGACGAACGCGAGGAGCGCGAGCTCGAGCACGATGCCGAGGCCGTAGAACAGCACCCAGGACTCGCCCACCACGTTGAAGACCGTGACCGGGACGTAGAGCGAGGCCACCACGATGTTCGCGGTGCGGCTCGCACCGGCCGGCAGCGCCGTCGACAGCACGACCATGAGGATGGGCACGGCCATGAGGGCGAGCGCCGAGGTGGAGAACGTCTGCGAGAGGTCGAACTCGAAGACCCGGCCGTCGAGGATCTCCCCGACGACGCCGGGCGTGAAGAAGTTGAGGATGTCCACGTAGGCGTAGAGGAACATGAAGCTCGTCCATGCGGCGGCGAGCTTGATCCTCACCGGGACCGGCTGGTCGTGCAGGGTGGTGGCGGTGGTCTGGTGTGTGCTCATGTCGGGCTCCGTCGTCGAGATGGGGTTCGGTGCCCTCACGATCGTCGAGCGCGCCCCTCGCGCGCCTCGGCCCTCAGGCCGGACTCCCTCGGCCGTTCGGCCGAGGTGTCTCAGCTGCGTGTACGGGTCGGCTGCGACCGTGGCGTGCCTGTGGCCCCGCCGTCGTGGTGACTGGCGGGGTGTGGGGCTTGGTCATGGTCGTGCGGGCTCGACCGGGGTGGTGCCTGATCGGTCGCGTCTGAACTGGTGGCCGTGGGGTGAGGTCCATTCGAACACGCCGGGTTCGGTCATGGCGTAGCGCCAGGCGGTGAAGGTCTTGAGTCGGTGGTGGGAGCGGCACAGGCAGGCGAGGTTGTCGGACCGTGTGGGTCCGGGTTGTGGTCGGCCTTCGGCTTCGGCGTCGTGGTCGTACGGGCTGATGTGGTCGATGTCGCAGGCCCTGGCTGGCCTGGTGCAGTGGGGGAAGACGCAGGTGCGGTCGCGCAGGATCACTTGCTCGCGGATCCGGTCGGGGATCTCGTAGCCGGGTGCGGTGAGGTTCTGGTTGAGGTCGATGACCGGCTTCACGGTGATCGTGGTGCGGGAGTCGCCGCACCACGCCTGGAGCTGCTCGAGGAGCAGGAGCTTCTGGCGGTTCTCCATCCGTCCGGTGGGCCCGAAGACCGTGCCCTCGCTGGTGATGTCTGCGTCGAAGTGGGCGTGGAGGACCACCTCGCGGGCCGCCGGAAGGTTGGGGAGGTCGGGTCTCGATACGCCTCCTCGTTCCTCGTCGGCCACTCGACCACCCGAAGAGAAGGCGGTGGCGGCGAGGTCGAGGGCGGTCTGGGTGCGGGCGAGGTTGCCGAGGGCCTTGGCGCGGCGGACGTCGAGGGTCTCGGTGGAGCCGAGGGCCTTCTGAGTCGCGGCGTCGTGGGCGAGGGTGTGGTCGAGGTCGATGCCGTCGGCGAGGTCGAGGTCGGCCTCGACGTGGATGGTGCCGGCGAAGTGCACGTCCTGGTCGTGCACGGTGACGTGCCGCGGGTCGACGTACAGGTAGCCGTCCTCCGGATCCGACGCGGGATCTGGTTGAGCAAGGTCGTAGCGCTTGATGGCTTCGGCGACGAGGCGGTCGAGCTGCGCGACACCGACCTTGCCGGCGACCGCACTGACTTGGTCGTCGACCCACCCAGCGGCCTCACGGGTCAGCGAAGGAACAGCGTGGATGGTCGCTTCGGCGACCGACCGGGCACGCCACGCGGGCACCGTGCCGGCGTGGACCTGGTGCCAGAGTCGGGGAAGGCGGTGGCGGAGCTCGAGGGCATGCCCGATGAGCTTCTTCGCAGCGGTCGACGAGATCCCGAGAACGGCGCCGAGCTCGGCGACACAGAACTCCGTCACCAACGGGCAGCCCTCGCCCGCGATCGGTTCCTCGTGCTCCGAGCCGGGGGTGGTGAAGGCGGCGGCGAGGTGGATCGACTCGGGTGGGTGGAGGTCGGCCCAGCGGGCGGCGAGGTCGAGCTGGTCGGCTGCTGCCTGGTCCTCGACGGCCTTGCGGTCGCGCAGGGCAGCGAGCAGGGCGAAGGCAGTGAGGTCGTCGACCCCTGCCTCGCGGACCGCTGCCAGTACTTCGCTCATGTGTTCGATTGTAGGCGGTGTGTCCGACAGTGGCCATGCTCGGAGGTGCGAGGTTCGGTCAAGGGATGATCTGGTCTCGTGAGGGGCGCGGGGCGCCCTCGTCGACCAACGGCGGGTAGCTGGTGGCGTTGGTTTCGACACGCTCGCTGGCGCTCGCTGCTCGACCAGCGGCGGGCGTGGGGCGCCCTGCTCGACCAGCGGCAGGCGCGGGGCGCCCGGCTCGACCAGCGGCCGGAGGGGGGTCGACACTAGGCTCTCCCTCGTGAAGCGCGCCGTCCGACAGCCGACCCCGCACCCGTCAGGCGCGACGCCGCCTCCGGTCCCGAAGGACCTCGTCCCGGAGCACGTCGCGATCATCATGGACGGCAACGGCCGGTGGGCGAAGGAGCGAGGACTGCCGCGCACGAAGGGCCACGAGCAGGGGGAGAGCAGCCTGTTCGACGTCGTGGAGGGCGCGATCGAGGTCGGCGTGAAGGCCATCTCGGCCTACGCGTTCTCGACCGAGAACTGGTCGCGCACGCCCGACGAGGTGCGCTTCCTGATGGGCTTCAACCGCGACGTGATCCGCCGCCGACGCGACGAGATGCACGAGCTCGGCGTCCGGGTCCGATGGGCGGGTCGTGCGCCGCGGCTCTGGAAGTCGGTCATCAAGGAGCTCCAGGTCGCGGAGGAGATGACCCGCGACAACGACGTGCTGACGTTGACGATGTGCGTCAACTACGGCGGTCGTGCCGAGCTCGCCGACGCGGCGCGCTCGATCGCGCGTGAGGTCGCGGCCGGCCGGCTCAACCCCGACAAGGTCGACGAGAAGGTGTTCGCGAAGCACCTCTACGTCCCCGAGCTGCCCGACGCCGACCTGGTCTGGCGCACGTCGGGGGAGCAGCGGCTCTCGAACTACATGCTGTGGCAGGCGGCCTACAGCGAGATGGTCTTCACCGACGTGCTCTGGCCCGACGTCGACCGCCGCCACCTGTGGCAGGCCGTCGAGACGTACGCCAGCCGTGACCGCCGCTACGGCGGTGCCGTCCCCAACCAGGCGAGCCCCCACGGCGAGGGCTGAGGGCGACCGCTCAGCCGGACGCGCCTCCACGCAGCAACCAGTTCGTCTCGCGGTAGCGGTCCTCGAGCTCCTCGGGCTGCGGCACGACGTCCTGCGACGTGCGCGTGTCCTCGACGCGCACGCGCGGCGGGAGCTGGGAGTACGACGACTCGGTGGCCATGCTGCGAGCGTAGCCCCCTAGCGGCACGCGGGACAGGTCCCGAAGATCTCCAGCGTGTGGCTGATGTCGCCATAGCCGTGCTCCTGGGCGATCGCGTTGGTCCAGCGCTCCACGGCCGGTCCCTCGACCTCGACGGTCGCGCCGCACGTGCGGCACACGAGGTGGTGGTGGTGCGTGTCCGAGCAGCTGCGCCAGATGGCCTCGCCGTCCTCGTTGCGCAGCATGTCGACCTCGCCGGCGTCGGCGAGCGCCGCGAGGGTGCGGTAGACGGTCGCGAGCCCGACCGAGTCGCCCTGCTTCTGGATCAGGTCGTGGATCTCCTGGGCGCTCCGGAAGTCGTCGAAGCCCGCCAGGGCGGCCGCGACGGCGCGACGCTGGCGGGTGGGCCGGACGGTCCGCTGCGGGGAGTCCGCCGCGGGTCCGGGGGAGGAGGGGGTGTGTTCAGTGCTCGTCATAGTGCTCTCCGTGTACGGCGTGACGGTGGCCGTCGTGGACGTAGTCCACGTGGTCCCCGTGCGGGACGGCGAGGTGGCCGCACGCCTCGCCGTGCTGGTGGGGGTGCTCGTCGTCGGTCGCCGCGCGGTGGGGCGTGGGGTCGACCTCCGGGAAGGGTGCCATCAACGTGCTGCGCCGGCGCAGCCACACGCCGATCGGCCAGGTCGCGGTGAACATGGCCAGCGCGACCATCACGATGGTCGGCCCGGGGTAGACCGAGACCTTGAACGACAGCGCCGCGCTGAGCACCAGCCCCCCGACCGCCGACACGCACCCGACCGCCATCGCGCCGAACAGGGTCGTGCGGAACGAGCGGGCGAGCTGCTGCGACGTGGCGACCGGCACCACCATCAGGGCGGAGACGAGCAGCAGCCCGACCGTGCGCATCGCGACGGTGATGCTGGCCGCGGCGAGCACCGCGATGAGCAGGTTGTAGGCGCGCACCCGCAGCCCGGCGACGCGCGCGAAGTCCGGGTCGCTGGCGACGGCGAACAGCTGGGGCGACAGTCCGAGCGCGACGAGGAGCACGACCACCGTCAGCACCGCCGTGAACCACACGTCGGCCGACGAGATCGCGTTGAGGGAGCCGAAGAGGTAGGCCTGCAGGGTCGCGGCGCCCTGGCCGGCGATGCCGGTGATCAGCACGCCGCCGGCGAGGCCGCCGTAGAACAGCAGGGCCAGGGCGACGTCGCCGTTGGTGTGGCCGCGCTCGCGGATGAGCTCCATCAGCACGGCTCCGAGCACCGCGACCACGACCGCGGTCCACGTCGGCGAGGCGCCGGTGAGCAGCCCGAGCGCCACACCGGTGACGGCCACGTGCCCGATGCCGTCGCCGAGCAGCGCCAGGCGGCGCTGCACGAGGAACGTGCCGATCGCGGGCGCCGCGAGCCCGGTCAGCAGCGCGGCGATGAGCGCTCGCTGCATGAAGTCGAGCGCGAAGAGGTCGAGGAACGTCATCTCAGCGCCTCCGGTCGACGTCGAAGGGGGAGGCCACGTGCGGCGCGTGGTCGTGCCGGCTCGGGCCCTCGTGCGCGTGGTCGTGGCCGTGCGGGTGGTGCGTGTGCGAGGCCAGCTCCTGCGTGAGCGGTGCGCCGTCGTAGGCAACCCGGCCGTCGCGCATCACGACGGACCGGTCGATCAGCGGCGCCATCGGGCCGATCTCGTGGGCCACCAGCAGGATCGTCGCCCCGGTCTCCTTGAGGCGACCGAGTGCGTCGGCGAGCGCGCGCTGGTTGGGCAGGTCGACTCCCGCCGTGGGCTCGTCGAGCACGAGCAGGTCCGGCTCGCCGGCGAGCGCCCGCGCGATGAGGACCCGCTGCTGCTGGCCGCCCGAGAGCTGCGAGACGCCGTACGACGACCGCCCGGCGAGGCCGACGACCTCCAGGGCGTTCTCGACGGCCCGGCGGTCGGCTGCGCCCGTCGGGCGGAAGAGGCCGCGGCGGCCGACGCGGCCGGAGGTGACGACCTCGCGGACGGTCGCGGGCACGCCGCCGATCGCGGACGAGCGCTGGGGCACGAAGCCGATGCGGCGCCAGTCGGTGAAGTCCTCGATCGGGGTGCCGAACAACCGGACCGTCCCCCGCGCGTGGGGGAGCAGCCCGGTCACGGCCCGCACCAGGGTCGACTTGCCGGAGCCGTTGGGGCCGAGCAGCGTCACCATGTCGCCCGGGTGGACGGTGAGGTCGACGTCGCGCAGGATCGGCCGGCCGCCGATCGAGACGGAGACCTGGTCGAGGACGACGGGTGCGGTGGGGTCGGGAGACGTCACGAGCAGTCGTTGGCCTTCTGCAGGGCGGCGAGGTTCTCACGCATGATGGAAAGGTAGTCCTCTCCGGCCGTGTCGTCCGAGAGCCCCTCGATGGGGTCGAGCACCGCACTGGTGATGCCCATGTCGCCCGCGAGCGTCTCGGCCATCTTCGGGCTCACGAGCCGCTCGGAGAAGACCGTGGTCACGCCGTCCGCGTCGATCAGCTCCTGCAGGCGTGCCAGGTCGGCAGCGGTGGGCTCGGACTCGGGCGAGAGGCCTGCGATCGGCTCGAAGTCGAGGCCGTAGCGCGACATGTAGCTGAACGCGTCGTGGCTGACCACCGTGGTGGTCCGGGTGCAGCTCGCCAGGCCGTCGGTGTACTCCTGGTCCAGCTGCTCCAGGTCGGTGCGCAGCGACGAGGCGTTGTCGGCGTACGTGGTCGCGTTGTCGGGGTCGATGTCGGACAGCTCGCCGGCGACGGAGTCGGCGAAGTCGGCCACGAGGAGCGGGTCGAGCCAGAAGTGCGGGTCGACGTCGCCGTGGTCGTGGCCGTCCTCGGCGTGCTCGGCGTGCTCCTCCTCGGTCTCGCCCTCGTGCGACTCCTCGCTGTGGTCGGCCGGCATCAGGTCGATGACCGAGGTGACGTCGAGGACGTCGGCGTCGGTGTTCTCGGCCGCGGCGTCGACGGCTGGCTGGAAGCCCTCCTCCAGCACGACGAGGTCGGCGCTCTCGACCTCGGCGGTCTGCTTGATGTCGAGGCTGAGGTCGTGCGGCTCCTGGCCGGGCTGGGTGAGGTTGTCGACCGTCCAGCCGTCGCCCGCCACCCGCCCGGTCACCCATGCCAGCGGGTAGAACGCGGCGACCGCCTGGCGACCATTCCCGGACGAGTCACCTCCCGACTGACCGCAGCCGGCAAGGAGGGCGGAGGCGGTCAGGAGGCTGAGGGTGAGGGAGAGCGAGCGGGTGACAGGCGACATGAGAACGATTCTCACGATGGATGAGAACCATTGTCAAATCGGGAGGGGGCTAGCCTCGGGCCCGTGCTCGTCGTCACCCGCCTCCGTACGCCGACCTCCGACCCCGGCGCGGAACAGGACCTGCGCGCGGGGCTCCTGCAGGCGCTCGGCATCCTCGAGTCCAAGCCGGGCTTCGTCACCGGCGGCGTCGGCCGCAACGTCGACGACCCGACCCTGTGGGTATTGACCACCCGCTGGGAGAACGTGGGTTCGTACCGGCGCGCGCTGGGGTCCTACGAGGGGAAGATGCACATCCAGCCACTGATGGTGCACGCCCTCGACGAGCCGAGCGCCTACGAGGTCGTGGAGGAGGGGACCGACCTCAACCAATCCATTCCGCGGCGCCGTCCTGAGGAGGGCGAGGGACGAGCCCGTCTCGAAGGGTCGATAGGCTGACGCCTCACGTCAACCTGCTGCATGCACAAAGGATCTCCACCGTGGCCAAGCCCGCTCCGACCGCCCTGGACAACGTCGTCTCCCTGGCCAAGCGCCGAGGTTTCGTCTACCCCTGCGGTGAGATCTACGGCGGCACGAAGTCGGCCTGGGACTACGGGCCGCTCGGCGTCGAGCTCAAGGAGAACATCAAGCGCCAGTGGTGGCGGTTCATGGTCACCCGCCGCGACGACGTCGTCGGCCTCGACTCGAGCGTCATCCTGCCGACGCGCACCTGGGAGGCCAGCGGCCACCTGAGCACCTTCAGCGACCCGCTGGTCGAGTGCCAGTCGTGCCACAAGCGCTTCCGCGAGGACCACCTGCAGGAGGACTACGCGTCGAAGAAGGGGAGCCCGGACAACCCCATCGACCCCGACACGGTCGACATCAACGAGCTCATCGCGTGCCCCAACTGCGGCACCCGCAACGCGTGGACCCCGCCGCGCAACTTCAACATGATGCTCAAGACCTACCTCGGCGTGATCGAGGACGAGTCCGGCCTGCACTACCTCCGGCCCGAGACCGCGCAGGGCATCTTCCTCAACTTCGCCAACGTGGTGACCTCGAGCCGCTCGAAGCCGCCCTTCGGCATCGCCCAGATGGGCAAGAGCTTCCGCAACGAGATCACCCCCGGCAACTTCATCTTCCGCACCCGCGAGTTCGAGCAGATGGAGATGGAGTTCTTCGTCAAGCCCGGCGAGGACGACGAGTGGTTCCGCTACTGGATCGAGGAGCGCACCCGCTGGTACGTCGACCTCGGCATCAACCCCGACAACCTGCGCCACTACGAGCACCCGCAGGAGAAGCTGTCGCACTACTCCAAGGGCACGACCGACATCGAGTACCGCTTCGGGTTCTCGGGTCGTGACTTCGAGGAGCTCGAGGGCATCGCCAACCGCACCGACTTCGACCTCAAGCAGCACAGCGAGTTCTCCGGCAAGGACCTGTCCTACTACGACCAGGCCGCCGACGAGCGCTACCTGCCTTACGTCATCGAGCCGGCCGCCGGTCTCACCCGCTCGCTGATGGCGTTCCTCATCGACGCCTACACCGAGGACGAGGCGCCCAACACCAAGGGCGGCGTCGACAAGCGCGTCGTGCTCAAGCTCGACCCGCGCCTGGCCCCGGTCAAGGTCGCCGTGCTCCCGCTCAGCCGCAACGCCGACCTCTCGCCCAAGGCGAAGGCGCTCGCCGCCGAGCTGCGCGAGAACTGGAACGTCGAGTTCGACGACTCCGGTGCGATCGGTCGCCGCTACCGCCGCCAGGACGAGATCGGTACGCCGTTCTGCGTGACGGTCGACTTCGAGACGCTCGACGACCACGCGGTCACCGTGCGTGAGCGCGACACGATGTCGCAGGAGCGGGTCAGCCTCGACGGGATCTCGGCCTACTTCGCGAGCAAGCTCCTCGGCTGCTAAGCCTCCTCGAGACCTACGGGGCGGTGTAGGCCCAGACGAAGGTCCCGTTGACGAGACCCGGGTTGACTGCGCTCGCCAGCATGACGACGTTCCTCTCGCCCCACCAGGTGTCGCTGGCGAAGAGTCCACGGACGTTCCCTCCGGCGACGTAGACGCACAGCATCCCGGGCGGTGCGGTCGGCACGTCCGTCGTGCCGGTGCAGTCGGGGCTCCGCGGCGCACCGAACGACGCCACGAGGGGGCCCTCAGCGAAGAACGCGGTCGTCCCCTGGCTCATCGGAGTGGCCGGTCGCGCCGGGAGCGTGATGGTCGCGCTGCCGAAGTCTCCGGCGGTGGCGGCTTGGAAGAAGACCGGTGCCTTTCCCGTCACGGTCTGTCTGCTCGGGATCTTGTCCCACGCGCTGGCGCCACGCGCGCCCTGGGCGCCCGTCGATCCGGTCGCTCCCGTGGCTCCCGCCGGACCCGGGGGCCCTGCCGGACCGGTCGAGCCGCGCAGTCGCTCGACCGCCTTGGGGCTGAGGTCCTCGACCTTGATCGTGCCGTCCTTGATCTGCTTGCTCGTGACGAGTGATCCGGCGGCGTAGGACCCGGCGCCGACGCTGGCGAGCAGGGCAGCGCTGACGACGACGGCGACGGGTGCGGGCAGACGGGGCACGGTTCCTCCTGGGGACATCGGTTCGGGTCACGACCCTCTTCCTCCGGCGCCCGCGACGGCATCCGTGCTGGCCACATTTCTGTGGCACTGTGGGCAGACGACCCACTCACGCATCGGGGGATGACATGGGATCTCGCGTTCGACTCCTGGCCGTCGCGCTGCTGGCAGGCCTCCTGGTCACGCAGGGCGCCGTGGATGCCGCACCCTCGGGAGACCGGGTCGTCCGCGCCGACCCGCCGACCCGGACGATCGCGCCGATGCGGCTCCCGCGCGGCCGCGACGCGCGCCTCGACCTCATGCAGGACGGCGTCATCCACACCGCTGACGGAGCCACCCTCCCGATCCGCACCCCCGTCAACGGGGAGCAGCGCCAGCTGCTGGGGGAGAGCCCGAAGGGCTGGCTGGTCGCGGTCCGCAAGGGCTACCTCAGCCGGGTCATCGCCGTCCGCCCCGGGCGCCGCCCCACGGAGATCAGGCACAGCCGCACCACGAGCTACGGCGAGGGCGACTCGGCGATCGGCTGGCTGCTCGCCCGGGACGGGAAGATGCTGGTCTCGACGGTCTTCGACCGCGGTGGCAGCACCCGCGACGCGATGTCGCTGCGTGGCAAGTTCCTGGGGACGAGCTACTCCGGGTCGTTCGTCACGCCGATGGACGCCGACGCCGGCCACGTCGTGACCTACGAGGACAACAAGTTCTCGCGGCTGCGCCTGTACGACTGGGTGCCCCGCACGTCGCGGACCGAGATCGCCAGGAACGCCACCTACGTCTCGCTGCGCGACGACCTGATGTTCGTCCGCACCACCGGCCGGCTCTACGGCCCGACCCCGATCTCGGCGCCCGCGGAGCCCGCGTGGGCCGAGCCCTTCTCGCCGCTCGCGATCTCGCCCGACGGCGAGACCGCCGTCGGGCTGAGGATCTCCGGGTCGGGCTTCGACAGCCCCGCCGTCCTCGACGTGCGCCGGATGAGCGACGGCACGCTGCTCGACTCGATCGCCTTCGGGAAGAGGATCACCATGGACAACTGGTCGATCACCTCCGCCCACGAGCAGACCGCCGCGTGGGAGGGCAACCGGCGGTTCGTCTTCCAGCTCGCCGCACCCGGCGGCGCCGTGCTGGTGCGGTGCGACCTCGAGAAGTCCTGCCGGCGCGCGTCGGACGTGGGAGGCAACATCTCGTTCCCGCACGAGTCCTTCATGTGGTGGTGATCCTCCCGGTGCGAAGCGTCGTGCCACGATGACGCCATGCGGCGCCTCCTCCATCTGACGAGCTGCGCCGCGCTCGTCCTGCTCGCACCGTCGCTCGGAGGGTGCAGCAGCCCACAGCCGCAGGCCGACGCCGCGGCGACCACGGCGCCCGCCGACGCCGAGGCGAGCGGGACCGCGCCGGGCACCGATCTGTCGTACGGCGAGGGCGCGACGCTCGTGTGGCGGCCGACCGCCAGCATCACCGGCGAGCTCGAGGTGAGCGTCGACGCCGTCTCCGAGGAGCGTCAGTCGGTCCTCGACGGGTGGCTGCGCGACGACGCGATG
Source organism: Nocardioides exalbidus (assembly GCF_900105585.1). Taxonomy (NCBI): domain Bacteria; kingdom Bacillati; phylum Actinomycetota; class Actinomycetes; order Propionibacteriales; family Nocardioidaceae; genus Nocardioides; species Nocardioides exalbidus. The sequence goes on from NZ_FNRT01000002.1 coordinate 3,136,148, forward strand.
GCGGCGTCGCGGCCGTACTTCGTCACGGTCACGGTCACCAACACCGGCACCTCCGACCTCGGTGGCCAGGCCGTCCCGGTCTACCTGCGCGACGACAACGGCAAGCTCGGCGCCGCCTGGACGTTCGGCGGCGACTTCACCGCGTGCCAGAGCGGGCCGCTGCCCACGCCGTTCACCACCGGCGCGGAGACGGAGATGTGCCTGGTCTACCTGGCACCCGACCGCGCCCGCGTCGACGCGGTGGTCTTCGAGCCCACCGAGGGCTACGACCCGATCACGTGGACGGGTGCGGTGCAGCGACCGGAGTCGTCCCGGAGGTCGAGGGGCGGCTGATTTGGGGACGACCCGCCACGGTTCGACAATGGGGTCATGCCCGTTGTGCCCGACTCCCTCACGCTCGGCTCGCTGCGCGTCGAGACGCCGGTCGTGCTGGCGCCGATGGCCGGCATCACGAACGCCGCCTACCGCCGGCTGTGCGCCGAGCAGGGCGCCGGGCTCTACGTCTCCGAGATGATCACCAGCCGGGGCCTCGTCGAGGGCGACGAGGTCACCCGGAAGATGCTCGTCTTCGACGACCTCGAGACGGTCCGCTCCGTCCAGCTCTACGGCACCGACCCGGTCTACATCGGCAAGGCCGTCGAGATCCTGTGTGCCGACCACGGCGTCGCCCACGTCGACCTCAACTTCGGGTGCCCCGTGCCCAAGGTCACCCGCAAGGGCGGCGGGGGAGCACTGCCGTGGAAGCGGGGCCTGCTCGCCGAGATCCTCGAGCACGCGGTCGCCGCCGCAGCGCCCTACGGCGTCCCGGTGACGATGAAGACCCGCAAGGGCCTCGACGACGACCACCTGACCTACCTCGACGCGGGCCGGATCGCCCAGGAGAGCGGCGTCGCGGCGATCGCGCTCCACGGGCGCACCGTCGTGCAGGCCTACTCCGGCGAGGCCGACTGGGAGGCCATCGGCAACCTGGTGCAGCACGTCGACATCCCCGTGCTCGGCAACGGCGACATCTGGGAGGCGGCCGACGCGTTGCGGATGGTGGAGCAGACCGGTGTCGCCGGCGTCGTCGTGGGACGCGGCTGCCTCGGCCGGCCGTGGCTCTTCCGCGACCTGGCCGCCGCCTTCCACGGTGAGGCCGTCGCCACGCTGCCGACGCTCGGCGAGGTGAAGCAGATGATGCGCCGCCACGCCGAGCTGCTCTCGGAGCACATGGGGGAGGAGCGGGGCTGCAAGGAGTTCCGCAAGCACATCACCTGGTACCTCAAGGGCTTCCCGGCCGGCGGCGAGCTGCGCCACCAGCTCGCCCTGGTCGACTCGCTCGCGAGCCTCGACACGCTGCTCGAGGGCCTCGACGACGCGGCGGCCTTCCCCGAGCGCGAGCTCGGGACCCCGCGTGGTCGCCAGGGCGCCCCGCGCAAGAAGGTGGTCCTCCCCGACGGCTGGCTCGACGACACCGACGGGCGCGGCTCGCACCTGCGTGAGGACGCCGACGAGACCACCGGCGGCTGAGCGGCACCCCTGCGGGTGAGACGGAACACGGGTGATTTAACCGTGGACAATTGGGACAGGGCGAGATTCCTGTGCTTCACTCGATGATCGCGCCGGCGTGGGCACGAGGTCTTCCCCTTCTCCTCCTCGTGGTTCCGGCGCAGTCCCCCGACAGCGACCGCAAAGGATCAGCGCTGTGGCTCAGCATCGCCACAAGCGGGAAACCCCTGCTGCCCCCCGACACAACCGCATCCCCCGAGCCGTCCTCGTGTCCGCGCCGCTCGCCGTCGTGGCGACGATGTCCGCGGTCACCATGGGCGTGCTCGCCGCCGAGCCGGCGACCTCCGACACCGACAACCTGCTCGCCTCGTCGAGCGCGCAGTCGCTGTCCCAGGCGGGCGCCAACAGCACGGCACTGAGCCGGCGCGGCGACACGGTCTCGCGCTCCCAGATCCGCACGGCGGCCAAGGCCGAGTCCGCGGCCCGCCAGGACCTCCAGGTCGACAGGTCGGCCCGCAGGGCCGCCAAGAAGCTCGACGACACGGTGTGGACCACCGAGGCCCTCAACCTCTGGGACGGACCGTCCGCGAAGGCCGAGAAGACGGGCGAGATCGCCGCCATCAAGCAGGTCTCGCTCACCGGCCGCGAGCAGGCGGGCCGCACCCAGATCGTCATCGACGGCCAGTCGCGGTGGGTCACCTCCGACTACCTCGACGCCGAGAAGCCCCAGCCGGGCCCGAGCCTCGGCGGCACCTGCAGCAACGGCTCCACCATCAGCGCCGGGCGCCAGTCGCTCTACGAGATCCACGACGTGGTCTGCTCCAACTGGCCCGAGATCACGAGCTACGGCACGTGGCGCGGCGACGGCGAGCACGGCCAGGGCCGGGCCATCGACATCATGGTCAGCGGTCCGCTCGGCTGGACGATCGCCAACTTCCTGCGGGCCAACTACTCCTCGCTGGGGATCGAGTACATCATCTACTCCCAGCAGATCTGGTCCGTCGAGCGCTCGGGCGAGGGCTGGCGCGGGATGTCCAACCGCGGTTCGGTCACGGCCAACCACTACGACCACGTCCACGTGACGGTCTACTGAGGCAGGCGTCAGCCGTCAGCCGTTGGTCCAGTAGTCCCGGGGGTCGACGTCCGGGTGCTCGGTCACGGTGTCGAGCAGCTCCCGGGCGGGATGGGCGTTGCCGTGCGTGGCGGCCGCCAGCAGGGCTTCCTCGCCCTGGTCGTCGGTGAGGTCGTGCGGCACCACCAGGAGCCGCAGCCTGGCCCGGCGCGAGGTCGTCAGCACGACGAGGTGCATGTCGTCGCGCGGGAACGACTCGATCTTCACGTAGCGCCCCGAGACGGCCACCGCCCGCGCCCGCAGGTCCCAGTCGGGCGGCGACACGACGGCCCGGGTGACCCGGCCGAGGTGGTCGGGGAAGTGGTCGATCAGGTCGGCCAGCTCGACCTGGAGGTCACGGCTCTGCGGCCACCACCCGCCGTCGAGGACGTCCTGACCCGGCGACCGGCCCATCCGCAGACGCAGCGGGCCCCGAGGGACAGGAACATGGGGCGTCGTCATGACGTCCGCCTCTCGACCGGCTCGGTGCACCGACGGTGGACGCGCTGACCGGTCTGTTGGCCCGACCCTATGCCTCTCGACCAAGGTGTCGCCGCGGCTCGCTAGGCTGACCGGCCGATGGGCATCGAGGAGCAGTACGACGACTCGGCACGCGAGCGCGTGGTCGCCGAGCCACCGAAGCGGGTGGACGCACCGGTGCGCTTCGCGTTCGAGCGCGACCGGGCGCGCGTGGTCCACGCCGCGGCCTCGCGCCGGCTGGCGGCCAAGACCCAGGTGGTCGGCCCGCAGACCGACGACTTCGTGCGCAACCGGCTCACGCACAGCCTCGAGGTCGCCCAGGTCGCCCGCGACCTGGCGCGCGCGCTCGGCACGCACCCCGACATCACCGAGACCGCGGCGCTGGCCCACGACCTGGGCCACCCGCCGTTCGGCCACAACGGCGAGCGGGTGCTCGCCGAGCTCAGCGCCGACTGCGGGGGGTTCGAGGGCAACGCCCAGACCCTGCGACTCCTGACGCGGCTGGAGTCGAAGACCTTCGACGCCGACGGCCGCTCGGTGGGGCTCAACCTCACCCGCGCCGTGCTCGACGCCTGCACCAAGTACCCCTGGGGCCGTGCCGAGGCCACCGGGCCGCACGGCGTGCACGCCGACGGCACCCCGCGGGTGGTCGTGAAGTTCGGGGTCTACGACGACGACCGCCCGGTCTTCGACTGGCTGCGGGTCGGCGTCGACGGGCCCGACCCGCGTCGTCGCTGCCTCGAGGCACAGGTGATGGACCTCGCCGACGACGTGGCCTACTCCGTGCACGACGTCGAGGACGGCATCGTCGCCGGTCGCCTCGACCTCACCCGCCTCGACCGCGACGCGCTCTGGGAGACGGTGCGGTCCTGGTACCTGCCCGGCACCGACGACGACGCGCTCGACTCGGCGCTCGAGGGCCTGCGTGCCGTCGGGTCCTGGCCGCGGTCGTCGTACGACGGCAGCAGGCGGAGCCTCGCCGCCATCAAGAACCTCACCAGCGACCTCATCGGGCGCTTCTGCGGCGACGTCCAGCAGGCGACCTTCGCCGCCGCGGACGGTGGGCCTCTCGTGCGGCACCGCGCCGACCTCGTCGTGCCGACGGAGACCGAGGTGGAGATCGGTGTGCTCAAGGGCATCGCCGCGCTCTACGTGATGCAGGCCGACGACCGGGTGAGCCTGATGGCCCGGCAGCGCGAGCTGGTGGCCGAGCTCGTCGAGGTGGTCTGGGAGCGCGGTCGCGACGCCCTCGACCCGGTCTTCACCGAGGACTGGGACACCGCTGTCGACGACGCCGCCCGACGCCGCGTGGTGATCGACCAGGTCGCGTCGCTCACCGACGCGAGCGCGGTCACCCGCCACGCAGCGCTGGCGAGCTAGGGCAGGTCGCCCTGCGGGTAGGGGTTGTCCTGCAGCGCGACGTTGTCCGGGTTGAGCTGGTCCTCGAGGTCGGAGCGGTGGTTGCCGGGCGTGACCTTGTCGGACACCGTGCCGGCAGCCGTGGCGACCTTGTCCTTGACGACGGGAGCAGCGGCCTGGGCCTTCTCCTTCGCGAGGTCGGCGGCCTGGTGGGCCTTCTCCTGGACTCGGGGGTCGTCCTTGACCCGGGTGACGGCCTTCTTGATCTGCTCGTAGCGCTCGCGCCCGGCGCGGGTGCCGAGCACGTAGCCGGCGCCGGCGGCGAGCAGCAGGGTGAGCTTCTTCATCGGTGTCTCCCTCAGCAGTGGGGTGGGTTCAGCGGTGGCGCCGCAGGCGCCAGACGACGAGGACGACGGCCATGGCCACGAGGGACCCGGCGGCGGCGAGCACCTCGGGACGGGGCTTGCCGGAGTCGGTGGTCGCGGCGTCCTTGAGGTCGGCGACGGTGTGCTGCGCGTGCGCCTTCACGTCGAGCTTGGCCGCGAGCTCGTCGACCGTGCCGGCCAGCTGCTCGCGCTGGAGGGCGATCTCCGCCTCGAGCTCCTCCGGCGTCCTGGACTCAGCCATGGTGGTCTCCCTTCATCGTCGCGATGTCCTCCTTGATGCCGTCGATCGCCCTCTCCGGCGCGGGCGGCGTCGCCTCGGACACCTGCCCCTTCCCGAGCAGCCCGGCGACGGCGGTGGCGCCGAGCAGCACGACCGCCACGATCAGGGCGGCGAGCCATCCGTCGACGACCTGGGCCAGGCCGAGGATCGCAGCGGCCACGAAGGACGCGAGCGAGAGGAACCCCAGCAACCCGGCGGCCCCGAACATCCCGATCCCGATCCCGACGTGCCGGCCCTTCTCGGCGACCTCGGCCTGGGCGAGGCGGATCTCGGAGCGGACGAGACCGGGGATCTGCTCGGACAGCTGGTGGACGAGAGCGCCCAGGGTCTGGGTCTCTGGTTCTCCGTGCTGGGGCGTCATGCATCGACCCTCCCAAACTCCCCGGCCCGTCACCAGCCCGGTCAACCCCCAGGGGTGGGGCCGGCCGGCAGGGCAGGGGGAGGCGGGTGTGGAGACCCGGGTCCGCGCGTGGGTGCGCCGCCGTAGACTCCCCGGCGTGGCAGGCCGGATTCGCGACGACGACATCGCCGAGGTGCGCGAGAAGGCGCGGATCGACGACGTCATCTCCGAGTACGTCACGCTCAAGCGCGCCGGCGGCGGCACGCTGAAGGGCCTCTGCCCCTTCCACGACGAGAAGACACCGTCGTTCAACGTGAACCCCTCGCGATCCTTCTACCACTGCTTCGGGTGCGGCGAGGGTGGCGACGTCATCTCGTTCCTGATGAAGGTCGACGGCCTCACCTTCACCGAGACCGTCGAGCGGCTCGCGGAGAAGTACGGCGTCCAGCTCCGTCGCGAGGACGGCGACGACGAGCCGCAACGCCCCCGCGGCCCGGCCCGGGCGAGGCTCATCGAGGCGCACAAGGTCGCCCAGGAGTTCTACGCCGACCAGCTCGCCACCGCCGACGCACTCGTCGCCCGGCAGTTCCTCGGCCAGCGCGGCTTCGACCAGGCGGCCGCCGAGATGTTCGGCGTCGGATTCGCGCCCCGCGAGGGTGAGGCGCTGACCCGCCACCTGCGCGCCCGCCGGATCACCGACGAGGAGAGCGTCGCGGCCGGTCTCGTCGCCCTGGGCCGTTCCCACTACGACCGCTTCCGCGGCCGGTTGGTCTGGCCGATCCGCGAGGCCAACGGCGACACCATCGGCTTCGGCGCCCGCCGGATCTTCGACGACGACCGCATCGAGGCGAAGTACCTCAACACCTCCGAGACCGCGATCTACAAGAAGAGCCACGTCCTCTACGGCATCGACCTCGCCCGCACCGCCATGAAGGAGAGCCAGCAGGCCGTGGTCGTCGAGGGTTACACCGACGTGATGGCCTGCCACCTCTCGGGGGTGAGGACCGCGGTCGCGTCGTGCGGCACCGCGTTCGGCCAGGACCACGCCAAGGTGCTGCGGCGCTTCATGGGCGACCACGGCCCCACGGGCGGCGAGGTGATCTTCACCTTCGACGGTGACTCGGCCGGCCAGAAGGCCGCGATGAAGGTGCTCGACAGCGACCAGGTGTTCGCCTCGCAGACCTATGTCGCGGTCGCTCCCGAGGGCATGGATCCCTGCGACCTGCGCATGAAGGAGGGCGAGGAGGCGGTGCGCGAGCTGGTCGCCAAGCGCCAGCCCCTCTACCGCTTCGCGCTCGACAACATCCTCGCGCGCTACGACCTCGACCGCGCCGACGGCCGGGTCGACGCCCTGCGCGACGCGGCGGGGCTGGTGGCGAGCATCCGCGACAAGACGAAGGTCGACGCGTTCTCCCGCGAGCTGGCGCACATGGTCGGCGTCGACGTCGACCAGGTGCGCAGCGAGGTGCGACGCGCCGCCAGCCGTCCCGCCCCGAAGCCGGACGAGCGGCGCACGTCCCGCGCCGCCGAGCCGGAGGCCGCACCCGAGCCGCCGCGCCCGCAGCTCCCGAGCCTGTCCGACCCCCGGTTCCTCATCGAGCGCGAGCTGCTCAAGCTCGTCATCCAGCACCCGTCGAGCGTGGGTCGCACGACCACCCACGTCACCGCGGCGGACTTCACTCACCCGACGTTCCAGGGCGTGTGGGAGGCGGTGACCTCGGCAGGCGGGCCTGCGGCAGGGAAGGACGACCAGGCGTGGTCTACCAACGTGCGCGGCAAGGCCACCGATCCCGCGGTCGCCGCCGCCATCACCGAGCTCGGTGTCGAGCCGGTGCGCGGCACCTCCGACCCGACCCCGACGTTCGCCGTCGCCTACGTCTACCGCCTCCAGGAGCTCACCACCTCCCGGCGCATCGCCGACGTGAAGGCGCGCCTGCAGCGCACAAACCCGGTCGACCAGGCCCTCGACTACAACCGCATGTTCGGCGAGCTGGTGATGCTCGAGCAGCACCGCCGCAAGCTGCGCGAGGGCGCCGTCGGGATCGGCAGCGCATCGTGAGCCCGCGCTTCGGGCGTACGTCCTCGCCCTCCGTCACGGTCGCGCCGGGGGAGCGGGTGCTGGCCGCCACCACCGCCGGTGACGGCACCGTCCTCGCCGGGACCCGCGACGCGTTCTACGTCGTCGCCGACGGCGAGACCACCCGGGTGCCGTGGGAGCAGGTCGAGGCGGCCCACTGGGACCGCGACACGGACGTCTTCACGCTCTCCGAGGTCGGGTCGTGGGGCGAGCAGCGCCCGGTCCACTCGGTGACGCTCGACGAGCCGGGTCGGCTGCTCGAGCTGGTCCGCGAGCGGGTGACCGCCAGCATCGTCCTGCAGCGCCACGTCACGGTGGGCGGCCGTCGCGGGCTCCGCGTGATCGCTCGTCGCGCGCCCTCGGGCGCGGGTGCCGTGCAGTGGGTCAACGAGTACGACGAGGGGGTCGACCCCGACGACCCGGCGGTCCGCGCGGCGGCGCGCGAGGCCCTCGAGCTGATGCAGCGCGACGTCGGGCTGCCCTGATTTCACCCGCGGCGACCGGTCTTGCTAATGTTTCGCCTCGCTGCTGCAGCGATCCCCTATAGCTCAATTGGCAGAGCATTCGACTGTTAATCGGAGGGTTCCTGGTTCGAGTCCAGGTGGGGGAGCAGACGAGAAGGGCCCGAGGCGGATGCCTCGGGCCCTTCGTCGACTCCACGCCGTTGTGGAGTGGCGACCCCGAAACCCCATGCCACGCGTCGAGGCCGCCAGTCACCACTGTCGGAGGCGGACGTTTCGGCGCGTGGTGCTCCCCGGTTGCCACGACGTAACGCTTTCGACCCCGCGTGTGAACTGTGCGTTACGGCTCCGGGTTCGACGGCCGGGGTGGGCGAGGGTGGCCGCATGAGCGCGGAACAGGTCGACGACGTGGCCGTCGGGGCCGGATTCGTCGTACGTCCGGACGGCACCGTGGTGGGGGACGACGGTGCCGCGGGTGCGCTCGCCGCGGCCCTTCCGTACACCGGTCGGCTGGCGCGACGGATGGGCGAGCTCGTCGAGGCCGGCGACCTCCGCCTGATGGAGGCCTTCGGCCGCCGCCGGCTCTCGGTCGGTGTCACGTGGACGCCCGCGGGCGAGGGCACCTACCGCGCGTCGGTCACCCCGCTCGAGGAACGTGTCGTCCCGAGCTTCATGGTCGTCGGTGCGGTGGACACCACCGCAGCCGTCAACCACTGTCTCGCGCGCATCATGGCGGTGGACGGCGTGCAGTGGAGCTCGGTCGTGACGGCCGGCTCGCGGGTCATCGCCGCGATGGGCGAGCGCCAGGACCTGCACCACCTCGCGGAGGTGGGCAACCGGATGCTCGCCATCCTCCGCTCGCTGGAGGACCAGCACGCGACGGGCTTCATGCGGCTGCGCTTCGAGCAGGGTGCCGTCATCGGTGCCTCGATCGGCCGGCACGCCCTCGTCGCCCTGGCGACGAACGCCGAGGACGGTGAGCTCGTCTCGATGATCGACGAGATCCGCGCGATCCTGGCCGACCACGACCTCGCGTCCGTCACCACCGAGTTCGACCCGGACGCCGCCGACGCCACGCCGGAGCCGGAGGCGGTCGCCGAGCCCGAGGAGGTCGCGCCGCCGCCGCTGGTGGGGGCCCGCTTCGGTGGCCAGCGCGCAGGGCGCACGCCGCGCCGCTCGCGCTTCGGCCGCAGGTCCTAGCCGGGCTCAGCCCCAGCCGAGCGGGAAGACCTCGAACGTGGCCGCGTGGGTCACGCCGAGGCCCTGGCCGCCGCTGCGGAGGATGCCGTCGAGGAACTCCTCGGGGTCCCACCCGTCCCAGCCGAGGCCGTCGATGTAGGCCCGGTGCTCCTCGAGGGAGGCCACGCCCGCGTCGAAGGTGTCGGTGACGTCCACCGCGTGCGTCGCCTGCGGCGAGTTGCCCGCCCACACAGCCCGCACCCCGCCCCAGGGCTCGAGGTCGTCGGTGAGCTGCTCGGGGAAGATCCAGCGGTTGCCGGCGTCGCGGACCGCGTCGAGCAGCGCGCGCCCGACGGCGATGTGGTCGGCCTGGTTGAGGTTGGTGCCGCCGAACGTCTCGCGGAAGTTGATCGTCAGGGCGACGTCGGGACGCTGCTCGCGCACGACCTGCGCGATCGCCCGCCTCAGCGCGACGCCGTACTCCAGGATGCCGTCGGGCAGTCGCAGAAAGACCACCTCGTCGACGCCGACGATCCGGGCCGAGGCGATCTCCTCGGCTTCGCGGACGGACGCGCACTCGTCGGGGTGGAGGCCGTCGATGCCGGCCTCGCCGCTCGTCACCATGCAGTAGACGATCCGCTTGCCCTGCCCCGTCCAGCGCGCCACGGCCGCCGCGGCGCCGTACTCGATGTCGTCGGGGTGGGCGACCACGAAGAGTGCGGTCTCCCAGTCCTCCGGGAGTGGCTCGTACGACGGCGGGGCGGGGCGGTCGGTCATGTCCCGAGCATGGCACCCGGCGGTCGGTGTGTCTGCCCCGTGCCCGTGGGGCGCCCGAGCAATGGTGTAGTGAAACAAGTGACTTACTCGGCTATGGTCGGAGGATGACGATCGCTCCCACCCGTCGCGGGTTCCTCGCCGGCGCCGCCGTGCTCGGCGGTGCCTCCCTGCTCCCGGGCGCCGCCTGGCGCTGGTCCCCGGCGCACGCGCAGCCCCCGTTCATCCTCAAGCCCACGCCGCCCGAGTGGTTCGTCGACCACGGGACCAATGCGGAGATGCTGTGGAGCTCGGTCGACCCCCGGCGCTACCTCACGCCCCAGTCACGGCTGTTCGTGCGCAACCACACGCGCACGCCCACCATCAGCCGGACCGGCTACGCCCTGCGGGTGTACGGCGACGGGCTGGCGACGCCGCGCACGGAGGCGGAGGCGCTCACCCTGAGCCTCGACGACCTCCAGCGGCTGCCGCGCCACGAGCTGACCGCCGCCCACGAGTGCACGGGCAACGGGCGGCGCTTCTTCACCGAGCAGCAGGGCGAGACGGTGGCGGGCACACCGTGGGCGCTGGGCTCCGTCGGGACCGTGCGCTGGACCGGTGTCCGGCTGCGCGACGTGCTCCGCCGGCTCGGGCTGGCCCCCGACGCGCTGTCGATCCAGGCGACCGGCCTGGACGACCCCTACGTCTCCGGCGGCATCGACCACGGCCGCGTCCGCCGGCCCTTCCCGGTCTCCAAGGCCCTCGACGACGCGCTGCTCGCGTGGGGCATGAACGGGGAGGACCTGCTGCCCGACCACGGCTTCCCGCTCCGCCTGGTGCTGCCCGGGTGGGTCGGCATCGGCAGCATCAAGTGGCTCGGCTCGCTCCAGGTGTCGCGCAGCGAGCTGACGTCGCCGTGGAACACCACGTGGTACCGGATGACCGGACCGCAGTGGTCCGCCGACTCGCCGCCGCTCACGGTCAACCCGGTGCGCTCGGCGTGGGAGCTCGCCGTCGGCGCGACGCTGCCCTCGCGCCCGACCACGCTGACCGGCCGCTCGTGGAGCGGCGCCGGCAGGATCGCCCAGGTCTCGGTGAGCCTCGACGACGGCCGGTCGTGGCGTCCTGCCGTGCTCGACCGCAGGTCGCAGCAGGGACAGGGCTGGACGCAGTGGTCGGTGCGCTGCCCGCGGCTGCGACCAGGAGCGCGTCAGCTGATGGCCCGTGCCACGGACGAGGCCGGCCGCACGCAGCCGCTGGTCGCGGCCGCCAACAGCCAGGGCTACTTCTTCGACGCCGTCGTCCGCCACCCGGTCCAGGTGGCGGCCTGAGCGATCAGGCCATCACGCCGACGGGGGTGGGGGCGAAGCCCGGGAACACCTGCGCCACCGAGACGCCGAACCGCTTGGTCACGATCTCGGTCAGCACGCTGCGGTAGTCGGTCGTCACCAGCAGGTCGCCGTCGAGGGTGTTCTGCAGGCCGGGCCACGAGCCGTAGTACTGCCCACCCCTGACGCCCGCGCCGGCGACGAACATGACGTTGCCGAAGCCGTGGTCGGTGCCGTAGTCGTCGTTCTCCTTGACCCGGCGGCCGAACTCGCTCAGCGTGACGAGGGTGACCCGGTCGGCCATCGGGCCGAGGTCGGCGAAGAACGCGGCGATCGCGCTGGCGAGGTCGCCCGCGTTGCGCCGCATGTCGCCCCACTCGACCGTGCCGAGGTCGGTGTGCATGTCCCAGTCGCCCTGGTCGACCGTGATCACCTCGGCGCCGACACCGGACCGCACGATGCGCGAGACGTCGGAGAGCGCCCTGCCCAGCTCGGTGCCGGGGTAGGCCGTCGCCGGCTTGCCCGCCGGGGTGTCGCGCGCCTGGCCGAACGTCTCGGCTCCCTCGATCGCGTCGCGGACGGCCTTGCTCATCGGGCCGCTGCCCTTCCAGGCGTGCTTGAGCGAGGCCAACCGGCGGCCGTCGTCCTCGGTGCCCGCGACCTTCGCGTCGTCGACGCGCCCGACCACGAACGCCGGGTTGGTGCCGAAGAGCGACGTCGGGATCTGGTTGCCCATGGCCGTGCCCTGGAGCGGGGAGGCGCCGGGGAGCTCGCCGAGGAGGCGGTTGAGCCAGCCGTTGCGGGCGGTCGAGCCGGGAGCCGCGTCCTCGATCGCCTCCATCGCCGCGAAGTGCGAGCGGTTCGGCGTCGCCATCCCGGTGGCGTGCACGGCCGCGAGGGTGCCGGCGTTCCACATCGGCACCAGCGGCGCGAGCGCCGGATGCAGGCCGAACATCGCGTCGGGCACCAGCAGCGACGCCTGGGGGATGCCGATGCGCGGGCGGGCGGCGTAGTAGTTCGGGTCGGCGTGCGGGACGACCAGGGAGAGGCCGTCGGCCGCACCGCGCAGCGACAGCAGCACGAGCACCGAGCCCAGCGGCGAGGACAGCTTCGACGACGCGCGGCCGGTGACGGCGTACGCCCTCGGGCCGCCGCCGCCCAGGCCCGGACCCAGGGCGATGGCCCCGCCGGCGAGCGCCGTGCCGCCGATCAGGGCACGGCGGCTGAGCGCGAGCCGGGTCTCGTCGTAGTCGGGGCAGCCGCAGGCCCGCGTCGTCGCGGCCGGCGTGGTGGGCAGGTTCTGGTTGTCAGTCATGTCAGCACGCCATGTGGTCGGGGGAGTCGAGGACGGCAGCGAGCAGGCGGGCGAAGCCCCACTGGTAGAGACCGTGCTCGCGGTCGATCTTTTCCTTGCTGCGGCAGCCCGTCGCCAGGCTGGCGGTCGTGACGAGCCCCTTGGTGGCGGGGCGGTGGAGCAGGTCGCGACTGACGTCGTCGACGAGGTCGGCGAACCGGATCGGCTTCCTGGCCGGCACCCACTCGCTGGGCTCGCGGTAGTTGAGGTCCACCGTCGGCCACCACGCGCCCGCCATCGACCAGTGCATCCCCATCGAGCCGAGGGCCCGCGCGGGGGAGGCCCAGATGTCGTTGCGGACGGGTGTGCCGTCGGGTCGCGGCCAGGCGTGCGGCGAGAGGCCGAGCCCGGAGGCCTGCCAGAGCATCGCGTAGACACCGGAGTCGTCCTTGCTCGGCTTGCGCAGGCGCACGCCCAGGGCGCGGTAGGTCGCGACGACGTCCTCGCTGGGGTCGCGGAGCTTCTTGCCGGCCGAGGAGCGGAACTCCTTGCTCGCGACCAGCGCCCGCAGCACCGGCACGATCGCGGTGTCGTTCTTCAGGTAGACCTTGGCGAGCCGGTTGACCAGCGCCTTCGGCGGGTCGTCGCGGACGAACTTGGTCGCCAGCCGCTCGGCGATGTGCTGCGCGGTGAGCGGGTGGTGGGCCAGGTAGTGGAGGTACTCCCGGGTGACCTCGCGCCCGTCACCCTTGCGGTTCTTGTGGGTGAAGCCCTTGACCTTCACCTTGCCGGTCCAGTGGTCCTCCTTGACGTAGGACGCCTTCCAGGTCTCCCACATGTCGACGTGGTAGCCGGTGAGGATCCGGGCGGACGCCTTGACGTCGTCCTCGTCGTAGTTGCCCGCCCCGAGGGTGTGGAGCTCCATCAGCTCGCGGCCGAGGTTCTCGTTGGGGGCGCGCTTGGTCGACTGGGCGGCCGACAGGAAGATCAGCATCGCGGGGTGCGTCGTCGTCTCGGCGAGCATCTCGTCGAAGCGGCCGAGCGCGTGCTTGCGGACGGTGTCGCCGTAGTCGACACGCCAGGTGAAGTGCGCGTCGCCGCTGACGGGCACGTGGAGCATGCCCTCCCAGAACTCCGTCATCTTCTCGAGCACCGGGCGGCGGGTGCGGATCCGCCGCACGAGGAGCCAGCGGCCGTAGTCCTCCATGACCTGCCAGCCGCCGCGGATCTCCTGGACCTGGCGCTTCCACAGCTCCAGGGGCCCGCGGTCGAGGTCGGGCCACCAGCGACGCGTCTCGTCGGCGGCGGAGTCGGGGAAGGACCCGGGGCGGGTGAGCTGCTGCTCGAACCACGCCTGGGCCCCGCCGGAGCGGCGTACGTCGGCGGCGAGCGTGGCGTCGACGCCGTAGCCGAACCGCGTGACGAGGTGCCGCTGCGAGGGCGGTAGCAGGGCGACCTTGCCCTGAGGCTTGTTCTTGGGCTTCTTCTCCGCCACCGAGGTCCTCCCGTAACCCGAGCCGCTTCCGAGACGCATCACTGTCGCACGGCGCGGGCGCAACGCGAAGTCGAAACCGGAATTACACGTGCGCCGTACCCGCCGGTCGTGATCGCATGCGTCGGTGAAGATCGAGGAGCTCGACCCCACGGACCCGGTCGCGCGGCGGGCCTGGCACGACGCGCTGGAGCGGGCCGTCCGCGCCGACCGCCCCTACGCGCTGACGACCACGCTCGAGGCGTTCGAGGTCCTGGCGACCTCGCCGGGCCGGCACGCGGACCGGACCTGGTGGCAGGCGGTCGTCGACGGGGAGGTGGTCGGCACGGCCGAGCTGGAGCTGCCGCTCACCGAGAACACCGACCTCGGGTGGGCCGAGGTCGCCGTCCTGCCCGCGCACCGCCGCGACGGCGTCGGTCGGGCCCTCTGGAACGAGGTCGTCGCGCGAGCACGGGCTGCGGGGCGACGGCGCATCGGGGGAGAGGTGACGACCGACCTGGCGGTGCCGGGTGCGGGCCTCGGGTTCGCCGCCGCCGTGGGCGCGGTCGAGAAGCACCACGAGGACCACCTCCTGGCCGAGCTCCCGGTGGCGGAGGTCCCGCTCCACGAGGCGTACGACGTGGTCGCGTGGCGTGGTCGCTGCCCCGACGAGCACCGCGCCGCCTACGTCGCCATGCGCAACCAGATGAACCTCGACGTGCCCACGGGAGACCTCGACGTCGAGGCGACGGTGCTCGACGACGAGCGGCTCGCGACCTCCGAGGAGCGGCTGATGCGCGCATACGACCTGCGCGTGGCCGCCGCCCGCCGGCGCTCCGACGGCGTGTTCGGCGGCTACTCGCTGCTCTTCGTCCCCCACGGCGCCGACTACGGCTGGCAGGACGACACCCTCGTGATGCCCGCGCACCGCGGCCACCGGCTCGGCGGTGCGCTCAAGGCGGTCAACTACGCCGGCCTGCCCGACGAGGTGGGGGTGGTGCACACCTGGACGGCGCCGACCAACACCGCCATGCACCGCACCAACACCGCCCTCGGCTTCCGCGTGGTCGAGCGGATGGTCGAGGTCGAGGTGCCGATGTGAGCGGCCCGGGACCGGTCGGGCTCAGACGAGCGGCAGGGTGACGCTGACAGTCGTGCCCTCGCCGGCGCGCGAGCTCAGCTCGACCCGGCCCGAGTGGCGGCGGGCGATGCGCTCGACGATCGCGAGGCCGAGCCCGGTCCCGGGGCGCTCGAGGGCGTCCGGGTTCGTGGAGCGGAAGAACTCCTGGAAGAGCTGGCGCTGGTCGTCCTCGGAGATGCCGATGCCGGTGTCCTGGACCGCCACCACGACCTCGTCACCGGCCCGCGTGAGGCGTACGTCGACCCTGCCGCCGGCGTCGGTGTACTTCACCGCGTTGCCCGACAGGTTGCACACCATCCGGACCAGCTCGTCGGGACTCCCCGACACGAGGAACGGCTCGCTCGGCGGGTGCACGACGAAGTCGACCTCCTTGGTCGCGGCCACACTGCCGCACTCCTCCTCGACGATGGCGAGGACCTCGAGGAGGTTGACCGGCTCGGCCTCGAGCACCGCGTGGGGGTCGGCAACGCGCGCCATGGTCAGCAGGTCCTCGAGCACGCTGCTGAGCCGCGCGACGCCGCGGCTCGCCGACGTGACCATCTTCTGGTCGAAGGGCTCGAGCTCGGAGTCCTCGAGCATCTCGAGGTTGGCCGCCACCGTGAAGAGCGGGTTGCGCAGCTCGTGCGCGAGCGTGTTGACCAGCTCGGTGCGGTAGGAGTCGATGCGGCGGAGCTGGTCGACCTGCCGGGCGTTGGCCACCGCGATGCCCAGGTCGTGGCCGATGTCGAGCGCGGCGTCGAGCTCCACGTCGGTCCAGCGCTGGCTGGCCGAGATGCGGGTGAGCGAGAGGAACCCGAGGCACTCGGTGCCCGCGCCGAGCGGGACGAGCAGGACGGAGCCGATGCCCATCCGTTCGAGGTAGCGCATCAGCTGGTCGAACTCGTCGGGCGGGAGCCCGACGGCGTCGGGCTGCGCGCGCGAGAAGGCGGCCACCCGCTGCTCGGCCCAGCAGCGCTGCGCCAGCAACGCGGCCCCGGACTCGACCTCGTCCAGGAGCGGGTCGGTCTCAGCACCCTCGGCGTACCACGAGGTCGACGTCCCACCTTGCGCGTCGAAGGTCGTCAGCCACATGCCGAAGGCGTCGAAGCAGCGCGCGATCGCGGAGCGGGAGGCCTCGAGGACCAGGGCGAGCGTCGGCTCGCCGAGCGCCTTGCGGATGATGTCGCGCGTCTGCTGGGCCAGCCGGACCTGCTCGGCGAGCTCCATCCGCTCGAGGGCGACCAGCGCGGCGCGTCGCGTCACGACGGCGCACTTCTCGAGCAGCTCGCGCTGGAGCTTGCCGGGGCGCAGGCCGTCGAGCGGGACGTCCACCGAGAGGACGCCGACGAGCTCGCCGTCGTCGTCGAGCAGGGGAGCGGCGAGCAGGTCGCGCGGGTGCCACGCGTTCGGGCTGTCGACGACGACGTCGTCGGAGACGTAGCCGTACTCGGCGATCTCGGGGGTCTCGCGGTCGTGGGGGACGAAGCGCCACGGGCCCCACTCGTCGGAGTGGGCGAGCTCGGCCTCGAGGAGGGCCACCGGCAGCCGGCGACCGACGATCGCCTCGGAGACGCCGGGTCCGTAGGCCGCGACCACCTCGAGCTCGTCGGCGTCACGGATGCTGATCGCGGCGAGGCTGAACTCGGCGAGGGCGGCAGCGCCCTCCGCGAGCACCTCCAGGTGCTCGCGGGTCGACTCGTCGAGCCGGAGCCGGCCGGGCCCGTGCTGGCGCTCGGTCACCTCGTCCATGTGATCCCCCGATCAGCGGCGCCGGTCGGGCCGCCCTTCGATTGAACTACGCGACAGGGACCCCGCGCCGCGAAATCCGCAGATCCGGTCGCTAGGCTGCGCGGGCGCAGGGGGCGGTAGCTCAGTCGGTCAGAGCAGAGGACTCATAATCCTTGGGTCGTGGGTTCGAGCCCCACCCGCCCTACCAACCGGTGCCGGTCAGTGCGCTTCCTCCACCGAGTGCGAGTCGGTGAGGGTGAGCGCCCCCCAGGCGCCGACGACGCCGACGACCACGGCGATCACGGCGTAGGTGACCCGCTCGCCGTGGAAGAACGACGCGACGAGGCCGCTGCTCCACGTCCCGGCGGGGAGGGTGGAGGTGACGAGCGCGGCGATCAGGGTGCCGACGATGGCGGTGCCGACGCTGGTGCCGACCTCCTGCGCGGTGTCGTTGAGCGCGGTGCCGATCGACGTGCGGTTCGCGGGCATCGCGTCGACGAGCGCCACGGCGCAGATCGTCATGACGGTCCGCAGGCCGACCGTCATCACCACGATGCAGACCGCGATGGCGGCGTAGCCGTGGTCGACGGCCCACGAGAGCCCGGCCAGGGAGCCGGCGAGCAGCCCGGCGCCGACCAGGCACGCGATCCGGTGGCCGAGGCGCTTGCCCAGGCCCTCGGAGACCGGGGTCGCGAGGATCATCGTGATGATGAGCGGGAGGTTGGCCAGGCCGGCCTTCATCGGGCTCCAGCCGTAGGCGTACTGGTAGTGCAGGATCAGGCCGAACATCACGCCCGCCATGGCGATCGAGGTGGCGACCTGCGCGATCGCGGCGCCGCGGACGGTGCCGTTGGCGAAGAGGCCGAGGTCGAGCATCGGCTCGGCCGTACGCCGCTCGTGCCGCACGAACGCGACGAGGGCGAGGAGCGACCCGAGGGCCGACCCGACCGTCACGAGCGAGGTCCAGCCGTGCTCGATGCCGCTGGTGAGCGTGTAGCAGGCGAGCCCGATCGTGGCGATGCTGAAGACGGCGCCGGGGAGGTCGAGGCGGTCGGTGGTCAGGTCCTCGGGCAGGTCGGCCGCGACGCCGATGCGCACGCCGATCCACGCGATCAGCGCGATCGGGGCGTTGACCACGAGCAGCCACTCCCAGCGCACGTGCGTCAGCACCGAGCCGCCGAGGACGGGGCCGAGGATGAAGCCGCTCATCCCGACCACGATCATCACGGTCATGGCGCGCATGCGCAGCGCCTGGTCCTCGAAGAGGCGGAAGACGAGCGAGTTGGTGATCGGCGCCATCGCGGCGGCCGCGAGACCGAGGGCCGCGCGCAGGGCGATCAGCTCGCCGGCGCTCTCGACGAGCACGACGAGCAGGCTGATCGCGCCGAAGGCGCTGAGACCCCAGAGGAGGACCCGGCGGCGGCCGATGCGGTCCGCCATCGATCCGGCGGTGAGGAGCAGGCCGCCGAAGGTCAGGGAGTAGGCGCCGGTCACCCACTGCAGGGCGGTGGTGCCGCTGCCGAGGTCGCGGCCGATGGTCGGCAGCGCGATCGTGAGGAGCGTGTTGTCGACCATCTCCACGAAGAAGGCCAGGCACAGCGCGGACAGGGGGATCCACGCCGCCCGGAGGGAGGAGTACGTACGGGCCGGCGCGGGCTGGGTGGTGAGAGCAGTCATGGGAGGCACCTCCTTGGTGCGTCGATCTGGATCATCGAACGCTGTACGATTGTCGTACAACGTTCGAAACATAGAACACTGTTCGATGATTCCGCAAGACACGGTCGACGACCGAGGTGATGGGATGGGTCACATGGCTGGTGAGGAGACCGCGCGACGACCGCGGCGAGGACGCGACCCCCAGGGTGGGCGCACTCCACAGGGCGGGCGCCGACGCGCCGCGCACTCGATGGAGGCGGTGATCTCCGAGGCGGTGGCACTCCTCGACGAGGCGGGCGAGTCGGCGCTCACCTTCCGCGCCCTCGCCGCCCGGCTGGGCGGGGGAGCGGCGAGCATCTACTGGTACGTCGCCAACAAGGACGAGCTGCTCGACCGCGCGAGCGACCACGTCATGGGCGGGGTGCTCGCCGACTCCGAGCAGTTCACCGACGCCCCCGACCCCATCGACGCGCTGCGCGGCATCGCGGTGACCCTGTGCGACGCCATCGCCGACCGGCCGTGGCTCGGCGCCTACTTCATGCGCGACACCGAGGTGCAGCCCCACGCCCTCGCGCTCTACGAGCGGATGGGGCAGCAGGTGCTGCGCCTCGATCTCGATCCACGCCAGGCCTTCCACGCGGTCTCCGCGGTCATGGGCTTCGTCGTCGGCGTCGCAGCAGACCTCGGTCAGAAGCCTCCACCGGAGGTGCTCGACGGCACCGTCACCCGCGACGAGTACATCGGGCGGTTCGCAGATCAGTGGCGCTCGCTCGATCCCGCCGAGTTCCCGTTCGTGCACCGCATCGCCGACGAGTTCGCCCACCACGACGACCAGGAGCAGTTCCGCGCCGGGCTCGACCTCCTCCTCGCCGGGCTCCGGCTCCAGGCAGGCGGCTGAGCGCGGCGGGTACTAGCACCATCGGACACCTCGCGCGGAGGCCCCGGGCCCGCCACTGTTGGTCGCGACGTCCAGGAGGATCCATGACCAGCAGCGCCCGCGCGCGTGCGTACGTCGCCGCGGTGGCCCTCGCGTGCGCGACCGCCTCGCCGGCCGTCGCGAGCGGCGGGGACGACGACCACGGTGGCGGCGGGGGCGGGCACGACGACCGGGTGGAGCTCCGCGGCTCGTGCAGCGGCCGCGGGGAGTGGAAACTCGAGGTGAGGTCCGACGACGGTCGCCTCGAGGTCGAGGGCGAGGTCGACCGCGTCGCGCCCGGGCAGCGCTGGACGTGGACCATGCGCCACAACGGCTCCGTGAGCGACCGTGGCACTGCCCGGACGACCGGGCGCAGTGGCTCGTTCGAGGTCGAGCGCCGGATGGTCGACCTCGCGGGCACCGACACGATCTCCTTCCGCGCCCGGCGCCCGGGCCAGGTGTGTCGCGGTGTGGTCGACTACTGATCCCCGACCCGACCGGACCTGACGGGAGATCCATGCGCTGGCTGAAGAACCCCGTGGTGCAGTTCCTCGCCACGGGCCTCGCCGTGCTCGTCGTGGTCCTCGTCGTCACGAGCGCGCTCAGCCGGTCGGCCGCGGACGAGGAGGCGGTCGGCGACGCCAGGTCGCTGACCTGGGTGCTCGGCACGTCCGTCGCCCAGCCGGCGATCCCGCGCGGACTGGTCGACGGCGACGCAGCCGCCATCGACAAGCTGGACCGCACGGCGCTCGACCGGCTGCTGGTCGGAGACGTCCTGCGGATCAAGATCTGGGACATCGACGGCACCGTGCTCTACAGCGACCAGACGGAGCTGATCGGTGCCGTCTACCCGCTCGGCGCCGACGAGCTCGAGGTGCTCGAGGACGGCGGCACGGACGCGGAGCTCTCCGACCTCTCGAAGCCCGAGAACCGCTTCGAGCGCGAGATCGGCGGTGACCTCCTGGAGGTCTACACCCGCATCGAGTCGCCGGAGGGTGAGCCGCTGCTGTTCGAGGCCTACCTCGGGGTCGACCGGATCCGGGAGAGCCGGGCGCAGATCCTCGACCGCTTCCTGCCGATCACCATCGCCTCGCTCCTGGCCCTCGTCGCCCTCAGCACGCCCCTGGTCTGGCTGCTGTCGCGGCGCCTGCAGCGCGCGGCGCGCGAGCGCGAGCGGCTGCTCGAGGCAGCCGTGCGTGCGTCCGAGGGCGAGCGCCTCCGCATCGCGCGCGACCTCCACGATGGGGTCGTGCAGGACCTCGCCGGGTCGTCGATGGCGCTGTCCACCCTGGCGGCCCGCGCCGACGGACCCGACCGCGAGGAGCTGGACGAGATCGGGCGCACGCTGCGGGTCAGCATGCGCGCGCTGCGCTCCCTGCTCGTGGAGATCTACCCGCCCGACCTGCACACCGCCGGCATCGAGGCGGCGCTCCACGACCTCGTCGCCCCGCTGGTCGCCACCGGCGTCCACGTCGACGTCGACGTCAGCGGCGACGAGGGCGCACCGAGGTCCGCGGTCGCGCTGGTCTGGCGGGTCGCCCAGGAGTCCGTGCGCAACGTGGTCCGCCACGCGGGAGCGACACGCATGTCGCTGACGGTCCACCGCCAGGGCGGCACGCTGCTGCTGGAGGTCGTCGACGACGGCGCCGGCTTCGAGCCCGCCGCGGTGCCGGGGAACGACCGCTTCGGCCTGCGCGCGGCCGAGAGCCTGGTGCGCGAGCACGGCGGCACGATGGAGGTGGAGTCCACCCCGGGCTCCGGAACGATGGTGCGGATGGAGGTCCCCCTCGCATGAACCGGATCCGTGTGGTGCTCGCCGACGACCACGCCGTCGTACGACGTGGCCTGGCCGGCCTGCTCGAGTCCACCGACGACCTCGAGGTCGTCGGTGTGGCCGCCGACGGCAGCGAGGCCGTGGCACTGGCGCGCGAGCACCGTCCCGACGTCGTCCTGATGGACCTCCAGATGCCGGTGCTCGACGGGGTGGAGGCGACGCGCGCCATCGTCGCCGAGCACGAGCACGCGGGTGACGGTGCCGGTCCCGAGGTGCTGGTCCTGACCTCGTTCTCGGACCACGCGCGCATCGACGCCGCGATCGAGGCAGGAGCCGTCGGCTACCTGCTCAAGGACGCCGAGCCCGAGGTGCTCCTCGACGGCATCCGCGCGGTCGCGCGGGGCGAGTCGCCCCTCGACCCCCGGGCGGCGCGCCGGCTGCTCACCCGCACGAGCCGTGGCGGCGGCCCGCCGTCCTCGGACGTCGGTCCGTCCGACCTCTCCCCGCGCGAGTCGGAGGTCCTCCGGCTCGTCGTCGAGGGCCTGCTCAACAAGCAGATCGCCCAGCGCCTCGGCATCACCGAGCGCACGGTGAAGGCCCACCTCACGTCGGTCTACCAGCGCATCGGTGTCGCGGACCGCACCCAGGCGGCCCTGTGGGCGCAGCGCCACGACCTCGGCGCCGCGCGCGAGTGACCTGACGGTGCGGGTCAGCCCTCGCCGGCGATCAGGTACCCGTCGTCGAGGCGCTGCAGCTGCAACCGGATCCGGTCGGTGGTGCGCTGGCCGGACTTCATCACGTAGTCGACCGTGTAGGCCACGGTCAGGTCCGACGGGTCGCTGGAGACCTCGGTCAGCTGCGCCGTCCGCACCTTCTTCCACCAGCTGATGTAGCCCCCGTAGTTGCCGCTCTCCGCCTGGAAGTCCGGCGTCAGCTGCTCGAAGGCCGCGCGCGGGTCGGTCGTGACCGTCGCGATGTAGGAGGTGATGAAGGCGTCCATCTGCGCGCGGGTGTCCTCCGCCGACAGCGGGGGATCGGCCGGCGTGGTGGTCCCGGACGTCGCCGACGTGCCGCCGGACGGGGTGCCCACGTCCGACGATGCCTCCGGCGTACCGCCGCGCCCGGCCCAGACGTAGGCCGTGACGACCGCCGCGACCGCGAGCACGGCCGCTGCCGCGACCCAGGCCCAGGTCCGGCCGCGGGGCTGCTGCCTCGTGGTCGCCGGCTCGTCGGGGACGCTCGCCATCACCCCGGTGGCGTACGACGACGGGGTGGGCGTGGCCGGCGCGGCGAGGGCGGTCGAGCGCTGGCCGCGCGCGACGCGGGCGAGCTCGTCGCGGACCCGGCGCATCGACCACCGGTGCTCGGGGTCGCGGTGCATCATCACCGTCAGCAGGCCCGCCAGCGGGTGGTCCTCGGGCAGCCGCGGCGGGTCCTCGTGGACGATCTTGTAGAGGGCACCGATCAGGTTGTCGCCGACCTCGTAGGGCGGGCGGCCCGTCACGGCGTGGTGGAGCGTGGCGCCGAGCGACCACACGTCGCTCGCGGGGGTGGCCGACGAGCCGGAGGCGACCTCGGGCGCGAGGTAGGCGGGGGAGCCGGTGACGAGGCCGGTCTGGGTGAGCGAGGCGTCGTCGGAGGCGCGGGCGATCCCGAAGTCGTTGAGCTTGGCGACACCGGCGGCCACCAGGATGTTGCTGGGCTTCACGTCGCGGTGCACGATCCCGGCCTCGTGGGCGTCGGCGAGGGCGTCGGCCACCTGGGCCAGCAGGGCCGCGGCCTCCGTCGCCTCGAGCGGCCCGGAGCGGCGGACCAGGTCGCTCAGGGGGTCGCCGTCGACGTACTCCATCACGAGCCAGTGGACGTCGCCCTCGGCCACGAGGTCGAACACCGAGACGACGTTCGGGTGGTTCAGCGCGGCGGCCAGGCGCGCCTCCCGCGCCGCGCGCTCGAGGTGCTGCGCCTCGGAGCCGGGCATCACGCCGATGCGCTTGATCGCCACCGCACGGCCGAGCACCTCGTCGTGGCCGAGGTGGACGGTCCCCGAACCGCCTCGGCCGATCTCCCGCTCGAGCCGGTACCTGCCTGCGATCACGTGCGCTCCTCACTGCGTGCTCGCCCTAGGCTAGTGCGCGACGACCAAACGACCTCACCGCTGACGAACGAGAAGGAACCCACGTGACGACCCCGAATGTCCTCGACGAGCTGGAGTGGCGCGGCCTGGTCGCGCACTCCACCGACCGCGACGCGCTCCGCGCGGCGCTGGGCGAGGGGAGCGTCAAGTTCTATGTGGGCTTCGACCCGACCGCACCCAGCCTGCACATGGGCAACCTCGTCCAGCTGGTCACCGCGCGGCGGCTCCAGGAGGCCGGCCACACGCCCTACATCCTCGTCGGCGGCGCCACCGGGATGATCGGCGACCCGCGCGACTCGGGCGAGCGCACGCTCAACTCGCTCGACACGGTGAAGGACTGGACCGAGCGGGTGCGCGAGCAGGTGTCGCGGTTCGTGACGTTCGAGGGCGACAACGCCGCGACCACGGTCAACAACTACGACTGGACCGCGTCGCTGTCGACGATCGACTTCCTGCGCGACATCGGCAAGCACTTCCCGGTCAACCGGATGCTCGCCCGCGACACGGTGAAGCGCCGCCTCGAGTCGGGCATCAGCTACACCGAGTTCTCCTACGTCCTGCTCCAGTCCATGGACTACCTCAACCTGTTCCGCGAGCACGGGGTTTCGCTGCAGTTCGGGGGCTCCGACCAGTGGGGCAACATCACCGGGGGCGCCGACCTGGTGCGACGGGTGACCGGGGAGGGCGTGTACGCCTTCGCCACGCCGCTGATCACCAAGACCGACGGCACCAAGTACGGCAAGACCGAGGGCGGCGCCCTCTGGCTCGACCCGACGATGATGTCGCCCTACGCCTTCCACCAGTTCTGGCTCAACGTCGAGGACGAGAAGGTCGGGGAGATGCTGCGTATCTTCACCTTCCTCACCCGGGAGGAGATCGAGGACCTCGGGCAGCAGACCTCCGAGAAGCCGTTCCTGCGTGCCGGTCAGAAGCGCCTAGCCGACGAGGTTACCGCGCTGGTGCACGGCGCCGACGAGGTCGAGCAGGCCAAGGCCGCGGCCGCGGCGCTGTTCGGCGGGGGCGACCTGTCGGCGATCAAGCCCGACACGCTGGGTGCCGCGCTCCGCGAGGCGGGAGGTACGACGCTCCCCGCCGGCGACCTGCCCGGGATCCTCGACCTGCTCGTGGCGGCCGGCCTCGCGAAGAGCAAGGGAGAGGCGCGACGCACCGTGGCCGAGGGAGGGGCGTACCTCAACAACGTCCGCGTCGAGGACGTCGAGCTCCAGCCCACCGCGGCCGACCTCGTCGCCGGCTCGTGGCTCGTGCTGCGACGCGGGAAGAAGAACTTCGCAGGCGTCGAGGTGTCCTGACAGGGACCTCACGATGACCGGTGGATGACCGCGAGAGGGGGCGTCAGGAGCGGGCCGACAGGCCGGTGCCTGGCGCCCCATCCGTCACAACAGGCCTCTGACCTGCGAAAACGTCGATGTGCTCGCGGTCACACCATCTCGATTTGCGCGTTGTCATGAGTACGCATACTGTTCTCTTTGTCGCCAGGGAGCGGCGGGGAGCAAGACCGGTCAGGTCGGGCTCCCGGCCCCGGGCAGGACAACCCGAAGCGGTCATCGGTCACGGTGACACCAGTGGGTCAGAGTGAAACAGCCGAGGATTTGCCACGGCAGAAAGTCACTCGCTAGGTTTCACCAGTTGCCTCACGCAACCGAGATCCTCACCGGATCGCGATGTGGGTGCGTCTGATTTTTGAGAACTCAACAGTGTGTTTGATTAGTCGACGAATTAGTTTGTTATGCCCCGTTGACATCATGTTTGCTCTGGCCTTTTTGGTTGGGGTGTGGTGTCGCGGTTTCTTTGACAATGATTCTGGCTGATGCCTTGACCTTTTGGTTGGGGTGTCTTTCGCTAGTTTTGTTCAGTCATGGATGTGGCTCTTATTGATAGTCGCCTTGTCTGCCCTCTTTTTGTGGGGTGGGTGGGGTTGATGGTTTTCGATGGAGAGTTTGATCCTGGCTCAGGACGAACGCTGGCGGCGTGCTTAACACATGCAAGTCGAGCGGAAAGGCCACTTCGGTGGTACTCGAGCGGCGAACGGGTGAGTAACACGTGAGTAATCTGCCCCTGGCTTTGGGATAGCCACCGGAAACGGTGATTAATACCGGATATGACCGACTTCCGCATGGTTGTTGGTGGAAAGTTTTTCGGCCAGGGATGTGCTCGCGGCCTATCAGCTTGATGGTGAGGTAAT
This sequence comes from Nocardioides exalbidus, assembly GCF_900105585.1. Taxonomy (NCBI): domain Bacteria; kingdom Bacillati; phylum Actinomycetota; class Actinomycetes; order Propionibacteriales; family Nocardioidaceae; genus Nocardioides; species Nocardioides exalbidus. The sequence goes on from NZ_FNRT01000002.1 coordinate 3,161,686, forward strand.
GGCTCACCATGGCTTCGACGGGTAGCCGGCCTGAGAGGGTGACCGGTCACACTGGGACTGAGACACGGCCCAGACTCCTACGGGAGGCAGCAGTGGGGAATATTGGACAATGGGCGGAAGCCTGATCCAGCAACGCCGCGTGAGGGATGACGGCCTTCGGGTTGTAAACCTCTTTCGCCTGTGACGAAGCGCAAGTGACGGTAACAGGTAAAGAAGCACCGGCCAACTACGTGCCAGCAGCCGCGGTAATACGTAGGGTGCGAGCGTTGTCCGGAATTATTGGGCGTAAAGGGCTCGTAGGCGGTTTGTCGCGTCGGGAGTGAAAACGCCGTGCTTAACACGGCGCTTGCTTTCGATACGGGCAGACTAGAGGTATTCAGGGGAGAACGGAATTCCTGGTGTAGCGGTGAAATGCGCAGATATCAGGAGGAACACCGGTGGCGAAGGCGGTTCTCTGGGAATGACCTGACGCTGAGGAGCGAAAGTGTGGGGAGCGAACAGGATTAGATACCCTGGTAGTCCACACCGTAAACGTTGGGCGCTAGGTGTGGGGTCCATTCCACGGATTCCGTGCCGCAGCTAACGCATTAAGCGCCCCGCCTGGGGAGTACGGCCGCAAGGCTAAAACTCAAAGGAATTGACGGGGGCCCGCACAAGCGGCGGAGCATGCGGATTAATTCGATGCAACGCGAAGAACCTTACCTGGGTTTGACATACACCCTGCCGCTCCAGAGATGGGGCTTCTTTTGGGGGTGTACAGGTGGTGCATGGCTGTCGTCAGCTCGTGTCGTGAGATGTTGGGTTAAGTCCCGCAACGAGCGCAACCCTCGTTCTATGTTGCCAGCACGTAATGGTGGGGACTCATAGGAGACTGCCGGGGTCAACTCGGAGGAAGGTGGGGATGACGTCAAGTCATCATGCCCCTTATGTCCAGGGCTTCACGCATGCTACAATGGCCGGTACAAAGGGCTGCGATCCCGTGAGGGGGAGCGAATCCCAAAAAGCCGGTCTCAGTTCGGATTGGGGTCTGCAACTCGACCCCATGAAGTCGGAGTCGCTAGTAATCGCAGATCAGCAACGCTGCGGTGAATACGTTCCCGGGCCTTGTACACACCGCCCGTCACGTCACGAAAGTCGGCAACACCCGAAGCCGGTGGCCCAACCCTTGTGGAGGGAGCCGTCGAAGGTGGGGCTGGCGATTGGGACGAAGTCGTAACAAGGTAGCCGTACCGGAAGGTGCGGCTGGATCACCTCCTTTCTAAGGAGCACACGCCCCGACCATCAGCTAGCTGGCCACAAGGTCCAGTGATGTCTGGTGGCGCATGGTGGTGTCTCACTAGTGGAACGTCGACTGTCAGGTCCTCGATCATGCTGCAGCTCACTGCTGTGGTGTGGTGGTGGTCGCCTGGTCATGGGTCCCACGTTGGTGGGGACGTGGTTGAACACACTGTTGGGTCCTGAAGAATCAGCCGTCATCGGTTGGTGCTTCTGGATGTCCTTCTTCGTCTGAGGGTGCGCGTTGCGTGTCTGAGGGGGTTGGTGGGGTTGTTGTTTGAGATCTGCATAGTGGACGCGAGCATCTTTCGCGATTGACGGTCCTGGCCGGTTTTGGCTGGTCTGGGGCGTGTTGGTCGTGATGTATGTGTGTTGCCACCGGTTCCTCCTTGTCTTGAGGGAGCTGGTGGTGTTGCTGGTCTGCTCCTTGATTGTGGGGTGGGCCGGTTGTTGTCTTTTGTGTTTGTCGACGTGTGCACGGCGCCATGGCGCAGTTTTCTTGTGTTGTGTTGTTGTGACGTTGTTGAGACAAGCTATGAAGGGCACATGGTGGATGCCTTGGCATCAAGAGCCGATGAAGGACGTTGGAGCCTGCGATAAGCCCTGGGGAGTTGGCAACCAAGCTGTGATCCGGGGGTGTCCGAATGGGGAAACCCAGCACGAGTCATGTCGTGTTACCTGCACCTGAACACATAGGGTGTGTGGAGGGAACGTCGGGAAGTGAAACATCTCAGTACCGACAGGAAGAGAAAACAACAGTGATTCCGAGAGTAGTGGCGAGCGAAATCGGATGAGGCTAAACCGTGTCTGTGTGATACCCGGCAGGGGTTGCAGGTACGGGGTCGTGGGACCGCTCGATTGAGTCTGCCGGCTCAGTACAGAGTAAGAAACCAGTGTGGAAGTCGAAGTCGGTTGGAAAGCCGTACCGTAGAGGGTGATAGGCCCGTAGACGTAAGGCACTGGCTCTGGAGCGTGTTCCCAAGTAACACGGAACCCCTGAAATTCCGTGTGAATCTGGCGGGACCACCCGTTAAGCCTAAATACTCCTTGATGACCGATAGCGGACAAGTACCGTGAGGGAAAGGTGAAAAGTACCCCTGGCGGGGAGTGAAATAGTACCTGAAACCGTGTGCCTACAATCCGTCGGAGCTTCTCCTTGTGGGGGGTGACGGCGTGCCTTTTGAAGAATGAGCCTGCGAGTTTGCGGTGTGTTGCGAGGTTAACCCGTGTGGGGTAGCCGTAGCGAAAGCGAGTCCGAATAGGGCGATTCAGTAGCGCGCTCAAGACCCGAAGCGAAGTGATCTATCCATGGGCAGGTTGAAGCGTCGGTAAGACGACGTGGAGGACCGAACCCACTTAGGTTGAAAACTGAGGGGATGACCTGTGGATAGGGGTGAAAGGCCAATCAAACTTCGTGATAGCTGGTTCTCCCCGAAATGCATTTAGGTGCAGCGTTGCGTGTTTCTTGCCGGAGGTAGAGCACTGGATAGCCGATGGGCCCTACAAGGTTACTGACGTTAGCCAAACTCCGAATGCCGGTAAGTGAGAGCGCAGCAGTGAGACTGCGGGGGATAAGCTCCGTAGTCGAGAGGGAAACAGCCCAGACCATCAGCTAAGGCCCCTAAGCGGTGACTAAGTGGAAAAGGATGTGGAGTCGCATTGACAACCAGGAGGTTGGCTTGGAAGCAGCCACCCTTGAAAGAGTGCGTAATAGCTCACTGGTCAAGTGATTCCGCGCCGACAATGTAGCGGGGCTCAAGTCATCCGCCGAAGCTATGGCATTCAAAGAATACGCAAGCCGCCCTTGAGGTTGGTTCAGTGCTTTGGATGGGTAGGGGAGCGTCGTGTGGGCAGTGAAGCGTCGGAGTGATCCAGGCGTGGAGGCCACACGAGTGAGAATGCAGGCATGAGTAGCGAATCACGGGTGAGAAACCCGTGCGCCGAATGATCAAGGGTTCCAGGGTCAAGCTAATCTGCCCTGGGTAAGTCGGGACCTAAGGCGAGGCCGACAGGCGTAGTCGATGGACAACGGGTTGATATTCCCGTACCGGCGAAGTTTCGCCCATGACGAACCTGGTGATGCTAACCACCCGAAACCTATCGGACCGGACCCTTCGGGGCGAGGCTGGTGGGCGGAGCGTGGGACCCGAGCTGGTAGTAGTCAAGCGATGGGGTGACGCAGGAAGGTAGCCCAGCCACAGCGATGGTTGTCTGTGGGCAAGCGTGTAGGGAGTGGTGTAGGCAAATCCGCACCACACATGTCCTGAGACGTGACGCGGAGCCACTTTTGGTGAAGTGGGTGATCCTATGCTGCCGAGAAAAACCTCTAGCGAGAAACTAGCCGCCCGTACCCCAAACCGACTCAGGTGATCAAGTAGAGAATACTAAGGCGATCGAGACAACCATGGTTAAGGAACTCGGCAAAATGCCCCCGTAACTTCGGGAGAAGGGGGGCCGGATCCGTGAACCCACTTGCTGGGGGAAGCGGTGATGGCCGCAGAGACCAGGGGAAAGCGACTGTTTACTAAAAACACAGGTCCGTGCGAAGTTGTAAGACGATGTATACGGACTGACTCCTGCCCGGTGCTGGAAGGTTAAGAGGACCGGTTAGACCCTTCGGGGTCGAAGCTGAGAATTTAAGCCCCAGTAAACGGCGGTGGTAACTATAACCATCCTAAGGTAGCGAAATTCCTTGTCGGGTAAGTTCCGACCTGCACGAATGGAGTAACGACTTTCCCACTGTCTCAACCATGGACTCGGCGAAATTGCACTACGAGTAAAGATGCTCGTTACGCGCGGCAGGACGGAAAGACCCCGGGACCTTTACTATAGTTTGGTATTGGTGTTTGGTACGGCTTGTGTAGGATAGGTGGGAGACTGTGAAACCTCGACGCCAGTTGGGGTGGAGTCAACGTTGAAATACCACTCTGGTCGTACTAGATGTCTAACCTAGGTCCGTTATCCGGATCAGGGACAGTGCCTGATGGGTAGTTTAACTGGGGCGGTTGCCTCCTAAAATGTAACGGAGGCGCTCAAAGGTTCCCTCAGCCTGGTTGGCAATCAGGTGGCGAGTGTAAGTGCACAAGGGAGCTTGACTGTGAGACAGACATGTCGAGCAGGGACGAAAGTCGGAACTAGTGATCTGGCCACGGCATGTGGAAGCGTGGTCACTCAACGGATAAAAGGTACCCCGGGGATAACAGGCTGATCTTCCCCAAGAGTCCATATCGACGGGATGGTTTGGCACCTCGATGTCGGCTCGTCGCATCCTGGGGCTGGAGTAGGTCCCAAGGGTTGGGCTGTTCGCCCATTAAAGCGGCACGCGAGCTGGGTTTAGAACGTCGTGAGACAGTTCGGTCCCTATCCGCCGCGCGCGCAGGAAACTTGAGAAAGGCTGTCCCTAGTACGAGAGGACCGGGATGGACGAACCTCTGGTGTGCCAGTTGTTCCGCCAGGAGCACGGCTGGTTGGCTACGTTCGGAAGTGATAACCGCTGAATGCATCTAAGCGGGAAGCACGTTTCAAGATGAGGTTTCCCACCACGTAAGTGGGTAAGGCCCCCCACAGAACATGGGGTTGATAGGCCGGAGGTGTACAGCAGTAATGCCCAGCCGACCGGTACTAATAGGCCGAGGGCTTGTCCCAACCACGTACACAACACCACAAAACAATCTGTGGCAGACGTACACACGTAAGACACCCGCGCACAAGACGAACACACATGTTCGCGTCCACTAGGCAGTTCCCAACCAACACACCCACACCCACACACATGTGTGGGAGAGGGCGTTGAGTTGAAAGAGTTACGGCGGCCATAGCGAAACGGGAAACACCCGGTCCCATACCGAACCCGGAAGTTAAGCCTTTCAGCGCCGATGGTACTGCAACCGAGAGGTTGTGGGAGAGTAGGACGCCGCCGGACATACATTTGGCAGGGGCCACCAGTGATCTGGTGGCCCCTGCGCCATTTCACGGTGCTGTTGAGTACCGTGGCCCCGAGGGCGGGGGCCGCACACGCAGGAGAGCTGCGTCGAAGATCTGAAGAAGGAGTGATCGGCTGTGGCCGAGGACCGTCGCGGACAGCGTCCGGCACGAGGTGGACAGGGCGGCGGACGAGCTGGCTCGTCCGGTGGATCCCGGGGTGGGTCGTCGTCCTCCCGCGGTGGTGACCAGCGCTCCGGCTCAGGTCGCTCTGGCGGCGACTCCCGAGGTCGCGGCTCCCGCGACGACGCTCCGCGTGGCAAGCCCGGGTCCTCCCGCGGTGGCTACCAGGGCAAGGGCGGCGACTCCAAGCCCGGTGGCAAGCGCCCGTCGGGCTCGGGCCAGCGGGCGTTCCGGCCGCGCGACGAGCAGCAGCCCCGGACCGCGGACCAGGCTGCCTACGACGGTCCGGACCTGCCCGAGAACATCACCGGTGCCGAGCTCGACCGCGGCGTGCGCGCGCAGCTGAAGGGCCTGCCCGAGAAGCTCGCAGCGCGCGTGGCGCGGCACCTCGCGGCCGCCGGCGCCTTCATCGACGAGGACCCCGAGCTCGCCTACCGGCACGCCTTGGCCGCCCGTGCGCGTGCCTCGCGCATCGCGGTAGTCCGCGAGGCGGCGGGGGAGACGGCGTACGCCGCCGGCCACTACGCCGAGGCGCTCGCCGAGCTGCGTGCTGCCAAGCGGATGAACGGGGCGACCGACTACCTGCCGATCATGGCGGACTGCCACCGTGCCCTGGGCAACCCGGAGCAGGCGATCAAGCTCGCGAAGAGCCCGTCGGTCGTCAACTTCAGCTCCGAGGCCAAGGCCGAGATGACCCTCGTCGAGGCCGGTGCCCGACGCGACATGGGCCAGCTCGACGCGGCGCTCCGCACGCTCGAGCTGGCGCCGCTGACCTCCAAGAGCCGCGCCTCGTGGGTGGTGCGGTTGCGCTACGCGTACGCCGACACGCTCGAGGAGGCCGGCCGCGAGTCGGACGCCCTGGCCTGGTTCCACCGGACGCACGCCATCGACTCCGACGAGCTCACCGACGCGGCCGAGCGCGCGGACCAGATCGAGCGCCGCCAGTCCTGACGGGCCCACCGCTCCGGTGGGGCACATCCGCTGGCGTTCGGGCGCCACATGGGCCACAATGGAGCCACTAATCACATACGTGTCACTCGACTCTCGTTGAGCACTGATGACAGATCGCTGGGGAAGGCGCATCTGGAGCGTCGGAACTCAAGGAGGTCTCAGTGACCACACGCATTGCTTCCCGTCCGGACGGTCCGGCCACGAGGGGCATTCTCTACGTGCACTCTGCTCCCTCCGCACTCTGCCCGCACATCGAGTGGGCCGTGGGCGGAGTCCTCGGTGTTGCCGTCTCGCTCGACTGGACGCCGCAGCCTGCCCAGCCGGGGTCGTACCGCGCGGAGCTCTCCTGGTCCGGCACGGCCGGCACCGCTGCCGCCGTGGCGTCCGCGCTGCGCGGGTGGAACCACCTGCGCTTCGAGATCACCGAGGAGCCGACGACGTCCACCGAGGGCACCCGTTTCTCGTGCACGCCCGACCTGGGGATCTTCCACGCCATCACCGGGCCGCACGGTGACATCCTGATCCCGGAGGACCGCCTGAAGGCGGCCGTGGTCAAGGCCGCACTCGGGGACACGACGCTGCTCCTCGAGATCGACCACCTGCTCGGCAAGCCGTGGGACGACGAGCTGGAGACCTTCCGGCACGCCGGCGAGGGCGCCCCCGTGCGCTGGCTCCACCAGGTGGTGTGAGCCTCAGCGGTTCTTGCGGCTCTTGGTCTTCCTCAGCGTGAACGTGTCCGTCACCGGGACCGTGGTCTCGTCGGAGTAGCCCTCGTAGGCCGTGAGCGCGCCGGTGAGGGTGAACGTCCCGGGCTTCGTCGCGCGCTCGCACAGGCGGAAGGTCAGCACGCCCGACTCGGGGTCGTTCGGGCCGAGCAGCGACTGGGAGTTCACGCCCTTGCCGGCACGGTCCTGCATGGTGATGTCGAAGGTCCAGTCCTCCGACTCGGTGGTGACCGCGTAGGAGTAGCTGTAGTCCTTGCACCCCTTCTTGAGCCGGCCGTCGGGCGCGTCCAGGGCGCCCGCCAGCACGACCGGATCGGCGGCCGGCTGCGTCGCGGGGTCCGCCGTCGGCAGGCCGGGGATCGGCGGGAGCGGGAGCAGGCCGGTCACGACGAGCGCGGCGGCAGCGAGCAGCTGGGACACGGTGACACCTCCGAGGGGTTCACCGGGTCCAACGACGAGCTGTGACGTGCGTTACGCCGAGGCGTCTCCTCAGAGCGGGATGTTGCCGTGGCGCCCGCGGCGTACGCCTGCCGTGTCGATCTCGTGCCGCATGGCATGCGCGATCGCGCTCCGGGTGCGGGTCGGCTCGACGACCTCGTCGACGACCCCGATCTCCACGGCCTTGTCGACCCCGCCCGCGATGCGCTCGTGCTCGGTGGCGAGCTCGGCCTCGACCTGCGGACGGATCTCGGGGGAGACCTCGGCCAGCTTGCGGCGGTGCAGGATCCGGATCGCGGCCACGGCGCCCATCACGGCCACCTCTGCCCCCGGCCAGGCGAACACGCGCGTGGCGCCGAGCGAACGGGCGTTCATGGCGATGTAGGCGCCGCCGTAGGTCTTGCGCGTCACCAGGGTGACCCGGGGGACCACGCACTCGCCGAACGCGTGCAGCAGCTTCGCGCCACGGCGGACGACCCCGTCCCACTCCTGGCCGACGCCGGGGAGGTAGCCCGGGACGTCGACGAGCACGATCAGCGGGACGCCGAACGCGTCGCACATCCGCACGAAGCGGGAGGCCTTCTCGGCCGAGAGCGAGTCGAGGCAGCCACCGAGGCGCAGCGGGTTGTTGGCGACCACGCCGACGGTGCGTCCGCCGAAGCGGCCGAGGGCGGTGACGATGTTGGGCGCCCAGCGCGCGTGGAGCTCCTGCATGGTGCCCTCGTCGAGCAGGCCGTCGACGAGCGGGTGCACGTCGTAGGCGCGCTTCTTGGACTCGGGCAGGAGCGCGCCCAGGTCGCGGTCCTCGACCGAGTCGGCGGCGAGGCTGCCCTGCGCGCCGAGGAGCGAGGCGACCGTGCGGGCCCGGTCGAGCGCCTCGCGCTCGGAGTCGGTGAGGATGTGGACGACGCCGGAGCGACGGCCGTGCGGCTCGGGGCCACCCAGGCGCAGCATGTCGACGTCCTCGCCGGTGACCGAGCGGACCACGTCGGGGCCGGTCACGAAGATGCGGCCCTCCGGGCCGAGGATGACGACGTCGGTGAGCGCGGGGCCGTAGGCGGCGCCGCCGGCGGCCGGGCCGAGCACGACCGAGATCTGCGGGATCACGCCGGACGCCTGCGTCATCACCTGGAAGATGCGACCGACGGCGTGCAGCGAGAGCACGCCCTCGGCGAGCCGGGCCCCGCCGGAGTGCCACAGGCCGATGATCGGCACGCCGTCGGTGAGCGCACGGTGGTAGGCGTCGACGACCACGCGGCAGCCGACGTCGCCCATCGCGCCACCCATGACGGTGGCGTCGCTGCAGAAGGCGACGACCTGGGTGCCGTCGACGCGGCCGACGGCAGCGAGCATGCCGGACTCGTCGTCGGGCGTGATCAGCTCGAGGGTGCCCTCGTCGAGGAGCGCGGTGAGGCGGTGGACCGGGTTGCGGGGGTCGTCCTCGCGGGGGAGCTTGGCCGGCTTCGCGGCGGTGGCGGTCATCGGTGTCCTTTCGGGGTCCCCGCGGTGTTGTCCACGGAGGAGCGAAGCGGAGGAGTGGAGAACTCCGTGGGGTGTCTAGATGCTCCCGAAGGCGACGGCGACGTTGGCGCCACCGAAGCCGAAGGAGTTGTTGAGCGCCACGATGTCGCCCTCGGGGAGGTCGCGCCTCGAGGTCGGGATGTCGAGCTCGACCTCGGGGTCCTTGTCGTCGAGGTTGATCGTCGGTGGGCTGACCCGGTCGTGCAGCGCCATGACGGTCGCGACGGCCTCGAGGGCGCCGGCGCCGCCGAGGAGGTGGCCGGTCATCGACTTGGTGCTGGTGACGACGCAGCGGTCGACGTGCTCGCCGAGCACGGCGTGGAGCATGAGGCCCTCGGCGATGTCGCCCTTGGGCGTCGAGGTGGCGTGGGCGTTGACGTGGACGACCGTGGCCGGGTCGACGTCGCCCTCACGCAGCGCCATGCGGATGGCGCGGGTCCCGCCGCGACCCTCGGGGTCGGGCTGGGCGATGTCGTGGGCGTCGTTGCTGATGCCGGCGCCACGCACCTCGGCGTAGATCGTGGCGCCGCGGGCGCGGGCGTGCTCCTCGGACTCGAGGACCAGCACGGCGCCTCCCTCGCCGAGGACGAAGCCGTCGCGACCGGAGTCCCAGGGCCGCGAGACGCTGGCGGGGTCGCGGTCGTCGTCGGTGCCGGTCTTCGACAGGGCCATCATGTTGGCGAAGGCGGCCATCGGGAGCGGGTGGATCGCGGCCTCGGTGCCGCCGGCGATCACGACGTCGGCGCGACCGAGGCGGATCATGTCGATGGCCATGGCGATGGCCTCGTTGCCCGAGGCGCAGGCGGACGTGGGTGCGTGGACCGCCGCGCGGGCGCCGTACTTCAGGCTCACGTTGGCGGCCGGCGCGTTGGGCATGAGCATGGGGACGGCGAGCGGGGAGACCCGACGCGCGCCCTTCTCGAGGAGCGTGTCGTAGTTGTCGAGCAGCGTGGTGACGCCGCCGATGCCCGAGGCCAGCGCGACGGCGAGGCGCTCGGGCTCGAGCCCGGAGCCCTCGAGGCCGGCGTCGGCCCAGGCCTGGTCGGCGGCGACCATCGCGAACTGGCTGGAGCGGTCGAGGCGGCGGGCCTTGACCCGCTCGAGGACCTCGGTCGGCTCGACGGCGACACGGCCGCCGATCTTGACCGGGAGCTGGTCGACCCAGTCGTCGGTGAGGCGCGCGATGCCGGACGTGCCGGACAGCATGGCCTGCCACGTGGAGGCGACGTCCCCACCGACGGGGGACGTGGCGCCGAGGCCGGTGACGACTACGCGGGTCGAGGGCATCTGATGAGGTTCCGTTCGTTCGCGGGGTGGGGATGTTCCTGGGTCACGGGGGCCGGGCTGGACACCGGCCACCCGTGACGCTGGGGAGGGCGTCAGCCCTGGGAGCGCTCGATGAACGCGACGGCGTCGCCGACGGTCTTGAGGTTCTTGACCTCGTCGTCGGGGATGGTCACGCCGAACTTCTCCTCGGCGGCCACGACGACCTCGACCATGGAGAGCGAGTCGACGTCGAGGTCGTCCACGAAGGACTTGTCCAGCTGGACGTCGTCGGCGTCGACGCCGGCCACCTCGTTGACGATGTCAGCGAGGTCGGCGCGGATTTCTTCGGTGGTGGCCATGGGGCCTTCCCTTCTTCTGTGGGTGGATCGCGGAGCGGATCCGGGTGGACTGTGCGGGTGGAGCAGATCAGGGGACGGTGACGACCTGGGCGGCGTAGGCCAGCCCGGCTCCGAAGGCGATCAGGAGCGCGGTGTCGCCACTGCGGGCGTCGCCCTCGGCGATCATCCGGTCGAGCGCGAGCGGGATCGACGCGGCCGAGGTGTTGCCCTGGTCGGCGACGTCGCGGCCGATGCGGACGGACGCGGGCAGCTTCATCGAGCGAGCCATCGCGTCGATGATGCGCATGTTGGCCTGGTGGGGGACGAAGACGTCGAGGTCCTCGGGGGCGACACCGGCCGCCTCCAGGGCTTGGACGGCGACCTTGGACATGGTGAACGACGCCCACCGGAAGACCGGGTTGCCCTGCATGGTGAGGTGCGGCATCACGCCGGAGCCGGGGGAGTCCTCGGAGCCGACCACGTCGCGCCAGTCCTCGCGCTGGCGGATGTAGTCGTAGGCCTCGCCGTCGGAGCCCCACACGACAGGGCCGATGCCCGGGGTCTCGCTCGGTCCGATCACCACGGCACCGGCGCCGTCGGCGAAGATGAACGCCGTGCCGCGGTCGGTCATGTCGGTGATGTCGGAGAGCCGCTCGACGCCGATGACCAGCACGTGGCGGGCGCTGCCGCCCCGCACCATGTCGGCGCCCAGCGACACGCCGTGGCAGAAGCCGGCGCAGGCCGCGGAGATGTCGAACGCAGCCGCGTTGCCGGTGCCGAGCTCGTGGGCGATCGCCGGCGCGATGGCAGGCGTCTGGAGCAGGTGGCTCACGGTCGCGACCACGACGCAGTCGATCTGCTCGGGACTGATCCCGGCGCGCTCGATCGCGATGCGCGAGGACGCCACGCTCATCACCTGGATCGTCTCCTCGGGCGTGGCGAAGCGGCGCGTCCGGATGCCGGAGCGCTGCTGGATCCACTCGTCGCTGGAGTCGATGGCGTCGACGACCTCGGAGTTGGGGACCAGGCGCGAGGGGCGGTAGGCGCCGATCCCCATGATGCGTGCGTGCGGGGCGCCGACGGCGCCCGAGATGGCGGCCATCAGCTGGTCGCCTCGGGGTGGAGCCGCAGGAGGGGCTGGCCCGGGGAGACCAGGTCACCGTCCTCGACGAGCCACTCGACGACCGAGCCGCCGTGCGGTGCGGTGATGTCGGTGCGGTCGCGCAGGCTGGCGACGGCACCGATGGTCGTACCGGGGGCGAGGACGTCGCGCTCGACCGCCTCCGAGGCGAGGTGGAACGTGCCCTTGGCCGGCGAGACGACCATGCGCCAGGTCGGCGTGGTCTCGATCATCGAGGCCTCGCCGTGCTTGTCGCAGAACTCGCGGGCCGCGTCGAGCTGGTCGGGGGTCTTGAGGGCGAACGTCTCGACGCCCTTGAGCGCACGCTTGGCGATGCCGGTGAGGGTGCCGGCCGGCGGCATCTCCAGGATGCCGGTGACGCCGAGGTCGCTCATCGTCTCCAGGCAGAGGTCCCAGCGGACCGGGTTGGCGATCTGGCCGACCATGCGGCGCAGCACGTCACGGCCGTCGTGGACGACCTGGCCGTCGCGGTTGGAGATCACCGGGGTGCGCGGGTCGTGCGTCGACACCGAGCGGGCCAGCGAGGCGAGCCGGTCCACGGCGGGCGCCATGTGGCTGGTGTGGAAGGCGCCGGCGACGCTCAGCGGCATCAGGCGGGCCTTCTCGGGGCCGTCGTCGGCGAAGGCGGCGAGCTGCTCCATCGTGCCGGCGGCGACGACCTGGCCGGGGCCGTTGTCGTTGGCCGGCGTCAGGCCGTGGCGCTCGATCGTGGCGAGCACCTGGTCGCGGTCGCCACCGAGCACCGCGGTCATGCCGGTGGCGGTGGTCGCGGCGGCGTCGGCCATCGCGTTGCCGCGCTCGCGGACGAGCACCATCGCCTGCTCGGCGGTGATCACCCGGGCGCCGGCGGCGGCGGTCAGCTCACCGACGCTGTGCCCGGCCACCGCGCCGATCCGCGCGAACGCGTCGGCCGGGTGGGGGAACAGGTCGAGGGCCGCGACCAGGCCGGTGGCGACCAGCAGCGGCTGCGCGATCTTGGTGTCGCGGATGGTGTCGGCGTCGGCCTCGGTGCCGTAGTGGGCGAGGTCGATGCCGGCGACGGTGGCCAGCCAGTCGAACCGGGCAGCGAAGGTGGGGTCCTCCAGCCAGGGAGTGAGGAAACCGGGGGTCTGGGCCCCTTGACCGGGAGCGACGATGACGAGCACAGGACCACTCTGCCGGTTCCGGAGGCCCGGGCGCGGGTCCGAGGCCGACGAAAGTCACCCCCACATCCTTGTAGGGTTCCTACAAATGCGGCGGCTTCGCGACTAGGGCTCCGTGCGGCCCGACTGGCGCCCCAGGATGAGCGCCAGCTGGAGCGCGAAGGCCTCCCGCGGCCGGGTCGGCGACCAGCCGGTGGCGTCGGAGACCTGGCGGAGCCGGTAGCGCACCGTGTTGGGGTGCACGAAGAGTGCGCGCGCGGTCGCCTCGATCGACGAGCCGTGCTCGAACCAGGCGGCGAGGGTCTCGAGCAGGGTGCCGCGGGCGGCCACCAGGGGCAGGTAGACCTCGTCGACGAGGTGACGTCGTGCGTGGCCGTCACCGGCGAGCGCGCGCTCGGGGAGCAGGTCGCGACTGGCGACGGGGCGTGGGGCGTCGGGCCACCCGCTGGCGGCGCGGTGGGCCGAGAGGGCGTCGCGCGCCGAGGTGTAGGCGTGGGCGAGGTCGGCGGTCACGGGACCGACGACGACCGGACCGTCGCCGAAGTGGTCGATCAGGTGCGTCGCGGCCTTGAGCGGATCGGCGACGCCACCCAGCACGACGACCAGCCGGTCGCCCTGCGTGGCGCACAGGGCATCCATGTCGACGAGGCGCGCGGAACGGCGGACGGACTCGAAGACGTCGAGCTCCGCACGGTGGGGAGGCACGGAACCGAGCACCACGGCGACGTCGCCGTGGGCTCCCCAGCCGAGCGCGCTGGCCCGGGAGAGCACCGACTCGTCGGTCTCGGCGCGGACGACGGCGTCGACGACGAGCGCCTCGAGGCGGGCGTCCCAGGCGCCGCGGGACTCGGCCGCGCGGGCGTAGACGGCGGCGGTGGCGAAGGCGACCTCGCGCGCGTAGAGCAGGACCGCGCCGTGCACCTCGCCGGCGTCCTCGGGGTCGAGGAGGTCGTCGATCGTGGTCTCGACGACGCGGATGCTCAGCCGCACCAGCTCGACGGTCTGCTGGAGCGAGATCACGCCGGTCAGCTCGCGCGGGGCGGCGCCGAAGACGACGACGTCGAGCGGGTCGTGGGACAAGGCCTCGACCTCACGGTCGTACCAGTCGACGAAGCCGCGGATGCCGGCCTGCACGATCAGGCCGACCCAAGAGCGGTCCTGGGCGCTGAGGTCGTCGAACCAAGGGAGGTCGCTCGACATGCGACCGGTCGCGGCCGTGCTGAGGGCTCCCGTGGAATTGCGCAGCGCGTCAGCGGCGCGGCGTCTGGACGGGGGCATGGGACGACTGTAGTGGCGACTCGCGAGTAGTGGGATTCCCACGAAGTTCGGGCGGGTCCGGATCGGACGTGGTTGAATCCGTGACCTGTCCACCCTGCCCCCGCAGACGTGGTCCGAAGAGACGGAGGTCGCGTTGGCCCGACGCACCCGCCCCGCGGTCGAGCACGTCACCGTGCACGGTCACCGGCGTGCCTTCGTGCGCGCCGGGTCGGGTCCGGCCGTCCTGCTGCTGCACGGGCTGGCCTGCGACCACACCACGTGGGAGCCCGTGATCGCGTCGCTCGCCCGGACGCACACGGTCATCGCCCCCGACCTGCTGGGGCACGGGGAGTCCGACAAGCCGCGCGCCGACTACAGCGTCGGCGGCTACGCCAACGGCATGCGCGACCTGCTGACCGTGCTCGGGATCGACACCGTCACGGTCGTCGGGCACAGCTTCGGCGGGGGAGTGGCGATGCAGTTCGCCTACCAGTTCCCCGAGCGGACCGAGCGGCTCGTGCTCGTCAGCTCCGGCGGACTGGGGCCCGAGGTGACGCCCGCGATCCGCGCGATCACGACGCCGGGCTTCCAGCAGGTGATGGGCGTGCTCACCACGCCGGTGCTGCGGCGGCCGGCGACGGCCGCGTTGCGGCTGCTCGCCCGCTCCGGCGTGAGCCAGCTGCGCGACCTCGACGAGGTCGCCTCGATCTACGAGACCTTCACCGACCCGCAGGCGCGCGCCGCGATCCGCACCGTCGTGCGGTCGGTGGTCGACTGGCGCGGCCAGGTGGTCACGATGGCCGACCGGGCCTACCTGACCGAGGCCATGCCCATGTGTGTCATCTGGGGTGCCGACGACGTGGTGATCCCGGTCGCGCACGCGAGCAACGCCGGCGCGCTGGCACCGACGGCCCGCGTCGAGGTGATCCCGAAGGCGGGGCACTTCCCGCACAAGGACCATCCGCAGCGCTTCGTGAAGATCGTGCGTGACTTCATCCGCACCACGGAGCCGAGCACGTACGACGCCGGGCGCTGGCGCGAGCTGCTCGACCAGGGTGCGCCGGTCGGACCCGTCCACGCCGGCGCGGGGGAGTCGCCGCGCTCGCCCGTGGTCGTCGTACGACGCGCGAAGCCCGCCTGACCCACGCGGACGTGGGGCAGACGGGCTCCGTCGGGAGGTGATGCCGCTCAGGCATCGCCTCCTTCCTGCTTGATGTCGCGCGTCGCGGTCG
Organism: Nocardioides exalbidus; assembly: GCF_900105585.1. NCBI lineage: Bacteria > Bacillati > Actinomycetota > Actinomycetes > Propionibacteriales > Nocardioidaceae > Nocardioides > Nocardioides exalbidus. The sequence continues at coordinate 3,177,076 of NZ_FNRT01000002.1, forward strand.
GGTCGTCGATCTTGTAGCGCTCGGCTGCCTCGACGACCTTCTCCACCGGGAGCTCGCCGGCGTCGGCGAGGGCCTGCAGGGCCTGCACGACGACGCTGACGGCGTCGATGTGGAAGAACCGGCGGGCGGCGGGACGGGTGTCGGCGAAGCCGAAGCCGTCAGCGCCGAGGACGCGGTAGTCGCCGGGGACCCAGCGTGCGATCTGCAGCGGGACGGCCCGCATGTAGTCGGACACCGCGACGACCGGACCCTGCGCGCCGGCGAGCTTGTCGCTGACGTAGGCGGTGCGGCGCTGCTCGCCGGGGTTGAGCAGGTTCCACTGCTCGGCGGCGGCACCGTCGCGGGCCAGCTCGTTCCAGGACGTGACCGACCACAGGTCGGACCGGACGCCCCAGTCCTCGGCCAGGATCCGCGCGGCCTCGTCGATCCACGGGTAGCCGACGCCGGAGGCGAGCAGCTGGACCCGCGGGCCCTCGCCCTCCGCGGTCGCGACCCGGTGGATGCCCTTGAGGATGCCCTCGACGTCGACGCCCTCCGGCTCGGCCGGCTGGGACACCGGCTCGTTGTAGACGGTGAGGTAGTAGATGAGGTCCTCGCCCTGGCCGGTCGGGCCGCCGGAGCCGTACATCCGCTCGAGGCCGTCCTGCATGATGTGGCTGATCTCGTAGGCGAACGCCGGGTCGTAGTGCACGACCGCCGGGTTGGTCGCCGCGATGAGCGGCGAGTGGCCGTCGGCGTGCTGGAGGCCCTCACCGGTCAGCGTCGTGCGACCGGCGGTGGCACCGATCAGGAAGCCACGTGAGAGCTGGTCGGCCATCGCCCAGATCGAGTCGCCGGTGCGCTGGAACCCGAACATCGAGTAGAAGATGTAGAACGGGATCATGTGCTCGCCGTGCGTGGTGTACGACGACCCGGCTGCGGTCGCCGACGCCATCGCGCCGGCCTCGGAGATGCCCTCGTGGAGCATCTGGCCCTGCGCGGACTCCTTGTAGGAGAGCAGCATCTTGCGGTCGACCGACTCGTACTGCTGGCCGCCCGGGTTGTAGACCTTGGCGCTCGGGAACATCGAGTCCATGCCGAACGTGCGGTACTCGTCGGGCGCGATCGGGACCAGGCGGTCGCCGATCTCCGGGTCCTTCATCCAGTCGCGCAGCAGGCGCACGGCCGCCATGGTGGTGGCGAACTTGTTCTTGCCCGAGCCCTGCTTGAGCTCGGCGTAGAGCTCGTCGCCGGGCAGCTTGAGCGCGGTCGCCCGGTTGACGCGGCGCGGGATCGAGCCACCGAGGGCCCTGCGGCGCTCGAGCATGTACTCGATCTCCGGCGAGTCGGCGCCCGGGTGGTAGAACGGCGCGCCGCCGGTCTTCTCGTAGGACTCCTCGAGGTCGCGGTCGCTGATCGGGAGGTAGAGGCGGTCGCGGAACTTCTTGAGGTCCGGCAGGGTCAGCTTCTTCATCTGGTGCGTGGCGTTCTTGCCCTCGAGGGCGTCGATCGTCCAGCCCTTGATGGTGTGGGCCAGGATCACCGTCGGCTGACCGGTGTGCTTGGCGGCGGCGTCGAACGCGGCGTAGACCTTGCGGTAGTCGTGGCCACCGCGCGGCAGCTTCTCGATCTGCTGGTCGCTCATGTGCTCGACCATCTTGCGCAGGCGGGGGTCGCTGCCGAAGAAGTGCTCGCGGACGTAGGCGCCGTCCTCGGTGGAGTAGGTCTGGAACTGACCGTCCGGGGTCGCGTTCATCCGGTTGACGAGCGCGCCGTCCATGTCCTTGGCGAGCAGGGCGTCCCACTCGCGGCCCCAGACGACCTTGATGACGTTCCAGCCGGCACCGCGGAAGTTGGACTCGAGCTCCTGCATGATCTTGCCGTTGCCCGTGACCGGACCGTCGAGCTGCTGCAGGTTGCAGTTGATCACCCAGGTGAGGTTGTCGAGCTCCTCGCGGGCCGCGACGCGGATCGCGCCGAGCGACTCGGGCTCGGCCATCTCGCCGTCGCCCATGAACGCCCACACGTGCTGCTGCGAGGTGTCCTTGATGCCGCGGTTGTCGAGGTAGCGGTTGAAGCGGGCCTGGTAGATCGAGTTGATGGCCGTGAGGCCCATCGACACCGTCGGGAACTCCCAGAAGTCGGGCATGAGCCGCGGGTGGGGGTACGACGGGAGGCCGGCGCCCTGGCCGTGCTGGACCTCCTGGCGGAAGCGGTAGAGCTGCTCCTCGGTGAGGCGGCCCTCGAGGAACGCGCGGGCGTAGACGCCCGGCGAGCCGTGGCCCTGGATGTAGAGCTGGTCGCCGCCGCCCTCGTGGTCCTTGCCGCGGAAGAAGTGGTTGAAGCCGACCTCGTAGAGGCTGGCCGAGGACTGGTAGGTGGCGATGTGGCCACCGACCTCGAGGCCCTTGCGGTTGGCCGAGGAGACCATGACAGCGGCGTTCCAGCGGATGAAGGCGCGGATGCGGCGCTCGACGTCCTCGTCGCCGGGGAACCACGGCTCGCGCTCGGGCGGGATCGTGTTGATGTAGTCGGTCGAGCGCAGGGCCGGGACGCCGACCTGCTTCTCCCGCGCGCGCTCGAGGAGGCGCAGCATCACGTAGCGGGCCCGGTCGCGACCACGGTCGTCGAGCATCGCGTCGAACGACGCGAGCCACTCCTGGGTCTCGTCGGGATCGATGTCGGGCAGCTGGGTGGGGAGCCCTTCGTGGATCACCGAGGCGACGGGTGTCTTGCTGGACTTGTCGACGTCACTCACGGGAGCATCGTGTCACGCGCCCAGCCCCCACGAAATCTACCCACGGGTAGACCGCCCGCCCGTGAGACGGCGCCCACGTCGGCGCGCGAGCCGGACGTCCGCGGCCCGCGGCGGGGACGTACGGCGGGCAGCGGGGTTGCGGCGCCTGCTGTGTTCCTGTGGACTGTGCGGCAACCGTGCGCGGCCCACGCGCAACGGAGGCGAGCATGGGAGGCACTGCGTGAGTTCGACGGTGGGCGATTCTGCCCCGGCGACCGGGACGGGTGACCGGCTGGGGCTCAAGCCCGGCATGGTCGTCCAGGAGCTCGGCTGGGACAACGACACCGATGACGAGCTGCGCGTCGCGGTCGAGGACACGATCGACGCCGACATGGTCGACGGTGACTACGGCAACGTCGTGGACGCCGTGCTGCTCTGGTGGCGCGACGACGACGGCGACCTCGTCGACGGCCTCGTCGACGCACTGACCGACCTCGTCGGCGGCGGCTCGATCTGGCTGCTCACGCCGAAGGTCGGCCGGCCCGGCACGGTGGACGCCGCCGACATCGCCGAGGCGGCACCGATCGCCGGTCTCTCGCAGACGACGACGGCCGCCGTCAGCAAGGACTGGCAGGCCACCCGGCTGGTCGCGCCGAAGACTCCCGCGTGACGGCAGCCCGCACCATCTCGGGAAGGATCGCCGGGGTCGGCACGACCGTGCGGGTCCTCGGTGGCGCCGGCGTCATCCGCCCCTACGGTCCGCGGACCCTCCTCGACCTCGGCCGCGTGGTGCTGCGCTGGGGCACCGGTCCCGCCGGCGGGTTCGCCACGCTCGCGGCCCGCGCGCCCCACCAGGTGGGGGTCGTCGACGAGCTCGGCGAGCTGACCTGGGGCGAGCTGCACCGACGCTCGAACTCGCTCGCCCGCGCACTCTCCGAGCGCGGTGTCGGCGAGGGCGACTCGGTCGCGGTGATGTGCCGCAACCACCGGGGCTTCATCGACGCCACGATCGCGATCGCCAAGCTCGGCGCCGACATCCTCTACCTCAACACTGCCTTCGCCGGACCCCAGCTCGCCGACGTGCTCGAGCGCGAGGCGCCGAGCATGGTCGTCCACGACGAGGAGTTCACCGGCCTGCTGGCCGGTGCGCACGTCGAGCGGCGGATCCTGGCCTGGGCCGACGGCGACCCGGACGGCCACGCCGACGGTGTGGAGACCCTCGAGCGGCTCGTGACGGCGTACGACGAGGGCGACCTGCAGCCGCCGCAGCGGCACGCGCGCATCGTGATCCTCACCTCCGGCACCACCGGGGCGCCGAAGGGCGCGCCCCGCAAGGAGGCCGGCATCGACGCGGCGGTCTCGCTGCTGTCGCGGATGCCCCTGCGGGCCGGCTGGCGCACCCACATCGCCGCACCGCTCTTCCACACCTGGGGCTTCGCCCACCTCGCGCTGGCGATGCTGCTCGGCTCGACCATCGTGCTGCGCCGCTCGTTCGACCCGCTGACGGCGCTGAGGACCGCGCGGGCCGAGCGCTGCCAGTCGATGGTGGTCATCCCGGTGATGCTGCAGCGGATGCTCGCGCTCGAGCCCGAGCAGCTCGACGGGATCGACCTCCGCCGCGTGGAGGTCGTCGCCTCGTCGGGCTCGGCGCTGCCCGCGACGCTCGCTCAGGCGTGGATGGACCGCTTCGGTGACAACCTCTACAACATCTACGGCTCCACCGAGGTGGCCTACGCCTCGATCGCGACGCCCGAGGACCTGCGCGCCGACCCGACCTCGGCGGGCCGGCCGCCGTACGGCACGGTCGTCCGCATCCTCGACGACGCGGGTGCCGAGCTGCCGCAGGGGGAGACGGGCCGGATCTTCGTCGGCAACGGGCTGCTGTTCGAGGGCTACACCAACGGCGGGTCCAAGGAGGTCGTCGACGGGCTGATGGCCTCGGGCGACGTCGGCTACTACGACGACGCCGGACGGCTCCACGTCGCGGGCCGCGACGACGACATGATCGTCTCCGGCGGGGAGAACGTCTTCCCGCAGGAGGTCGAGGACTGCCTGGTCGCCCATGCGCTCGTGCAGGAGGTCGCTGCCATCGGTGTCGTCGACGACGACTATGGTCAGCGCCTGCGCGCCTTCGTGGTGCGCACCGGCGACGTGTCGGAGGACGAGCTGCGCGACCACGTGAAGGCCCACCTGGCCAGGTTCAAGGTGCCGCGCGAGATCGTCTTCCTGGACGAGCTGCCACGCAACGCCACCGGCAAGATCCTCAAGCGGGAGCTGGCCGGGTGGGAGCAGGAACAGGACGGCAAGGAGCAGGCGTGACCGGCAAGGGACTGTGCATCGGCGACGAGGCACCCGACTTCACCCTTCGCGACCAGTTCGGGCAGGACGTCACGCTCAGCGACTTCCGCGGCCGCAAGGCGGTCGTGCTGATGTTCTTCCCGTTCGCGTTCACGGGCGTGTGCACGGGCGAGATGTCGGGCGTGCGCGACCGCCTCGACGAGTTCCTCACCTTCGACACCGAGGTCCTCGGGATCTCGTGCGACTCGGTCTACTCGCTGCGCACCTTCGCCGAGAGCGAGGGCCTCAACTTCCCGCTGCTGTCGGACTACTGGCCGCACGGTGCGGTGTCGACGGACTTCGAGGTCTTCGACACCGGTCGCGGGGCCCCGCGGCGCTCGTCCTACGTCGTCGACCGCGAGGGCCGGCTCACCTGGTCGGTGCACAACGCGAACCCCGACGGACGCGACCTCGACGAGCACCTGCGGCAGCTCCACGCAGCCGTCGCCGACGCTCCGGTCTAGACAGTTCTGGAGCAATTTCGCGGGTTTTCCCGGTTTCGCCTGACGGCCTTGGGGATGCGTGTAATCTTCTTCTTGTTGAGCCGCTGGTGACCCGAGACGCCAGCGGCTCAACTCATTTCGCTCCACTGTCCTCACGCCCGCGATCCGGTGTTTTCTCCCCCTCGCGCGAGGTCCCGTAGTCTGTGCCACTCCCGCGTCGGTAGCTCAGCGGTAGAGCACTCGGTTTACACCCGAGCGGTCGGCGGTTCGAAACCGTCCCGACGCACCAGCACCCCTGCTCATCGGGCTCGTGAGAGGCCTCTCATCGGCGGCTCACGCCCCGCTCACGGCGACCCGTGAGTGTTCTCGTCACCGGGCCAGAAGGCCCCCGACGAGAGGAACCATGATGAGGAAGCTCCTTCCCACCGCCCTCCTGGGCGTCGCCGGCATGACCGCCGCGGGCCTGGTCGCCATGTCGACCCCGACCCTGGCCAGCGCCTCCGACCAGGCCGCCAAGCGCGAGGACGACACCCCCGAGCTGGTGCTGGTCGCCGACGACGACGACACCCACGACGACGACAACGACGACACCCGCACGAACAGCCCGTCCTACACCGGGCAGAGCCGCGACACCAACGACGACACCAACAGCCGGGTCACCGACGTCAGCCGCGACCGCGACAAGAGCCGCGGCGACAAGACGCGCGACTGGACCCGCGACGGCGGCGACAGGACGCGGGACAAGACCGCCAACAACACCAACGACCGCAGCCGCAACGACACGCGTCGCTGACGGGCGGACGGGCACGGGAGCACGCGGATGGGATCGCGCGACGACGGCTGGAGGCTGGCCGAGGGCGAGGACCTGGCGCCGGGGCTGAGCGCGTTGCGCCGCCTCGGCGGCGGGTCGGCCTACGAGGCCTGGCTGTGCTTCGACGAGGTCACCTGGTCGGCCGTCGTGGTCAAGGTGCTCCGGCCCTCCCAGGTCGACGACGAGTCCTCCCGGCGCGGCCTGCGCCGGGAGGTGCTCGCGCTCCGCACGGTCAACCACCCGGTGGTCGTGCGGAGCCTGCGCGACGGCCAGGACGGCGAGCGACCGCACGTCGTCCTCGAGCACGTGGACGGGCCGCGGCTCTCCAGCCTGGTGCGGCGCCACGGCCGGCTCCAGGCACAGCAGTACCTCCCGCTGGCGATCGACGTCGCGTCGGCGCTGCACTACCTGCGCCACATCGGCTGGACCCACCTCGACATCAAGCCCAGCAACGTGATCATGGGCGCCCCGGCACGGCTGATCGACCTCTCGGTCGCCCGGCCGGAGGAGGACGCCCGCCGGCTGCGGCACCCGATCGGCACGGACGCCTGGATGGCGCCCGAGCAGGCCGACCCGACGGGGGAGCACGCACCGTCCCACGCAGCCGACGTGTGGGGCCTCGGCGCCACGCTCTTCCACGCCGTCGCCGGGCGTCGCCCGTTCGCCGACGGCGACCCCGACGCGGAACGACGTACGCCTCCGCTTCCCGCAGCTGGTCGAGGCGCCCGGGCCGCTGCCCGACGGCGTTCCGGGTCCGGTCGTCGACGTGCTGGCGGCGTGCCTGCGGCGCGACCCGGACCTGCGGCCGCTCCCGCACGAGGTCGCCGACGCCCTGGAGCCGGTGCTGGCGGGGCTGCCGCGCGGGTCCCTGGCCGCCTTCCGCGTCCGCTGAGCAGGCTCAGGGGTTCAGCCGGTAGCCGACCCCCCGGACCGTCGCGATCGCGGTGCCGCCGAGCTTCTTGCGGAGGTAGCCGACGTAGACGTCGACGACGTTGGAGCCGGGGTCGAAGTCGTAGCCCCACACGAGGTCGAGCAACTGCTCGCGGGTCAGCACCTGGCCGGGGTTGAGCAGGAAGATCTCGGCCAGCGCGAACTCGCGCGCCGACAGCTCGGACTCGCCCTGGGGGCCGGAGACGCGACGCGTACGACGGTCCAGGCGCAGGGGTCCGACGACGAGGTCGTCGCCGTTGGCCGGGCCGTCGGCCGGCGCGAGAGCTCGGAGCCGGAGCCGGACCCGCGCCATCAGCTCGGCGAAGCGGAACGGCTTGGCCATGTAGTCGTCGGCGCCGTTGTCGAGCGCGGCCACCGTGTCGGTGACCGAGTCGCGTGCGGTGAGCACGATGACCGGCATCCGGCTGCCCTGGGAGCGGAGCTGGTCGAGCACCTCGAAGCCGTCCGTGCCGGGCAGGCCGATGTCGAGGACCATGAGGTCGAAGCGGCCGGACAGCGCCTCGTCGAGGCCGCTGGGTCCGTCGACGGCGATCGTCGGCTGGTGGCCCTCGGCCCGCAGGCCCTTGGCCACGAACGAGGCGATGCGCTGCTCGTCCTCCACGATCAGGATCTGGGCCACGGGGACTCCTTCGTGCCGGAGGGGCTGGGGATGCGGATCTCCACGTGGGCTCCGCGTGGTGCCGGGTCGGGGTGTGCGTCGGTGATGCGGACCTCGCCGCCGTGGGCGTCGGCGATGGCGCGCACGATGCTCAGGCCCAGCCCGAAGCCGTCGTCGCCGGCGCGGACGTGGCTGCGACCGAAGCGCTCGAGGACCGCCTCGCGGTCCTCGGGGGCGATGCCGTCGCCGGTGTCGCGCACCCAGAGGCGGACGACGTCACCGTCGCGCGCCGAGCCGATGGCGACCTCCGCGCCGGGGTCGGTGTGCTTGACCGCGTTGTCGGCGAGCTGGAGCAGCGCCTGGGTGATCCGCTGCTCGTCGAGGACAGCCCGCCCCGAGGCCGACTCGTCGAGCGTCCAGCCGCGGTCGCCCAGGCCCCTGGCCTTGGCCAGCACCGACTGAGTCAGGCCGGCCAGGTCGGCCTCGCCGAGCACGAGGAAGTCGGGGCGTCGGCTCTTCGCGAGGAGGATCAGGTCCTGCACCAGCCGCGACATCCGGTCGGTCTCGTCGAGGAGCAGCTCCTGCGTCTCGGCGAGCTCGACGGGATCGCTGGCGTCGAGCAGCTCGAGGTGCCCGCGCAGCACGGTGAGCGGGGTCTTGAGCTCGTGGCCGGCGTCGTCGAGGAAGCGCCGTTGCGCGGCGAAGCCCGACTCGAGGCGTTCGAGCATCCCGTTGATGGTGCGCGTCAGCGCCGTGATGTCGTCGTTGCCCTGCTCGGGGATCCGGCGGGAGAGGTCGGTCGCGGTGATCTCGCGGGCGGTCGACTCCAGCGTGCGCAGGGGAGCGAGCAGGCGACCGGACTGGAAGGCGGCGATGGCGGTGATCAGGCCGAGCGAGAGCAGCGCGACGAGGGCGTAGGTGCGCAGCGTGCCCTCGAGCTCCTCGTGCTCGTCGGCGAGGAAGTTCACGATGACCAGTGCGCCGCGGCCCTGGGTGTTGAGCACCGGGACGACGGTCACCCAGGTCTCGCCGAACGACGCGGACTCGATGACGCGCGTTCCGCCGGAGCCGGCGAGCTCGCTCACGGCCGCCTCGAAGGCGGGCTCGTCGAGCACCTCCTGGCCGTAGCGGTTGCGGGTGCGCTCGGGGATCTCGCCGCGGACGTAGCCGACGAGCATCTCGTCGTCGTCGGGGACGTTGCGGGTGAGGAAGACGTTGAGCAGGCTGCCGACGTCGTCGAAGCGCCGCCCGGTGTAGGGGTCGATCTGCCCCTGCAGCTCGCGGAACTCCGCGATCTCCTGGTCGATCTGGGCGTTGACCTGCCGCTCGATCCGCGAGGACTCCAGGGCGTGGACCAGCCCGCCCGCGCCGGTCATCGCGGCCGCCGTGAGCACGGCGATGACGACGGTGATGCGGGTGCGGACGGAGACCTGGGCGAGACGGCGGCCGGCACGATCAGTCGTCGTCCTGCTCCGTCTCGGTGTCATCGTCCTCGCGGTCGTCGTCGGGGTCGTCGGGGTCGTCGTCCCACTCGTCGTCGTCATCCTCCCCGATCGGCGTGGGCTGGGGCGTCACGACCTCGGCCGGTTCGTTCCTCGCCGGCCCGTCCTTCGTCGGCCCGTCCTTCGTCGGCACCGGCGTCTCCGGCGTCGGCGTACGCACGGGCTGGGGCGTGTCCGTGGGTGCGTCGCGCAGGATCACCGGGCTGTGGTCGGTGGGTCGCGGGCCGGTCGGGCTCGCCAGCGACGAGGCGAGGTAGGCCGTGACGGGCACGACGACGGCCACCAGGAGGAGTCCCTTGGTCAGCAGTCCCATGGCCCGATGCTCGGAGCCGATCGTGGAGCGGGGATGAGACCTCGATGAGAGCCCTCTCATCGTGGATCAGCACTCGTCCACGTGGGTGACGCGTGCCACAGTGGGCCCATGATCGTCCCCTTCAGCGTCACTGACTTCATCGAGCGCGCGGCGGCTGTCTACGGCGAGCGCGAGGGCGTCGTCGACGAGCCCGACCAGCCGGCCGACTCGCTCGGCACCCTGACCTATGCCGAGGCGCACGCGCTCGCGCGACGGCAGTCGGCGAGGCTCGACGAGCTCGGCATCGAGGTCGGCGACCGCGTGGCGATCATCAGCCACAACTCGGCGCGGCTGCTGACGTCGTTCTTCGGCGTGTGCGGCTCGGGACGCGTGCTGGTGCCGATCAACTTCCGGCTGCGGCCCGACGAGATCTCCTACATCGTGGCCCACTCCGGGGCGCGGGTGCTCTACGTCGACCCCGAGCTCGTCGACGCGCTGAAGGACATCGACGTCGAGCACAGGTTCGTGATGGGCGAGGACGACTCGATGTTCGCCGCGCCGGGTGTCGAGCCGCGCGCGTGGGAGCCGGACGAGAACGCGACGGCCACGATCAACTACACCTCCGGCACGACCGCCCGGCCCAAGGGCGTGCAGCTCACCCACCGCAACCTCTGGACCAACGCGGTGACCTTCGGCCTCCACGCCGGTGTCACCGACCGCGACGTCTACCTCCACACGCTGCCGATGTTCCACGCCAACGGCTGGGGGATGCCGTTCGCGATGACCGGCCTCGGCGTGCCCCAGGTGGTGCTGCGCAAGGTCGACGGCGCCGAGATCCTGCGCCGGGTGGAGAAGTACGGCGTCACGGTGATGTGCGCGGCCCCGGCCGTGGCCGCCGCGGTGCTGGAGGCGGCCCAGGACTGGGAGGGCGAGATCCCCGGCCGCGACCGGGTCCGGATCATCATGGCCGGGGCACCGCCGCCGACGAGGACGGTCGTGCGGGTCGAGGAGGAGCTCGGCTGGGAGTTCGTCCAGATCTACGGCCTCACCGAGACCTCGCCGCTGCTGACGGTCAACCGGTCGCGCTCGGAGTGGGACGACCTCTCGGCCGAGGACCGCGCGCACAAGCTGGTGCGGGCCGGCGCTCCTGCGATCGGCGTGCGGCTGCGGGTGGACGACTCGGAGGAGGGGGCGGGCGAGGTCCTCGCGCAGTCCAACGTGATCCTCGAGGGCTACTGGGAGCGGCCCGACGAGACCGACGCGGCGCTGCGCGACGGCTGGTTCCACACCGGCGACGGTGGGGTGATCGGCGACGACGGCTACCTCACGATCAGCGATCGCAAGAAGGACGTGATCATCACCGGTGGCGAGAACGTCTCCTCGATCGAGGTCGAGGACGTGCTCTTCTCGCACCCCGCGGTCTCGGAGGTGGCGGTGATCGGGGTGCCGAGCGAGAAGTGGGGCGAGACGATCAAGGCCCTCGTGGTGCTGGCCGACGGCGAGTCTGTGACCGAGGAGGAGCTCATCCGCTGGTGCAAGGACAAGGCCGCGGGCTACAAGGCGCCGACGTCGATCGAGTTCCGCGACGAGCTGGCGCGCACCGCGACCGGCAAGCTGCAGAAGTTCAAGCTGCGCCAGCCCTACTGGGAGGGACAGGAGCGCCAGGTCAACTGACGCCCCGACCGGCTCCCGTGCTCTAGCCTGCGCGCATGCCCTCGCTCGCCGACGTCGTCGACCTGCTGCACTCCTGGTACCCGCCGGCGACCGCCGACTCGTGGGACGCCGTCGGGCTGGTCGCCGGCGACCCCGCGGCGTCGGTGTCGAAGGTGCTGTTCGCCGTCGACCCGACGATCGACGTCGCGCGCGAGGCCGTGGAGTGGGGCGCCGACCTGCTGGTCGTGCACCACCCGCTGTTCCTCTCCCCGGTGAGCTCGGTGGCCGCGACGACGCCGAAGGGCCGCATCCTCCACCACCTGACCTCCCACGGCTGCGCGCTGCTGACCGCGCACACCAACGCCGACCAGGCCGTCTCCGGGGTGTCCGAGTCGCTCGCGCTGGCGCTCGGGCTCACCGACCTGGCGCCCATCCGCCCGGCGCCGGCCGCGCCGCTCGACAAGGTCGTCGTCTTCGTCCCGGTCGACCACGCCGAGGCCGTGCGCGCCGCCCTCCACGACGCGGGCGCCGGACGGATCGGCGACTACGACTCGGCGTCCTGGTCGACGGCCGGCGAGGGCCGCTTCCGCCCGCTCGACGGGGCGGACCCGGCGATCGGCTCGGTCGGAGAGCTGGAGGTCGTCGACGAGACGCGCATCGAGGTCGTCGCGCCGCGTGGGCGTCGTACGGCACTCGTGCGGGCGTTGCTGGCGGCCCACCCCTACGAGGAGCCGGCCTTCGACGTCGTCCCGCTGGCCGACCCCGGCCTGACGACCACCGGCACGGGCCGGGTCGGCACGGTGGAGGCGACGACGCTGGACCAGTTCGCCGCGAGGGTGGCGCGGTCGTTGCCGAGCACCGCTCACGGCGTCCGGGTCGCGGGTGACCCGACGCGACGGGTGCGGAAGGTCGCGGTGTGCGGCGGCGCGGGCGACTTCCTGCTCGACGAGCTGGCCGGGAGCGACGTCGACGTCTACGTCACGAGCGACCTGCGGCACCACCGGGCGGGGGAGTTCCGCGAGCACGACGGACCGGCGCTGGTCGACGTCGCGCACTGGGCGGCGGAGTGGACGTGGCTCCCGGCGGTGGAGGGTCGGCTGCGCGCGGCCGTGGGCGATAGGGTCGAGACCAGGGTCAGCACGCTGTGCACCGACCCGTGGACGTTCCGCCACTGATCCCGATCCTTTTCAAGCAGGAGAGCCGTTGAAGGCCGATCCCACCCACCAGCTCAAGCTCCTCGACGTCGCCGAGCTCGACTCGCGCGCCGCACAGCTGCGCCACCAGCGAGCGCACCTGCCCGAGCTGGCCGAGATCGCCGCCCTCGAGGCGGAGCGCACCGAGCTGACCGACCAGGTCCGCGACGCGCGCATCGTGGTCGACGACCTCACCGTGGAGCAGACCAGGGCCGACCGCGAGGTCGAGCAGGTCAGGACCCGGCGCGAGCGCGACCGCAACCGGATGGAGACCGGCCAGATCACGAACCCGAAGGACCTCGAGCGGATGCAGCACGAGCTGGTCTCGCTCGAGCGCCGCATCTCCACCCTCGAGGACGCCGAGCTCGAGGTGATGGAGTCGCTCGAGGAGGCCCAGCAGCTGCTCGACGGGCTCGGCATCCGCGCCGACGACATCGACGCGAAGCTGGCCGGGCTGGTCACCTCGCGCGACGAGAAGCAGGTCGCCTTCGACGTGCAGCTCGACGAGGTCGGCGCCGCCCGCGGCCCCGCGGTCGAGGGCATGCCCGACGACCTGATGGCGCTCTACGAGCGGCTCCGCGAGCAGAAGGGCATCGGCGCCGCACTGCTCCGGGCCCGCCAGTGCGGCGGCTGCAACATGACCCTCGACGCCTCCGAGCTCTCCCGGATCCGCTCCGCGGACGCCGACGAGGTCATCCGGTGCGAGGAGTGCCAGCGCATCCTGGTGCGCACCGACGAGTCGGGTCTCTGAGCGGCTCCCTGTCCTGATGGCCGGGCGCTTCCTCGACGCGGAGCTGATGGCCGCGCGCGGTCGTACGTCGCTGCGCGCCCGGGTCGCCCGGCTGCGCTCGAAGGGCTGGGTGATCGGGCAGTGCGCGATCGCCGCGGGCGTCGCGTGGTGGCTGGCCGCCGACGTCTTCCAGCACCGCCTGCCGTTCTTCGCGCCGATCGCGGCCGTGGTGTCGCTCGGGATGTCCTACGGCCAGCGGCAGCGCCGGGTCGCCGAGGTCACCGTCGGGGTCGCCCTCGGCGTCTTCCTGGGTGACGCGACGACCCACGTCATCGGGTCGGGCGGCTTCCAGATCATGCTGATCGTGGCCGCCGGCATGTCGATCGCGCTGCTCCTCGACGCCGGCCAGCTGCTGATCATCCAGTCGGCGGTGCAGGGGATCGTCGTCGCCGCGCTCGCGCCGGCACCCGGCGCCGCCTTCCTGCGCTGGACCGACGCCCTCATCGGCGGCGCGGTCGCGCTGGTCGCGGCCACGGTGGTCCCGCGCGCACCGCTGCGCAAGCCACGCGACCAGGCCGCGGTCGTCGTGCGCAAGATCGCCGAGCTGCTGCGGTCGTCCTCCGACCGGCTCGGCGACGGGGACGTCGAGCAGTCGCTGGCGATGCTGCGCGACGCACGGTCCACCGACGCGCTCATCAGCGAGCTGCGGGCGGCCTCGGAGGAGGGCATCTCGGTGGTGCAGTCCTCGCCGTTCCGGCGGCGGCACGGCGAGCACCAGCGCCAGCTCGCCGAGCTCGTGGAGCCGCTCGACGTGGCGCTGCGCAACACCCGCGTGATCGTGCGCCGGGTGACCGTGGCGGTCTACCGCCGCGAGCCGGTGCCGTCGTCCTACGCCGCCCTCATGCGCGACCTGGCGGACCTCTCCGACCGGGTCGCCGACGAGCTCGTGGCCGACCGGATGGCGGTCGCGGTGGTCGACGACCTCGTCGCCCTCGGTCGCGCCACGGCGACCGTCGAGCACAGCGACGACCTGTCGGCGGAGGTGATCCTGGCGCAGGTGCGCTCCATCATCGCCGACCTGCTCGCGCTGTGCGGGATGGACCCGCTCGAGGCGACGGACGTGATCCCGCTCCGCTAGCTCGTGTGGATCTCCGTCACCACGACGTCGAGCTGGGTGCCCTTCGCCGTGGGCTCGCCCACCTCGACGGTCCAGCCGAGGCGGGTGAGGGCGTCGGCGAGCGCCTTCGGGGTGCGCGGGTCGGCGCCGTCCTCGAGCAGGGCGCGGACGATGCGGCCCTTGGTCGCCTTGTTGAAGTGGCTGACCACGGTGCGCCTGCCGTTCGACTCGTGGAGCACGCGGACCGTCGCGACGCGGCGGGCGAGGTCCTTCCTGGGCCGCCAGAAGGCGGCGTACGTGCTGGAGCGCAGGTCGACGAGCAGCCCGGTGCCCATGCCCTCGGTGACCGCCTCGCCGAGGACCTCGCGCCACGCGCCGGCGACCGAGCCGACGCCGGGGAGGGTGGCATCGCCCGAGAGGCGGTAGGCAGGGATCCGGTCGCCGGGGCGCACGACGCCGAAGAGCGAGCTGGTGACCGCCAGTCGCGACGTCGCGCGACGGCGGGCGGCCGAGGAGAGCGTGGCGAAGCCGAGGGCGTCGTAGAGGACCCCGGTGTAGATCGTGTCGGCGCGGGCGGTGGGTGCCGTGTCGAGGGCGGCGTTGCGGACGACGAGGTCGTGCTGGGCAGGGCCGAGGCCGAGCACGGCTGATGCCCGGTCCGGGTCGTCGCGGCACAGGGTCGTGAGCGCCTCCAGGAGCTTCTCGCGCGTCGGGGTGAGCACAGGCGAGGACAGCGACTCGAGGTCGAGGGACTTGCCCCGACGGGCAGCGGTCTTGCCCTCGCTGGGCGGCAGCAGGATCAGCACGCGGGCAAGCGTAGGCAGCGGGCGCTGCGGCGGTTGGCTAGGGTCGGCCCATGCCCAGCAACCGTGTGGTGAAGGTCCGGTCGACGGGTGACAGCGTCACCGCCCAGGAGATGCGCGACGGCATCGTCGCGATCCAGCAGGAGATGAAGGTCTCCGCGACGTTCCCCGACGCCGTCGAGCGCGCGGCGGCCGAGGCGGCGGCGAACCCGCGACTGCCCGGGCTCGACCGCACGGACATCGAGCTCGTCACCATCGATCCCGAGTCCGCGCGCGACCTCGACCAGGCGATGCACATCGAGCGCGACGGTGACGGCTACGTCGTCCACTACGCGATCGCCGACGTCGCGGCCTTCGTCACGCCGGGCGACCCGGTCGACGTCGAGGCCAACCGGCGCGGCGAGACGCTCTACGGCGCGAGCTCGAAGATCCCGCTGCACCCCACGGTGCTGAGCGAGGGCGCCGCGTCGCTGCTGCCCGACGAGGTGCGCCCGGCCCTGCTCTGGACGATCCAGGTCGACGACACCGGCGAGGGCGTCGACGTCCAGGTCGAGCGGGCGCTGGTGAAGTCGCGCGCCAAGCTCTCCTACGAGCAGGTCCAGGCCGACCTCGACGCCGGCACCGCCTCGCCCGTGATGGAGCTGCTCAAGGAGGTCGGCGAGCTCCGGCTCGCCCGCGAGGCGGCCCGCGGCGGCGTGTCGCTGCCGCTGCCCGAGCAGGAGCTCGTCGAGACCGGCGACGGCCACTGGGAGCTGGAGTTCCGCGAGCTGCTGCCCGCGGAGAGCTGGAACGCCCAGATCTCGCTGCTCACCGGGATGGCCGCAGCCGGGCTGATGGTCTACGCCCGCACCGGCATCCTGCGCACGCTGCCGCCCGCCGACCCGCGCGACGTGCAGCGGCTGCACCGCACGGCCCGGGCGCTCGGTATCGAGTGGCCCGCCGAGCAGCTCTACCCCGACTTCGTCCGCACGCTCGACCCGTCGAAGCCCACGCACGCAGCGATGATCGTCGCGTGCACGCGGCTCCTCCGCGGCGCGGGCTACGTGACCTTCAACGGCGAGCTGCCGGCGTACTCCCAGCACTCCGGCCTCGCCTCCGAGTACGCCCACGTGACCGCGCCCCTGCGGCGCCTCGCCGACCGCTACGCCGGCGAGATCTGCCTCGCCCTGTGCGCCGGGACGGAGGTGCCCGAGTGGGTGATCACCGCGATGACCGAGCTGCCCGACACGATGGCGGGCTCGAGCCGTCGCGCTCACCAGTACGAGAACGCGATCGTCGACCTCTGCGAGGCCGAGCTGCTCCACGACCGGGTGGGGGAGACCTTCACCGCCGTTGTCGTGGACCTCGAGGAGAAGGACCACACGAAGGGCGACATCACCATCCAGGACCCCGCCGTCGAGGCGAGGGTCACCGGTGAGTCGGACCTGCCGCTCGGCGAGGAGGTCTCCGTGGAGCTGGTCTCGGCCGACCCGAAGACGCGCAAGGTGCAGTTCCGCCTGGCGTGAGCCGGGCCCGAGCCGGGCCCCAGCCGCGCCTGTGGTGCTAGCACCAAAGGACAACTGGCACGTCGCACGCGCCCGTCCCTAACGTCGGGACGACGGACGACGCCGATCGCCAGGAGCCCGGATGCCACCCACGACCAGGTCGCCGCGCGCAACCGGCGCGGGGCGCAGGCTCCCGGCGGGTGCGGCATGAGCGCGCTCGCGGTCCCGCTGCCGGACGAGCCGCCGGTCCTGGGGGCCGGGGACGAGGTCGCGCCCGGCTACACGGTCGTCGGCCACCTCGCGCGAGGCCGCGCGGTGGACGTCTACGAGGTCTGGTCGGAGGAGCGGCTGTGCCGCTGCGTGGCCAAGACCATCCGCCCGGACCGGGTGGACGTCGCACGCGTGCGCTACCGGCTGCTGCAGGAGGGGTGGCTCCTCAAGGTGCTGGCCCACCTGCACCTGCCACGCGCCATCGAGACCGTCGAGGGAGCGAGCCCGGTCGTCATTCTCGAGACCGACGTCGGGCCGACGCTCGCGGAAGTGATCGGCGAAGGCACGGGTCGGCAACCGGTCGCGGACCTGGGCCACCTCGGGCGCCAGCTCACCTCCGCGGTCGGCTACCTCCACGGGCAGGGCTACCTCCACCTCGACATCCGCCCGGGCAACGTCCTGGTGCACGGCGATCGGGCGACCCTCGTCGACCTCAGCATCGCCCGCCCACCGGGACGGGTGCACCGTGGGCTGGGCACCCCGGAGTACCTCGCGCCCGAGCAGGCCCGGGGCGGGATCGTCACCGCGGCCACCGACGTGTGGGGACTCGGGGCGACGCTCTTCGAGGCAGCGACGGGGGTGGCGCCGTTCGCGCCCCTCGACGAGGCCGAGCGCCTGGCACTCGACGCGGGCACCTTCCTCCAGCTGCAGCGCCCTGCTCCACCGTTCAGCCGCCTGCCGGCGCACGTGCCTGCTCCGTTCGCCGAGCTGGTGACGGCGTGCCTGGCTCCGGACCCCGCCGACCGGCCGGTCGTGCGGGACCTGCACGACCGGCTCGGCGAGGTGCTCGCGGTGGTCTCGAGCGCCGCGGGCTGACGAGGGGGAGTGGGCCGGCCTGTAGGCCGGGTTCTGTCCTGCTTGCGCAGGGGCGACCATCCATCTGCGACGACCGTTGCCGGCCGCCTGGTGCGATCTACCCGGATGCTCGGGCGGGCAGCCCTCGGGCGCATCCTGTCTGATCTTGCTCCGGGTGGGGTTTGCCTAGCTGCGCCGGTCGCCCGGCGCACTGGTGGTCTCTTGCACCACCGTTTCACCCTTACCAGCACCCGGAGGTGCTGGCGGTCTGTTCTCTGTGGCACTGATCCCGCGGGTTGCCCCGGGTGGCTGTTGGCCACCACCCTGCCCTGTGGAGCCCGGACCTTCCTCGACCCGGAGCCGAAGCCCCGGACCGCGGCCGCCCGGCCGACCCACTCGGCGAGGAGTCTAGGGCCGGGGACCCGGATCAGGCGATCCGAGTGACGTCGACCCGCACGAACATCGAGGAGGTCTCCGCCCCGGTGTAGATGCCGTGGAGGGGGCGCACGTCGAGGTAGTCGCGGCCGGTCGCCACCACCACCCACCGGTCACCGGGCTCGAGGTCGTTGGTCGGGTCGAAGCCGTGCCAGCCGTCGTCCCACCACTCGACCCACGCGTGCGACTCGCCCTGGACCGTCTCGCCGATCCTCGCCTCGGCCTGCGGGTGGAGGTAGCCCGAGACGTAGCGGGCCGGGATGCCGATCGTGCGCAGGCAGCCGAGCACGAGGTGGGCCATGTCCTGGCACACGCCCGCCTTCTGCCCCCAGGCGTCGACCGCAGGCGAGGCGGCGTCGGTGGAGCCGGGCACGTAGTCGACCTCGGAGTGGACGTACGCACAGATCTCGCGGGCGGCCTCGCCGGGGGTGCCGGCCGCCGCGGCGATCTCGCGCGCCTTGGCGGCGAGGTCGTCGGGCGGGGCGACCAGGACCGGCAGGGCGAGGTACTCCGTCCACCGGTCGGCCACCCCCGGGTCGGCGAGGTCCTCCCACACCAGCGCCGGCATCCCCGCCGGCGGGCGGTCGGTGTGGACGGTCGACACGGCGGTGACGGTCATCGAGTCGTGCGGGTCGAGCACCTCGAACGACGTCACGTCGTTGCCGAAGTAGTCGCGGTAGTCGTAGGTCCACGGTGTGGGGGAGACCCCGAGCCGGGTGTGCACGACGATCTGGCCGGGCCCGGTCTGGGGCGTCATCCGCGCCTGGTTGTACGACGCCAGCGCCAGGCCGTCGTACTCGAAGCCGGTCGTGTGGACGATGCGCAGCTGCATCAGATCCGCCCTCCCATCCAGTGCGTGCCCTCGGAGCCCGCGAAGTAGCGGTGCGCGATGGCCTCGGTCGCCCGTGCGCAGGTCACCTGCAACCGCTCCATCTCGGCCGGCAGGTCGGCGATGACGTCGGCGAGGGGTCGGTACTCCAGCTCGGCGCGGGTGCGGCCGATGAGCCGGTGCGCGTCGTTCTGGAAGCCGACGCGCTGTCCGGACTCCAGGTTGTCGAGGCACTGCTCGGCCCTCGACAGCGCGAAGACGACCGAGCGGGGGAAGAGCCGGTCGAGCAGCAGGAACTCGGCTGCGCCGCGCTCGGTCTCGAGGCCCTTGTAGGTGCGCAGGAACGCCTCGTGGCCCCCGCAGGCGCGCAGCGTGTTGGACCACGGCGAGCCGACCCCGCCGGCGAGCGACGCGGTGGCGACGAGTCGCGAGGTCATGTCGGCGCGCTCGATCATCCGGCCGAGGACGAGGAACTGCCAGCCCTCGTCGCGGGTCATCGATGCGTCGGCGGCGCCGTTGATGAGCGCTGCCCGGTCACGCACCCAGCGGAAGCTCGCCCCCTGGCCCATCCGGCGGAACTGCCCGGACGTGACGGTGCGGTGGGTGGTGTTGAGCGCCTCCCACATGTTCACCGAGAGCGTCTCCCGCGCACGCCGGGCGCTCTCGCGCGCAGCAGCCAGGACGGCGGCGATCGAGTCCGGTGCAAGGGGGTCGTAGGCCAGCAGGCCGAGGACGAGGTCGAGGCCGACCTGGCTGTCGTCGGGCGGGTCGACCCCCATGACCGACAGCAGGTTGCGGCACGTCGTCTCCTCGTCGCCGGAGTCCTCCAGCAGGAGCGTCGTCTGGACGTCGAGGATGCGCGCGGTGTCCTCGGCGCGCTCGACGTAGCGGCCGATCCAGAACATGGACTCGGCGATGCGGCTCAGCATCCGGCACCGTCCTCGTCGCCGTCCTCGTCGCCGGCGTCGACGTGGCGGACCTGTTGCTGCTGCTGTTGCTGCTGCTGGCCGTCGACGGTCGCGGCGGCCTCGTCCATCGCGGGGCCGGGGCTCGGCGTCGGCCCGACCGGGACCGGGGCGGGCGGCTCGGCGGGCGGCACCGGGGTCGGTGCGGTGCCCGCGAGGACCCACGTGTCCTTCGAGCCGCCGCCGCGCGAGGAGTTCACGATCAGCTGGCCCTCCTCGAGGGCGACGCGGGTGAGCCCGCCGGGCAGCACCCAGACCCGCTGGCCGTCGTTGACCGCGAACGGGCGCAGGTCGACGTGGCGCGCGGCCATCGTGCCGTCGACGTAGGTCGGGACGGTGGAGAGCTGGACGACCGGCTGGGCGATCCACGCGCGAGGGTCGTCCATCACCCGCACCCGCAGCTCGTCGAGCTCGGCCTTCGTGGCGGCGGGACCGATCACGATGCCCTTGCCGCCGGAGCCGTCGACGGGCTTCACGACGAGCTCGTCGAGGCGGTCCATGACCTCCTCGCGGGCGTCGGCGTCGCCGAGCCGCCAGGTGTCGACGTTGCGGAGCCGGGGCTCCTCGCCGAGGTAGTAGCGGATGATGTCGGGCAGGTAGGTGTAGACGAGCTTGTCGTCGGCCACGCCGTTGCCGACGGCGTTGGCGAGCGTCACCTGGCCGCTGCGTGCGGCGTCGATGAGACCGGGGCAGCCGAGCAGCGAGTCGCCGCGGAAGTGCACCGGGTCGAGGAACTCGTCGTCGACGCGACGGTAGATCACGTGCACCGGCTCGAGGCCGTGCGTGGTGCGCATCATCACGCGCCCGCGGCGGCACTGGAGGTCACGGCCCTCGACGAGCTCGACGCCCATCGTGCGGGCGAGCAGCGCGTGCTCGAAGTAGGCGCCGTTGTAGACGCCCGGCGTCAGCACGACCACGGTCGGGTCGGTGACGCCTGCGGGCGCGGCGGCGCGCAGCGCGGCCAGCAGCCGCTGCGGGTAGCTCGCGACCGGGCGGATCCGGTGGTGCGAGAACGCCTCGGGGAGCGCGGCCGCGATCGAGCGGCGGTTGGTCATGACGTAGGACACGCCCGACGGCACGCGGACGTTGTCCTCCAGCACACGGAAGTTGCCCTCGTCGTCGCGGATCAGGTCGATGCCGGAGACGTGCACGCGTACGCCGTTGGGCGGGCGCACGCCGCCGGCCTCGCGGTGGAAGTGGGAGGAGGTGGCGACCACGCGGCGCGGGATCACGCCGTCCTCGAACACCTGCCCGGCGTCGTACACGTCGGCGAGGAAGGCCTCGAGCGCCTTGACGCGCTGCTGGACGCCGGCGTCGACCTCCTGCCAGGTCTCCATCTCGATCACCCGCGGCACGATGTCGAGCGGGAAGGCGCGTTCCTCGCCACCGATGTCGAAGGTGACGCCCTGGTCGAGGTAGGCCGTGCGCAGCGCCTCGACGCGCGAGGCGACGTCGTCGGGGTCGAGGTCGTTGAAGGAGCGACTCAGCCTGAGGTAGGGATCGCGGGCGGCGCCGTCCTCGAACATCTCGTCATAGGCCCGACCGGTGGCGTAGTCGTCGAACAGGCGCGGCATGTGCCGACCCTAGTGGGATCGCGTGACGCACGTGTTGCGCGAGCGTCTCGTGTGTTTCAAGAAGGTGTCAGCGCTGCGACCCCGCTCCGGGGTCACGGGTGGGTGAGCACCTCGGCGCCTGTCGGCGTGACGAGGAGGGTGTGCTCGAACTGCGCGGTGCGCCTCCGGTCCTTCGTCACCACGGTCCACCCGTCGTCCCACATGTCGTAGTCGGGCGTGCCGAGGGTGAGCATCGGCTCGATGGTGAAGGTCATGCCGACGCGGATCTCGTCGTCGTACCTCGGGTCGTCGTAGTGCGGGATGATTAGTCCCGAGTGGAACGCGGTGCCGATGCCGTGGCCGGTGAAGTCGCGGACCACGCCGTAGTCGAAGCGCTTCGCGTAGGCCTCGATCACCCGGCCGATGATGTTGACCCGGCGGCCGGGCTGGACGGCCTTGATCGCGCGGTCGAGCGACTCCTTCGTGCGCTCGACGAGCAGGCGCGACTCCTCGTCGACGTCACCGGCGAGGAAGGTCGCGTTGGTGTCGCCGTGCACGCCGTCGATGAAGGCGGTGATGTCGATGTTGACGATGTCGCCGTCCTCGACGACCCGTGCGTCGGGGATGCCGTGGCAGATCACCTCGTTGACGCTGGAGCACAGCGACTTCGGGAAGCCGCGGTAGCCGAGGGTCGAGGGGTAGGCGCCGTGGTCGCAGAGGAACTCGTGGCCGATCCGGTCGAGCTCGTCGGTGGTCACGCCCGGCACGACGTGCTCGCCGACCAGGTCGCGTGCCCGGGCCGCCAGCCTGCCGGCGACCCGCATCCGCTCGATCGTGTCGGCGTCCTTGACCTCCTCGCCGGTGAAGCGCTGCGGCGCCGGCTGGTCGACGTACTCCGGACGCGGGATGGAGACGGGCACGGGACGACGGGCGGACACCTCTGCGGGTGCTACGGCAGACACGCCGGGAAGTGTAGTTTCGCCGCATGAGCAACGGCGAGAGCGAGCGTTGGTGGTTCAACCTGAAGACCCACGAGGTCGAGCCTGACGACGGGGCCCGGAACGCCGACCGGCTGGGTCCCTACGACACCAGGGAGGAAGCGGCGCGCGCCCTCGAGAAGGTCGCCGAGCGCAACGAGGCCTGGGACAACGACCCCGACTGGAACGACGACAAGCTCGAGGACTGACCGCCGGCTAGAACGTGTGCTCCGGCCCGGGGAACGTGCCGCCGCGCACGTCGTCGGCGTAGGCACGGGCCGCGTCGAGCAGCACCTGGTGCACGTCGGCGTACTGCTTGACGAAGCGGGCCATCTTGCCGGTCCGCAGGCCGAACGCGTCCTGCCACACCAGCACCTGGCCGTCGCAGCCGGCGCCGGCGCCGATGCCGATGGTCGGGATGGTCAGCTCCTTGCTGATCTGCTCGGCGACGTCGCCGGGCACCATCTCCATCACGACGGCGAACGCGCCGGCCTCCTGGACCGCCCGGGCGTCGTCGAGGACGCGGTCGCTCGCGTCGCCGCGCCCCTGCACGCGGTAGCCGCCGAGGGTGTGCTCGGACTGCGGCGTGAAGCCGATGTGCGCCATGACCGGGATGCCGCCCTGGGTGCACTTGCGGATGACGGGGGCCATCTCGGCGCCGCCCTCGAGCTTCACGCAGTGCGCGCCGGCCTCCTTCATGAAGCGGACGGCGGTGAGGTAGCCCTGCTCCGGTGAGGCCTGGTAGCTGCCGAAGGGCAGGTCGCCGACGACCATCGCGCGCCTCGTCGACCGGCTCACGGCACGGGTCAGGGGCAGCAGCTCGTCGACCGTGATGGGCAGCGAGGTCTCGTTGCCGAGGACGTTGTTGGAGGCCGAGTCGCCGACGAGGAGCAGGTCGATGCCGGCCTCGTCGAAGGTCGCCGCGGTGTACATGTCGTAGGCCGTGAGCATCGTGATCTTCTCGCCGCGCTCCTTCATCTCCCGGAGGTGATGGGTGCGGACCCGCTTCACGGGCGCGGTCGTGGCGGCGGGACCGGAACCGTAGGGCGCGGTCTCCTCGGTGGGTGCAGGCATGGGTCGCTCCTCGTCATCTCGCGGCTCCCTGATGGAGTCCACGGACCACGATCAGGCTAGTGCCGACCGGCCGGTAGGAGCCGTGTGTCGATGGTCACCCTCGGTGCCCGGCGTCAGCGGGGAGACACCCTCAGCACACGGTCGTCGCTGCCGTTGTCGGTGGTCACGAGCAGGTCGCCGTCGCGGGCCGAGGTGATCGAGCGGAGCCGCCCGAAGGCCTTCAGCTCCTCGGGCTGGGTGACCGACACGAGGGTGCCGTCGGCGTCGAACTCGAGGAAGAGGACCTCCGAGGCCTTGAGCGCCGCGACGGCGAGCGTGCCGTCGAGGTCGCCCCACTGCTTGCCGCGGACCCACGCCCCGCCCGACGTGGCGAGGGTCGGGTCGCCGGACGACCATCGCGCGTCCTGCTGCTCGCCCGGGAGCGCCTGGTCGGTCATCGGCACCGACTCGTCGTAGCCCGGGACCGGGTTCCAGCCGTAGTCGCCGCCGGGGACGAGCAGGTTCACCTCGTCGTCGCGGTAGCTGCCCTGCTCGACCGACCACAGCGTGCCGTCGGCGCGCTGGGCGAGGCCCTGGACGTTGCGGTGGCCGTAGGTCCAGACGAAGCGGCGGGCGGTGCCGGCGTCGGCGTAGGGGTTGTCCGCCATCGGCGCGCCGGTGCGCCGGTGGACCCGCAGCGTCTTGCCGCCGAGCGAGTCGAGGTCGCGCGGGTTGGTGCCGACGGCGGCGTCCCCCGTCCCGACGACGAGGGCGTCGCTGTCGCGGTCGAGCAGCAGCCGGCAGCCGCCGTGGCGTCCCGAGCTCGACGGCAGGCCGGTCAGGACGGTGCGGCGGTGGCTGAGCTTCTTCCACTTCCTGTCGACGCGCCAGCGGCTGACCTGCACGTGGTCACCGCCCTTCGCGCTGCCGTGGCAGGCCCACACCGTGCGCGACGGGGCGTCGACGGCGAGCGACATGAGGCCGGTCTCGCCGGACACCCACACCAGCTTCGAGAGGTCGGCGAGCGTGCGGCGCTTCCCGTGGCGTACGACGCTGAGGCGGGCGCGGTCGCGCTCGGAGACGACCAGCCGGCCGCCGGGCGCCTGCTGGACGTCCCACGGGTTCGCCAGGCCCTTGGCGACGGTGCGGACCCGGAGCTCGGGCGCGCGTTCCGCCCGTTCCGCCCGGACCGCCGGGCGATCGGCTGGTGCGGCCACGGACGGCGGGAGCCCGGTCAGCAAGCCGCCCGCGAGGACGGCGACGGTCAGGGACAACGAGGTGGTGCGGAGGTGGGGGCGCACCCCCGCGACGCTAGTCGAGGGCCGGGCCCAGCGGAAGGTCGTGCGCCACCATCGTGCTGCGCCGGGTGGTGGCGTACCCCAGCCGCGTGTTGAGCCCGCGCATCGCATCGTTGCCGTCCTGCGTCCAGGTGTAGACCTCGGTGATCCCGTGCCCGGCCGCCCACGCGAGGGTGCGCTGCTTCAGGTGGACCGCGAGGCCTCGCCCGCGCCAGTCGCGGCGCACGGCCGTCAACGCGTTCTCGGCCCGGTGCGGCACGTCGGTGTCGCGGATCAGGCCGGCGCAGCCGACGACCTCGCCGTCGTGGACCGCGAGGAACATCGGGTCGCCGAGCCAGCTCGTGGCCCATCGCTCCGGGGTCAGGTCGATCGAGGTCGAGAAGGCGAAGTCGCTCACGGCCTCCTTGCCGAGGCCGTCGTAGGCCGCTGCCCACAGGTCGGGGCGGTCCGACGCGAGGACCACGTCGACGCCCTCCGGGGCCGCACCCACCTGCGGGGCGGTGTCGAGGGTGAAGGTCTGCTCGATCTCGTTGTCGGTGTCCTCGAAGCCGTGCGCGTGGGCGAACTCGAGCGACCCGTCGTCGTCGACCGTGGCCCGGACGCGCGGCAGGTCCAGCGCCGCGAGGTGATCGGCGAGGTGGTGGAGCAGGGCGGTCCCGACGCCCCGCCGGCGGTGCTCGGGCAGCACCCGCGGCGCGAGCGAGCCCATTGCCGCCGCGTCCGAGCGGTCGGCGAAGCCCAGGCCGACGACGACGCCGCCCTCGCGCGCCAGCACCATCAGGCGGGTCGGGCTCGCGTCCTGCTTCTTCAGCTCCTCGAGGGAGTCGCAGCGCTCGTAGGGGAGCACCGCGATCCGGACCTGCCGCCAGGCCTCGTAGTCGGCGTCGGTGGTGCAGGGCGTGATCTCGATCGCCGGTGAAGTGGGCATGGGGGCACCGTAGGCGCGTCGGCTGCAACTCGTCCCAACCTTTTCGGCGTCCCATCCGGTTAAGACGGGTACGCCCACCTCACCGCGCTGATCGCGGTCGCCCCCGACCTCGTGGTCGCGAACTGAGCCGTGAGTGGGGAACCGTCGGGTGGTCCAGCGGGCTGGTCCACGACCCGCCGGTTCCCCACCTCGGAGGTTTCGAGGCTCGCTGCGCTCGCACCTCAGCCACCGTGGCCTCTGCTCGCCCCGGGTTCCCTAGAGTGAGCGCGTGGACTTCTACTCCGCCTACGCGCAGGGCTTCGCCCGGATCGCGGCCGTCACGCTGCCGGTGCACATCGCCGACCCCGCGGCCAACGCCGCGGCCGTCATCGAGCAGGCGCGCGCCTGCCACGACGACGGCGTCGCGGTCGCGGTGTTCCCCGAGCTCGGGCTGACCGGCTATTCCGTCGACGACCTGTTCCTCCAGGACACGCTGCTGGCGTCGGTCGAGGAGGCGATCGCGGAGATCGTCGCGGCGAGCGGAGACCTGATGACCGCGCTGGTGGTCGGCGCGCCGGTCGTGCAGGGCAACCGGGTCTACAACTGCGCGGTCGTCGTGCACCGCGGCTCGATCCTCGGCGTCGCGCCGAAGTCGTACCTCCCCAACTACCGCGAGTTCTACGAGCGCCGCTGGTTCGCGCCGGGCGACGACCGCGAGCTCGAGTGGGTGACCGTCGCCGGGCAGGACGTCCGGTTCGGGCCCGACCTGATCTTCCGGTGCCTCGACGTGCCCGGCCTCGACCTCCACGTCGAGGTCTGCGAGGACATGTGGGTGCCGGTGCCGCCGAGTGCCGAGGCCGCCCTGGCCGGGGCGACCGTGCTCGCGAACCTCAGCGGCTCGCCGATCACCGTCGCGCGCGCCGAGGATCGTCGGCTGCTGGTCCGCAGTGCCAGCGCGCGGTGCGCGGCGGCGTACGTCTATGCGGCCGCAGGCCAGGGCGAGTCGACCACCGACCTCAGCTGGGACGGCCAGACGCTGGTCTACGAGTGCGGCGACCTGCTCGGCGAGGGCGAGCGGTTCCCCGACGGGCCCCGGCGCACGGTCGTCGACGTCGACCTCGACCGGCTGCGCCAGGAGCGGATCCGGCAGGGGTCGTTCGACGACAACCGGCGCACCCACCACGAGCGGGTGCAGCGCTTCCGCACGGTCGAGTGGGAGCTCGAGCCGCCGGCCGGGGACATCGGGCTGCTGCGCAAGGTCGACCGCTACCCGTTCGTGCCCGACGACCCCGCGCGGCTCGAGCTGGACTGCTACGAGGCCTACAACATCCAGGTGTCGGGCCTCGAGCGCCGGATCTCCTCGATCGGCTCGCCCAGGGCCGTCATCGGCGTCAGCGGCGGCCTCGACTCGACGCACGCGCTGATCGTCGCGTGCAAGGCGATGGACCGGCTCGGCCGGCCGCGCAGCGACGTGCTGGCCTTCACGATGCCCGGCTTCGCGACCGGCGCCACGTCGAAGTCGTACGCCACCCGCCTCTCGCAGGCGCTCGGCGTCACGTTCGCGGAGCTCGACATCCGGCCCGCGGCCGAGCAGATGCTGAAGGACATGGGCCACCCCTACGCGCAGGGGGAGAAGGTCTACGACGTCACGTTCGAGAACGTGCAGGCCGGGCTGCGCTACGACTACCTCTTCCGGCTCGCCAACCAGCGCGGCGGCATCGTCGTCGGCACCGGCGACCTGTCCGAGCTCGCGCTCGGGTGGTGCACCTACGGCGTCGGCGACCAGATGTCGCACTACAACGTCAACGCCGGCGTGCCGAAGACGCTCGTGCAGCACCTGATCCGCTGGGTGATCAGCCACGGCGAGTTCAGCGACGAGGTCGGCGAGGTGCTCGGCGAGATCCTCCAGCAGGAGATCACCCCCGAGCTGATCCCGACCGAGGAGGGCGTCAAGCCGCAGGCCACGGAGGACTCCGTGGGTCCCTACAACCTCCAGGACTTCACGCTCGCCCACGTCGTGCGCCACGGCTACCGGCCGCGCAAGATCGCCTTCCTCGCGTGGCACGCGTGGAAGGACGTCGAGGCAGGGGAGTGGCCGCCCGGCTTCCCCGCCGACGCGCGGGTGGCGTACTCGCTCGAGGACATCCGGTCCTGGCTCGAGGTCTTCGTGAGGCGCTTCTTCGCCAACCAGTTCAAGCGCTCCGCCCTGCCCAACGGGCCCAAGGTCAGCGCGAGCGGGACGATGAGCCCCCGCGGCGACTGGCGGATGCCCAGCGACGCCCGCGGGACCGCCTGGCTCGCGGAGATCGAGCGGGACGTGCCGGCCTCCTGATCGTGCTGGTGGGCGGTGTGTGAGCCACATTCCGCCGTCACGGAATGTGGCTGTGGCACCGCCGGCGCGCGTGTCGTCGTACGCCGCGCCGGTGGGCGGTGCGTGAGCCACCTCGTCGAACCAGGGAATGTGGCTCACTCACCGCTCGGGCCGAGATCCCCGGACGCCTTAACGCGCCCTTAGCCACGGGCTGGAGCGGGGTTAGCCGCGCTCCGACGAACCTCCTGTCATGACGCCGCACCCGGCGTCGGACACCGAGGAGGAATCGTGAAGAAGGCAGTCATCGGCGGCGTCGCCGCGGCGGCGGTCGTCATCGGAGCAGGCAGCTGGTGGGCGATCGACAGCCAGGTCGAGGCCCAGACCACCGAGCGCGGCACCTGCGGCGGCGCGACGTGGGAGCTCAGCGCGGAGGGCGAGGACGGCGGCACCGAGGTCAGCGCCGAGCTGCAGTCGAGCGGCCCGGGCGAGGAGTGGCAGGTCGACCTGTCCCGCGACGACGCCTCGTTGCTGTCGGGCACCCGCACGACCGACGAGGACGGCGAGATCGACGTCGACGCCTACAGCTCCGGCAACCCCGGGGACGCGACCTACGCCGTCACCTTCACGCCCGCCGAGGGCGAGCCCTGCACGGCCACCCTCGGCTCCTGAGCCACCCAGCCCCATCCCAGCCCCATCCCAGCCCCATCCCCGCAGCAGCACCCACAGAGGAGATCCCATGAAGAAGCTCATCGCCACCACCACCCTCGTCGCCACCGCCGCGACCGGCACGGCCGTCCTGGTGTCCTCGCCGGCCAGCGCGGACGTCGAGAAGCGCGGCACCTGCGCCGGCGCGACGTTCGAGCTCAACGTCGACCGTGAGCGCGGCGGCTACGACGTCGACGCCGACATCGAGGGCGCCCGCGCCTACAGCGAGTGGAAGGTCGCCGTGCGCCACAACGGCAAGGTCGCCGTCTCGCGCACCATCACCGCCGACGACGAGGGCGAGCTCGACCTCGACACCTTCCGCAAGAACCTGCGTGGCAAGGACACCTTCAAGCTCACGGTGACCCCGGCTGGTGCCGGCTCGTGCTCGGTGAAGGTCTCCGTGGCCTGATCCACCTCTGCGCACGGGCAGGAGCCCGGGTCAGACCGTCCTCAGGGAGACGGCGACCCGGGCTCCTCCCATGTCCGAGGTGCCGGTCGTGAGGGAGCCGCCGGAGTCCTGCGCGGTGCGAGCGGCGATCGAGAGCCCGAGCCCGGTCGAGCCGGCGCCGCTCTCGCCCCGCCCGGTGGCGTCGAGACCGGCGGGCAGCCCGGGCCCGGCGTCCTCGACGACCAGGTCGACGCCTTCGTCGGCGGAGGTCAGCGTGATGCGTACGCCGGCGTCGTCGGGGGTGTGGGAGAAGACGTTGTCCAGGAGGACGTCCACCATGGCCTCCAGGTCGGCACTGCTGGCGCGCAGCAGCGGCCCGGAGGTCGCGAGGTCGACCTCGTAGGTGCGGCCCTGGTCCTCGGCGAGCGCCTCCCAGTGGCGTACGCGCTCGGCGATGACGGCGACCGCGTCGGTGCGCGGGTCGAGGCCCTCGCGCTCGGAGCGCCGGGCCTCGCGGACGATCTCGTCGACGGTGGCCTGGAGGGAGTCGAGGTCGGCGCCGAGCCGCTCGCGCAGGTCGTCGTCGGCCACCGTCTCGACGCGGAGACGGAGCGCGGTGACGGGGGTGCGCAGGCGGTGGGAGAGGTCCGCCACGCTCTCGCGCTCGCGGGCCAGGAGCAGCTGGATGCGACCCACCAGGCGGTCGATGGCGCCGCCCAGCTCCTGCACCTCCGCGGGGCCGTGGACCGCGGCGACCGGCTCGATGGTGCCGGTGCTGCCCAGGGACTGCGTGTGCTCGGCCAGCTGCCGGATCGGCTGCACGAACGAGCGCCCGAGCCGGTCGACGACGATCAGCGACCCGGCGAGCAGGGCGATCGCCAGCAGGGCGAGCAGGGCCCACGCGGCGCCGACGACCGAGTCGATCCCGGGCTCGTCGACGACCACCCGGATGACCGGGGTCGCGGAGGGGAGCGCGGAGTTCCCGCCGCGCGACACGGGCACCAGGATCTGCGACCCGCCCCCCACGTCGTCGACCCGGGCGCGCCCGGTGTTGCGGGCGTCGAGGACCCTCCAGTCCTCGCCCTCGTCGGGGCCCACCCCGATGCCGTCGGGGAAGAGCACGGTGACCTGGGTGTGGCGCTCCTCGTCGTTGAGCTTGTCGACGTACTGCGCCACCGAGCCCTTGTCGTCCGAGCGCGACACGACCGTCTCGACCGCCTGCACCTCGAGCGCGGCCCGCGCCAGCCGGTCCTCCAACGCATAGCTGCGGACCAGGATGGCCATCGGCACGAGCATGGCCAGCAGCACCATCGAGATCGCCGCCGCGGCGGTGATCAGGAGGCTGCGGCGCACCTCAGCCGTCCTGCGGCGAGGGAAGGTCCGGAGCCGTGAGGCGTACGCCGACCCCGCGGACGGTGGTCAGGTAGCGCGGGTCGGCGGCGGTCTCGCCGAGCTTGCGGCGCAGCCAGGACAGGTGGACGTCGACGGTCTTGTCGGATCCGCCCCACGGCTGGCGCCAGACCTCGACGAGCAGGTCGCGCTTGGTGACGACCTCGCCCGGACGCTCGGCGAGGTGGGCGAGCAGGTCGAACTCGCGCGGCGTGAGCTCGACCTCGGCGCCGTCGAGGTGCACGCGCCGACCGGCCAGGTCGACCGACAGCCCGCCGACGGTCAGGGTCCTCGGTCCCTCGCGACCGGACGCGGCGCGCCGCAGCACCGCCCGCACCCGCGCGTCGAGCTGGGCGCTGGTGAACGGCTTCACGACGTAGTCGTCGGCGCCGGCGTCGAGGGCGCCGACCAGCGACGGGTCGTCGGCGCGCGCGCTCGCGATGATCACGGGGACCTGGCTGACCGCGCGGAGCATGGACAGCACCTGGGTGCCGTCGACGTCGGGGAGACCGAGGTCGAGCACGACCAGGTCGGGGGAGGAGTCGACGGCGAGCTGCAGCCCACCCATCCCGGTGGGGGCCGAGGTGACCGTGTGCCCGGCCTCGCGCAGGCCACGGACCAGCAACGGCCGGATCCGGTCGTCGTCCTCGATGATCAGCACCTCGGCCACGCGGTGACCGTACCGTCCGGTGCCACGCCTGCCGTGCCCCTTAGCGCTCCCTTAACCATCGCCTCACCTCGCACTGAGGTCGCAACGGGCACGATGGCCCGGTGAGACGTCGGATGCTGCTCGTCGGCCTGTGGGTGGCCACCACGGCTGTGGCCGTGGTGGTCGGCGTCCTCGCCATCTCGACGGTCGGCGCCACCATCCGGGACCGGGGACCGGTCGGTGACGAGGTCGCGCGCGACACCACCGCCGGCTCCACGTCGGTGCCGAGCCCCGAGGGCCCGGCCGTCGCCGACGCGATCACCGGTGAGTGGGGCGCCTTCGAGGTGGAGTGCCGCGACACCTGGGCCTACGGCGTGGGCGTCCGCCCCGACCGGGCCAACGGGTGGCGGGTGGTCAGCTGGGAGAAGGGTCCCGACGACGACGTCGACGCGGTCTTCAGCGACGGTCGCAACTCCGTCGACCTCGAGGTCTTCTGCAACCAGGGTCGGCCCACCCTCGCCGAGCTCGAGCGCAACACCCTGGGCGAGGACTGAGGACGCCGCGCGACCCGCGCAACGCCGGTGCGGGCTCGGTGCGTCTACCGGGGGTAGGAAGGACCCACCCTCACAGGAAGACGCACACCATGACCTCACGCCTGCTCTCGGGAGCACTGCTCGCCCTCCTCCTCGTCCCGACCGCCGCACCGGCGCTGGCCGCACCGGCGCCGACCGTCGACCGGTCGGTCGACCTGGCCGCTGCGAAGACCACGTTGACGATCCACGCCGCCGGCTGCGAGGGGTGCGAGATCACCGCGCACTCCGCCCTGACGTCCGACTACGA
Source organism: Nocardioides exalbidus (assembly GCF_900105585.1). Lineage (NCBI taxonomy): Bacteria > Bacillati > Actinomycetota > Actinomycetes > Propionibacteriales > Nocardioidaceae > Nocardioides > Nocardioides exalbidus. Next base: position 3,209,070 of record NZ_FNRT01000002.1, read on the forward strand.
GGACGTCTGGGAGTCGAAGGAGGTCGAGGTCGTCGACGGGGTGGCGACGTTCCAGGTGCCGACCGACCGCACGGCCGGGCTGTCGCTGAGCCTCACGGCGCCGTGGGAGCGCCGCCTCGGCTACGTCACGGTCGTCGCGATGCGCTACGCGGGGACCCAGCCCGGCGACGTCATCGGCTACCGCGACGCGCGCACCGAGCGCCGGGCCACCGCCTGCTGGGGTGGCACCACCGAGGAGTCCTTCGACATGACGATCCGCACCCGCAAGGTCCGCGTGGACGGGGTGGCCCCCGGCAAGGTGCCCGGCACCCTGGCCTGGGCGCGTACGACGCCCGAGTGGCTGGCGCCGATGCGCCGGGTCTGGAACGGCGTCATGGGCGAGCAGGACATCGACTTCTGCGAGCCCCCGGCCGAGGGATGAGGGCAGCCCGGAAGCAGATGCAACCCTCCCGGACGAAGGTGCGTCCAGTGGGTGACAGATCACCTACGGGGAGAGAGACATGACCTTCCGCAGCACCACCATCCTGGCCAGGTCCGTCCTGACCGCCGCCGTCCTCACGGCCGCGCTCGTGCCGGCCGCCGCCACCGCGACACCTGACCGGTCCGCGGCCCAGCCCGGGGGCGCCACGCGCACCACGCTCACCTTCACCGTGGACGACTGCGACGGCTGCGAGATCCAGCTCGCCAACGCCCTCCAGACCCGCCACACCGACGTGAAGCCCTGGTCGTCGAGGACGAAGAAGGTCCGCGACGGCCAGGTCCGCTTCACCGTCGCCACCCGCAAGACGTGGGGCCTGTCGGTCACCGTCCGCGCGCCGTGGGAGGGCCAGACCGGCTACCTCACGACCGTCGCGTGGCGCTACAACGGCAAGCTCCAGGGCGACCCGGTCACCCTCGAGGAGGCCGTGACGCGGAAGAAGGCCTCGGCCTGCTGGGAGGGCGTGCGCCGTCCCGACGTGACGGTCCCGCTCGTCGTCGAGGAGGTCGAGGTCGACGGCGTCCACGGCCGGGTGCCGGGAAGCATCGCCTTCGTCCCGGAGACGCAGAGCTGGCTCCACCCGATGCGCGAGGTCGAGGACGGCGTCCTCGGCTCGCAGGACGTCAACATCTGCTACTGAGCGACGTCCCGCACGACCGTCCGGCCCCGGTGTGGCCGCCTCCTGCTCGGCCTCCCGGCCCGGCTAGAGGCGGATCCCCACGCCGGGGCCGACGTCTGCGCCGGTCAGGTAGAACACGGTCAGCACCGCGACCCACGAGATCCAGAACGGCACGACGAACGGCAGCATCCGCGAGATCACGGTGCCGAGCCCCGCCTCGGGCTCGTAGCGCTTCACCATCACCAGGAAGATCCAGATGTAGGGGTTCATCGGGGTGATGACCTGGGTCGCGGAGTCGCCGACGCGGAAGGCGGCCTGGACGAATCCGGGCTCGTAGCCCAGCAGGGCGAACAGCGGCACGAACACCGCGCCCATCAGCGTCCACATCGACGACCCGCTCACGATGAACAGGTTGAGCACCGACGCGAGCAGGATGAAGCCGATGATCGCGGGATAGCCGGTCAGCCCGATCGACTCCAGCCCGTCCGCGCCGGCCACGGCGAGCGCCGAGCCCACGTTGCTCCAGTTGAAGAGCGCGATGAACTGGCCGAGCATGAACGCCAGCACGATGAAGGCGGCCATGTCCTTGATCCCGAGGCCCATCACCTTGGGTACGTCGGCGGCGTGCCGCAGCGACCCGCTGACGAAGCCGTAGGCGAGCGCCGGTCCGAGGAACAGCGCGAACACGATGAAGACCGTCGAGTCGAGCAGCGCCGACTCCGGCAGGAAGTTGCCGTCCTCGTTGCGCCACGGCGAGCCACCGGGCAGGACCGCCGCGACGATGACGACCGCCAGCAGCGCGAACGTGATGCCGGCGGCCCTCAGCCCTCGTCGTTCCGCCGGTTCGAGCTCGGGGGAGAGGTCGGTCGGGGCGGCGCGCAGGGCCGGCGCCACGTCGTCGTCCGCCTCGGTCGTGGCGTCGGCGGCGACGTCCGCCTCGGCCTCCACCATGACGACCGGCGCGCCCTCGCGCACCAGGCGCGGTTCGACCAGCTTGTCGATGACGAACCCCGCAACGAGCGCGAGCACGATCGAGGAGGCCATGTTGAACCACAGGTTCGACACCGGAGTCACCGTGGCGCCCGGGTCGGGCAGGCCGCCCGTCACCGAGTTGGTGATGCCGGAGAAGAGGGCGTCGAGGCTGGTGACCAGCATCGACGTCGAGTAGCCCGCGCCGACGGCGGCGAACCCACCGACGAGGCCGGCCAGCGGATGGCGCCCGGCCGCCTTGAACACCATCGCCGCCAGCGGGGGTACGACGATGAAGGCGGCGTCGGCCATCACCGAGGCGTTCACGCCGACGAAGCCCACGGCGTACGGCAGCAGCCAGCGCGGCGCCGCTCCGAGGCTCGCCCGGATGGCGGCGGCGAGCAGCCCGGTGCGCTCGGCCACGGTCACCGCGAGCAGGATCGTGACGACGGTGACCAGCGGCGGGAAGCCGATGAAGTTGGGCCCGAGGTTGACCGTCAGCCAGGCCAAACCCTCCCCGGTGAAGAGGCCGCGCACGGCGGTCTCCTCGTCGGAGCCCGGGATCGTCACCGACGTCCCGAGGAGCTGGAGGAGGGTCGAGACCACCCCGACGAGCAGGAAGAGCCCGAGGAACAGCAGGAACGGGTCAGGCAGGCGGTTGCCGACGCGCTCGACGGCGGCGAGGATCCGGTCGGTGCGGGTCGCGGTGGCGCTCTCGGCGGCCATGCGTCAGCCCTCCCCGAAGTAGGACGGGACGTCGACGGCGCCGCCGGCGTCCTCGAAGTCGTCGGCGGCGGCCCGGCGGAGGTCCGGGTCGCTGAGCCAGTCGGCGCTGACGGCGGCGAGCGCCCACGCCGCGTCGACCACGACCCGGTCGGCCTCCTGCGAGACCGCGGCGTCGGCGAACTCGCGGGTGTGCAGCGACAGGTCGTCGTCGGTGATCTTGACCATCGCGTGCACGCCCGGCACCCGGTAGGACACGTTGCCGAAGTCGGTGGAGCCGGCGAACATCCGAGGCACGACGTCGGGCGGCAGGACGGTGCGCCCCCGCTCCCCGTAGCGCGACGTCCAGGCGGCTGCCAGCGGACCGTTGCCACGCACGGGCAGGTAGGGCGGCGCCTCGTCCCACGTGAGCTCGACGCCGCAGCCGGTCATCAGTGCGGCGCCGCGGGCGATGTCGGCGAGCCGGTCGCTCAGCACAGCCAGGCTCTCGGGGAGCTCGCTGCGCAGGTAGAACAGCATCTCGGCGTGCTCCGGGATGACGTTGGGACGCTCGCCGCCGGCGGTGACGACGCCGTGCACGCGGTCGGTGGCCGGCATCTGCTGGCGGTGCAGCCCGACGCCGGTGTACATCAGGTTGACCGCGTCGAGCGCGTTGCGGCCCATGAACGGCTGGGCCGAGGCGTGCGACGTCACTCCGGTGAAGGTCGCGCGCAGCTGTCGCCGGCCGAGGAACAGCGGGTCGGCGATGTCGTAGGTGAAGGGGTGCACCATCAGCGCCGCGTCGACGCCGTCGAAGGCGCCCTCCGCGGCCATCAGCTCCTTGCCGCCACCACCCTCCTCGGCCGGCGTACCGAGCCAGACGACGCGGCCCGGCAGTCGCTCGCCCACGGACGCGAGGGCCAGGAACGCGCCCAGGCCGGCGGTGGCGATGACGTTGTGGCCGCAGCCGTGGCCGATGCCCGGCAGGGCGTCGTACTCCGAGAGCACGGCGATCGTGGGACCGTCCGGGTCGCCCACCTCGGCGCGCAGCCCGGTCGCGAGGCCGTGGGCGCCGCGGACGACGTCGATCCCGCGCGCCTCGACGAGATCGGCCAGCGCGGCGGCGGACCGGTGCTCCTCGAAGGACACCTCGGGGTGCTCGGACAGGTCGTGGCTGGCGGCGAGCAGCGTGGGTGCCAGGTCGTCGACGGCCTCGCGGAGGGCGTCGAGGAGGTCGCGGTCCGCGCCCGTGGTGGTGGCCTCCGGTGCGCGGGCGGTGGCGGCCCGGCGGCGGGTCTCCTCGGCGAGGTGGCCGAGCAGGAAACCGTCCGGCGGGACGGGTGCGGACAGGTCCGTGCGGGGGTCGTTCATCGTGCAGCTTCCCTCTTCCCGTTGTGGCGGGCCCGAGTCGGGCGGCTGATCGTTCGACGCTAGCAGCGCCCGGGGTTCCGACACGCTCGCTGCGCTCGCTGCTCAACCAGCGGAGGCGGCGGCGGTCGGCCGGGAGCGACCCCTAGGCTGGTGCCATGGGCAAGCAAGAGGACTTCGTACTCCGGGCGCTCGAGGAGCGCGACGTCCGCTTCGTGCGGCTGTGGTTCACCGACGTGCTGGGCTTCCTCAAGAGCGTGAGCGTCGCTCCCGCAGAGCTGGAGAACGCCTTCGACGAGGGCATCGGCTTCGACGGCTCGGCGATCGAGGGCTTCGCCCGCGTCTACGAGGCCGACATGCTCGCCCACCCCGACGCCTCGACGTTCCAGATCCTGCCGTGGCGCGGTGGCGCCGACGGCGGACCCGCCACGGCGCGCATGTTCTGCGACATCGGGATGCCCGACGGCAGCCCGTCCTACGCCGACCCGCGCCACGTCCTCAAGCGCACGCTGGGCGCGGCCGCCGACAAGGGCTTCACCTTCTACACCCACCCCGAGATCGAGTTCTACCTCTTCAAGGACATGCCCGGGAAGGGTGACGAGCCGCAGCCGGTCGACCGCAGCGGCTTCTTCGACCACACCGCCCAGTCCCGCGGCGCCGACTTCCGCCGCGAGGCGATCACGATGCTCGAGGCGATGGGCATCTCGGTGGAGTTCAGCCACCACGAGGGCGGTCCCGGCCAGCAGGAGATCGACCTCCGCTACGCCGACGCGCTCACCACGGCCGACAACATCATGACCTTCCGCACAGTCATCCGCGAGGTCGCGCTCGGCCAGGACATCTGGGCCTCCTTCATGCCCAAGCCGTTCACCACCCACCCCGGCTCGGGCATGCACACGCACGTGTCGCTCTTCGAGGGCGACCGCAACGCCTTCTTCGAGGCCGGTGCGGAGTACCAGCTGTCGAAGACCGGCCGCCAGTTCATCGCCGGCATCCTGCGCCACGCCAGCGAGATCAGCGTGGTGACCAACCAGTGGGTCAACTCCTACAAGCGCCTCCTCGGTGGCGGCGAGGCCCCGTCGGGCGTGTGCTGGGGCCACAACAACCGCTCGGCGATGGTCCGCGTCCCGATGTACAAGCCCAACAAGGGCCAGTCCACCCGCGTCGAGCTCCGCACCATCGACGCCGCGTGCAACCCCTACCTCGCCTTCGCCGTCGTCCTCGCCGCCGGCATGAAGGGCATCGAGGAGGGCTACGAGCTGCCGCGCGAGGCCGAGGACGACGTCTGGTCGCTCACCGAGCGCGAGCGGCGGGCGCTCGGCATCACCCCGCTGCCCAGGAGTCTCTGGGACGCCATCGGAATCGCGGAGGACTCCGAGCTCCTCGCCGAGACCCTCGGCGAGCACGTCTTCGACTTCTTCCTGCGCAACAAGCGCGCCGAGTGGGAGGAGTACCGCGGCCAGGTCTCCGCCTTCGAGCGGGACCGGATGCTGCCGGTCCTGTGACGGCCGCGCCGCTCGTGCTGCGCTTCGTGGCGATGGTCGAGGGGACGCGCGCATGACCTCGGCGGGCTCGTTCGTGCGCCTCGGCTTCGTCGACGGCGCGGCAGCGGCCCGCGGGATCGAGCGGCTCGGTGCCGCCGGGAGGCCACTGACCGACAAGCTCGCTGCGACGGCCGACCCCGACGCGGCCCTCGAGGGCCTGCTCCGGCTGGGGGACGCGCTGGACGAGCAGGCGCCCGGCTCGGGTGCCGAGATGTTCGTCGAGGTCAGCGACGACGAGGGCACCGCCATGCGGCTGTGCAGCGTCCTCGGCGCCAGCGCCGCCCTGACCCACCACCTCGTCCGGCACCCCGAGCAGTGGCGCGAGCTGACCGACCCGACCCTCGGCACCACCCGGGCCGCGGCCTACGCCGTGCGCGAGTCGGTGCTGGCCGCCGTGGGTGCCGATCCCCGCGCGGCCGAGCCGGTCGCCGGGCTGCCCGACGCCGAGGCCGTCGACGCGCTGCGTGTGGAGTACCGCCGGATCCTGCTCCGCCTCGCGGCCCGCGACCTCGCGCACCACGTCGGGCTGGACGACGCGGCGGCCGAGATCTCCGACCTCGCGGCCGCCACGCTGGAAGGGGCGCTGGCGATCGCCCGCGCCCGCGTCGGGGCGGACGCCCACGCCGTACGCCTCTCCGTGATCGCGATGGGCAAGTGCGGCGGGCACGAGCTCAACTACATCTCCGACGTCGACGTGGTCTACGTCTACGAGCCGGCCCGGCTCGGGTCGGGGGAGCGCGCGGACGACGGCGTCGCGATGCGTGCGGCGACCCAGCTGGCCTCCCACCTGATGCGGATCTGCTCCGACCACACGCGCGAGGGGACGATCTGGCCGGTCGACGCCAACCTGCGGCCCGAGGGCAGCCAGGGTCCGCTCGTCCGCACGCTCGCGAGCCACCGCGGCTACTACGAGAAGTGGGCCAAGACCTGGGAGTTCCAGGCGCTGCTCAAGGCGCGCCCGGTCGCCGGTGACCTGGCCCTGGGGCGCGACTACGTCGAGATGATCGCGCCGATGGTGTGGAGCGCCGCCGAGCGCGAGGGCTTCGTCACCGAGGTCCAGGCGATGCGCCGCCGAGTCATCGACCACATCCCGGCGCAGGAGGCCGAGCGGCAGCTCAAGCTCGGCTCGGGCGGGCTGCGTGACGTCGAGTTCGCCGTGCAGCTGCTGCAGATGGTGCACGGCCGCGCCGACCCGTCGCTGCGCGAGGGCGCCACCCTGAGCGCGCTGGCGCGGCTGACCGACGGCGGCTACGTCGGCCGCGACGACGGCGAACGGCTGCACGAGGCCTACGCCTTCCTCCGCACCCTCGAGCACCGGATCCAGCTCCACGAGCTCCGGCGCACCCACGTGCTCCCCGACGACGAGGCCTCGCTCCGGCGGCTCGGTCGCTCCCTCGGACACCTCTCCGAGCCGGCGGTCACGCTCGACAAGGAGTGGCGCTACCACCGGCGCGAGGTGCGCCGGCTGCACGAGAAGCTCTTCTACCGCCCGCTCCTCGGCGCGGTCGCCCGCCTCCCCGGCACCGAGGCGCGCCTCTCGCTGGAGGCCGCGGAGGCGCGGCTGTCCGCACTGGGGTACGCCGACCCGCGGGCCGCGCTGCGCCACCTCGAGGCGCTGACGAGCGGGGTGTCGCGGTCCTCCGACATCCAGCGGACGCTGCTGCCCGTGCTGCTCGAGTGGTTCGCCGACTCGCCCGACCCCGACGCCGGGTTGTTCGGCTTCCGCCGGATCAGCGAGAGCCTGCGGCGCACGCCGTGGTACCTCACGACGCTGCGCGACGAGGGCGAGGTCGCCCAGCGGCTGGCCTTCGTCCTCGGCACGTCGCGCTACGCCACCGACCTGCTCGAGCGCGAGCCGCAGGGCGTGAAGATGCTGGGGGAGTCGCTCGAGCCTCTGAGCGCCGAGGCCGCGCTCGCCGAGATGCAGGCGCTCCTCGAGCGCGCCGAGGGCGCGGAGGCCGCGGTCGGGGCCGTGCGTGCCGTCCGCCGTCGCGAGCTGCTGCGCATCGCGTGCGGCGACCTGGTCGCCGGCACCGACGTCGCGCTGGTCGGACAGGGCCTGAGCCGGCTCACCGACGCCACGCTGCAGGCCACCCTCGACATCGCCACGGAGGCCGTCCGCCGCCAGCGGGACCTCGACGTCGTACCCACCCGGATCGCGGTGATCGCGATGGGCCGCTACGGCGGCTTCGAGCTGTCCTACGGCAGCGACGCCGACGTGATGTTCGTGCACGACCCGGTCGAGGGTGTCGAGGCCCAGGTCGCGTCGTCGTTCGCGACCGCCGTCGTCTCCGAGCTCCGGCGGCTACTGTCGCTGCCGGCCAGCGACCCGCCCCTCGAGGTCGACGCCGACCTGCGGCCGGAGGGCAAGAACGGCCCGATGGTGCGCACCCTGGAGTCCTACGCGGCCTACTACGCGAAGTGGTCGCACGTGTGGGAGTTCCAGGCACTGCTGCGCGCCGACGCGGTGGCCGGCGACGAGGACCTGCGGCGTCGCTTCACCGAGCTGATCGACCCGCTGCGGTTCCCGGAGAAGGGGATCTCGGCCGCCGACGTCGTGGAGGTGCGCCGGATCAAGGCGCGCGTCGACGACGAGCGGCTCCCACGCGGAGCCGACCGCCACACCCATCTCAAGCTCGGTCGCGGTGGGCTCGCCGACGTCGAGTGGACCGTCCAGCTGCTCCAGATGCGGCACGCCGGCTCGGTCGAGGGGCTGCGGACCCCGCAGACGCTCCCGGCCCTGTCGGCCGCGGCCGAGGCCGGGCTCGTCGGACCCGACGACGCCGCGACCCTCGCCGAGGCCTGGCGGCTGGTGAGCCGGGTGCGCAACGCGGTCACCCTGGTGCGCGGCAGGCCGTCGGACCAGCTGCCCCGCGATGCCCGGGAACGGGCCGCCGTGGCGCGCGTGCTCGGCTACCCCCAGGGGTCCTCGGACCAGATGGTCAACGACTACCTCCGCACCACCCGCCGCGCCCATGCCGTGGTCGAGCGCGTCTTCTGGGAGTGAAGAACATGTGTTCATCTGAGCCAGAAGAAGGTATCATCTTCAGATGCGCGACATGAAGTCTGATGCTTCAGTCACCGTCATCGGTGACCTGGTCGGGTCGCGCCGCAGCGAGGACCGGGCGGCGGTGCACGCCCGCTTCGTCAAGGCCGTCGACGAGGTCAACGCGGACTTCGCGCCCCCGGTGCCCCTGCGGATCGGCGTCGGCGACGAGTTCCAGGGCATCTTCGACGGGCTCGGCTCCGCGGTCGCCGCCACCCTGCGGCTGCGACTCGCCCTGCTGCCCGACGTCGACGTCCGGCAGGGGATCGGGTGGGGGCGGGTGCAGGTGCTCTCGGAGGAGCCACGGGTCGAGGACGGCCCCGGCTGGTGGGCCGCGCGCTCCGCGATCGAGGTGGTCGAGGGCTACGAGCGCAAGGCCGCCCTGCGCGCGGTGCGGACGGCCTACGTCGCCGCCGACGACGAGCCGGGACCCGACGAGGCGGCGATCAACGCCGCCCTGATGACGCGCGACCAGGTCGTCAGCGGCCTGTCGGACCGGTCGCTGTCGGTGCTCGATGGTCTGCTGAGGGACAGGCAGCAGCAGGAGATCGCCGACGAGCTGGGCATCAGCCCGTCGGCGGTGTCGCAGCGGATCCGCGCCGACGGCATCGGGGTCGTGCTGGCTGCCGACGAGCTGATGAGGAGAGTCACCGGATGAGCTGGATCGGGATCCTGCTGATCGGCTTCGCGGTCGCCGACCTGACCCACTCCGTGCGACGCACGCGCCACCTGCCCGAGTGCGTCGGCGCCCTCGTCGTGCTCGTGGCGGGCCTCCTCGCCGGGATGACCTCCGGGCGCGACGTGGTGGCGATGCTGGTCATCGCCGCGCTTGTGCTGCTCTGGGGCCAGACCGTGACGTGGGGCTTCGGACACCCGGGGGAGAAGGCGGCGTGGCTGCCCCTCGGGGTCTTCGTCGTCTCGCTCGTGGCGGCGATCGGCTGCTCCGGCCTCGCGGGCCAGGCGTCCGGACCGCTGGCGCGCTGGCTCGGATCGGTCTCCCTGCCCGCGCTCGCCGGCGCCGACCCCGACCGCTTCGTGCTGCTCCTCGGTGCCTTCGCGATCCAGCTCTCCACCGGCAACGTGCTCGTGCGCCTCGTGCTCAAGTCCACCGGCACGATCCACCCGCTGGCCAACGGCTCCCTGCCGCCCACCCAGCTCAAGGGCGGTCGCCTGCTCGGTCCGCTCGAGCGGGTCTTCATCCTCGCCCTCGCCCTCGGTGGGCAGGTCACGGCGGCGAGCGTCGTCGTCGCAGCCAAGGGCCTGCTGCGGTTCCCCGAGCTGTCCTCGCGCCACGAGCAGCAGCAGGTTCACGAGATGACCGAGTACTTCCTGCTCGGCTCGTTCGTCTCCTGGCTCGTGGCGCTGGGGTCGTTCGTGCTGCTGGTGTGAGCCACGCCGCCCGGTCTGGTCAGGGAGCGGAGAGCGTGAGGTCCACGGCGTGCAGCAGCCCGTGGTCGTCCGCGACCAGCGCCAGCGCGAAGTCCGAGGCGCAGGTGCGCATCTCGGGGCGGGGACGGATCACGACGAGCCGACCCGGTGGCACCGGACCTGTGCGCGTGGGCGAGCAGGTGACGTCGCCGAGCTCGGGCTCGAGCACCAGGGTGAAGCCGTTGGTGCGTGCGGCCACGATCGGGCCGAGGAGGTCGATCGGGCACGACGCCGCCGCGTAGCCCTCCCAGTTAGCTGGGCAGGTACGCCAGGTCTCGCGGTTCGACAGGGCCGCGACGATGTCGTCGACCGCCTTGACCGGCGTGCCGCCGAGCGCCATCGACACGGACTCGGCGTGCGGGAAGCTCGCGGACTGGCCCCGGGCATACGCCATGAACTGACGCGCAAGGCGCCCGAGGTCCGCGTCGAGGGGAGCCGCCGGTGCGCTGGGCGCGGACGTGGGTGACGACGTCCGTCCGGGAGCAGACTCGATCGGTGCGATGCTGGCGCAGGACGTCAGCAACCCGACCGCCAGGCATGCCGTGAGCGCTCTCGACCTCATGCTGCTGGGACGCGCGCGGTACGGCGTTGGTTGACCACCGACGGTAGTGGGGAACCAGGTGCGGGTGATGGAGGCCGATCGACCTGCATCCGGTTCCCCAACTCTCCATGCCGGCAGGTGAACAGACTTTGGTTCCGTAGCGGCGTGGCTGGTGGTGCTGGTGAGATGCAGCCATGCACCCCCACCCCCTGTTGAAGTCCTGCGCGGCGATGCTCACCGCCACCCTCACCCTGACCCTCGGAGCGACGGTCGCCGCCGCCGCCCCGACGTACGCCGACAGCACTCCGGCGACCTCGACCGACGCACAGGTCGCGAAGGACGCGCTGGCCGCGGCCGAGGCGGCCGTGTCCGGCGACGTGGCCGCCTCCGCCGACGAGAGGACCGACCTGACGCTCGCGATGCGCGACCTCTTCGTCGCGAAGGACTCGCTGCGCGGCGCCGACCGGGCGAGCGCCGAGCGCCTGCTCGCGCGCCCGACCACCCCGCCGGACGATCCGGACGACCCGCGCGACATCTACTACGGACCCGACGCCGACCTGCAGACGCAGTGCAGCGCGAGCTTCTGCCTGCACTGGGTCGAGGAGGGCGTGCACGCCACGACGCCCGCGTTCGCGGCGACCGCCTTCGACACCATCGCGCACGTCGCGAACGTCTACGCCGAGGCCGGCTTCAAGCGTCCGCTGCGCGACGCCGGGCAGGAGGGCGACACCCGGATGGACTTCTACCTCGGCGACATCGACTCCGTCGGCGCCCTGGGCTACTGCCGCTCCGACGCGGACGGCCCGGTCGTCGGCAGCGCCTGGTACGCCTACTGCGGCTTCGACAACGACTACGCCAGCACTCCGTGGCTGTCCCCGACGGCGGCGCTCCAGATCACCGTCGCCCACGAGTACTTCCACGCCGTCCAGTTCGCCTACGACGCCGAGGACGACGGCTGGCTGATGGAGTCCACGGCCACGGCGATGGAGGACGTCCTCTACACCGACGTCAACGACAACGCGTTCTTCCTCAACTACGGCCAGATGGGCGACCCCGACTACCTCGGCTACCCGCTCGCCGGGCCGTCGACGAGCCTCGACACCTTCGACCTCAACGCCTACGGCAACTGGGGCTTCTGGCGCTTCCTCACGGAGAAGTACGACGACACGACCGCCGGCGTGCCCAACCTCGTGCGCCAGGTGTGGGAGGCGCTCGACACCACCAGGGGCACCAACACCCGGTTCTCGCTGCAGGCGATCGACAAGGTCCTCGCCGCCCGCGGCACCTCGACGCCCGAGCAGTACGTCGCCTTCGCGGACGCGAACCAGCACCCCGCCGACTCCTACGGCGAGGCCGTCGCGCAGGCGTACCCGACCGCCCCGAACACCCTCGCCACGCTGCAGCTCACGAGGAAGAAGCCGGTCGCCGCGCACCGCGTGACGCTCGACCACCTCACCAGCGCGACCGGCGAGGTCCTCCCGTTCGCGGGCAGCAGGTGGCTCACGGTCGCGGTCGACCTCGGTCGGTCGACGCCGGTCCGCGCAGTCGTGACGGTGCACCGGACCGACGGCAGCACCTCGACGTCGTACGTCCGCACCACCAAGCAGGGCCACGGCGTCGCGGTCGTGCCGTTCTCGCCCACGAAGGTCGCGTCGGTCGAGGTGACGCTGGCCCACGGCGGCACCCGGATGACCGGCTGCGGTGGCGGCAGCGTCCAGGCGTGCGGCGGCACCAGCCCCGACGACGGGCTGGTCGCGCAGGTCGGCTACCTCGCGGTGGGCTGACCGGGCGAGGGGCTCAGAGGCGGAGCACGCGGCCTGCGACCACGAGGTGCACCTCGTCGCAGGCCGCGGCGACGCGCTGGTTGACCGTGCCGAGCAGGTCGCGGAAGAGCCGTCCGGAGCGGTGCTCGGGCACCACGCCGAGGCCGACCTCGTTGGTCACCAGGACGACGTCCTGCTCGCACGCGTGCAGGGCGTCGACCACCTCGTCCGCGCGCCCGACCACGAGCCCGAGCGCGACGTCGTTGTCCGCCTCCCACGCGCCGGCCTCGTCGACGACGGCGGTGAGCCACGTGCCGAGGCAGTCGATGAGGACGGGCACCTCGGCGGAGCGAATCGCACCGGCGAGGTCGCGGGACTCCACGGTCGTCCACGAGTCGGGGCGGCGCGCGCGGTGCGCGTCGATGCGTGCGGCCCAGTCGGGATCAGTCTCCACGTCGGGCGAGGGACCCGCGGCGACGTAGGTGGCCGGCTCGTCGCCGAGCAGCGCCTCGGCATGCGTCGACTTGCCGGACCGTACGCCGCCCGTGACCAGGATCCGCATGACGCGATCCTGTCAGAGCAGGGAAGTCCTGACGGCCCTCACACCGTGGCGGCGGCCAGCACGAGGACGGCGAACGAGACCTCCACGGCGGCGCCCAGCACGTCACCCGTGATCCCGCCGAGGCGGCGTACGCACCTCATCAGCAGCGCGACGACCGCGGCCACCATCAGCACGAGTCCGGCGAGGGTGGGCCACGCGGATCCCAGCGCGTCGCCCGCGAGCGCCACCGCGACCCCACCCACCACGAGCGAGGCGACGGCGGCCACGACGGGCACGGCGCCGATGTGGGTCGCGCCCAGTCCGTCCGCCCGGGCGGCCGGGACGCCACGCACGCAGGCGACGGCCAGGCAGGCGCGTGACGCGCAGACCAGCAGCGCCACGGCGAGCCATCCGTGCTCGTGCCGGACGACGGCGGTCAGCCCGGCGGCCTGGAGGCTCGCGACGAGCACGACCGCGACGACGCCGGCCGGGCCGACGGGACCGGTGCGCATCACCTCGAGCGAGCGCTCGCGGGAGTACGACGCGGTGAGCCCGTCGGCGGTGTCCGCGAGCCCGTCCCAGTGGAAGGCGCGGGTGCCGAGGGCGAGCGCCAGCACCACGACGTAGGCCGTCGCGAGGGGCGGCAGGTCGATCCACTCGCCGACCAGCACGACCAGGCCCGCGACGACGCCGAGCGGCAGGGCGGCGACCGGCGCGAGCGCCATCGCGAGCCCGGCCACCGACCGGTCGACGCGCGAGGGCATCGGGACCCGGAACGCGGTGAGGGTGCCGGTGGCCAGCAGCCACGCTTCGCGGCCGAGATCGAGGCCGGGCATCAGGACGGCATGATCTCCGACAGCAGGGCCACGTCGCGGAGCACGGCGACGCCGGAGCGCAGCACCGGGAGCGCGGCGACCGCGCCGGAGCCCTCGCCGAGGCGCATGCCGACGTCGAGCAGGGGCTCGAGGTCGAGCGACTTCAGCGCGTGGGCCTGGGCGGGCTCGGTGGAGCGATGGCCGGCGAGCCACCAGGCGGACGCACCCGGGGCGATCGCCTCGGCGACGACGGCGCAGGCGACCGACATCAGGCCGTCGAGGAGGACGGGCACGCCGCGGCGCGAGGACTCGACCAGGAACCCGACGGTCGCCGCCAGGTCGGCGCTGCCGAGGGCGGCCAGCCCGTCGACCGGGTCGTCGGTGCGCCCCTCGACCCGCTGGAGCGCGGTGGCGATGACGTCGCGCTTGCGGACCCAGCCGTCGTCGTCGATGCCGGTGCCGCGACCGGTCACCTCGTCGGCGGGCAGGCCGAGCACGGCGGCCACGAGCGCGGCGGCGGGCGTGGTGTTGCCGATGCCGAGGTCACCCGTCATCAGGAGCTGGGCGCCGTCGTCGACGAGCTCGCCGGCCACGGTCGCGCCGAGCGCCAGCGAGGCCTCGACCTCCTCGCGCGACAGGGCGTCCTCGAGGTGGATCGCGCCGGAGCCGCGCCGGACCTTGCGGGCGGTCACCTCGGCCGGAAGGTCGGACAGGTCGGCGTCGACGGCCACGTCGAGGACCGTCACCGAGACTCCGTGCGCCTGCGCCAGGGCGGTCACGCCGGCCTTGCCGGCGACGATCGTGCGGACCATCGCCTCGGTGATCGCAGCCGGGTAGGCCGACACCCCGTGCGCGGCGACACCATGGTCACCCGCGAACACCACGAGGCGTACGTCGTCGAGCGGGCGCGGCGGCACCTCGCCCTGCGCGGCGGCGACCCAGGCGCCGAGCTCACCGACGCGACCGAGCGCCCCCGGGGGAGTGGCCAGTCCGGCCAGGCGCTCGTGGGCGAGCGCGGCGACGTCGGGCGAGGGGGGCGCGATGCGCGAAGACTTCTCCATGGCCGGGCCAGAATAGGGCCAGGCCCGGGCGCCGGGAACGGGTCCTGACCTGCGAGTCTTGCCGCGTGCCCGGCCACTCCGTCCTCCAGCTGCCCGTGCCGGCGCTGGAGGAGTGGGTCCGCGCCCGCCACGCGCACTACGACGGCGGCTTCGTGTCGGCCGACCCGCGCTTCGGCCACGCCCACGTGACGGCGCTGGGACCGTTCGACCCCGACCCGTCGGCGGACGTGCTGGCGGCCGTCGGCGCCATCGCCGCGGGGACCCCTCCCGTGCGCGTCCGGCTGGAGGAGCTGGCGCAGTTTGCGAGCGGGATCATCCACCTCGTCCCCGACCCCGACGCCCCGCTGCGCGACCTGACCGCCCGGCTGGTGGCGGCGTTCCCCGCGTGGCCGCCGTACGACGGCCAGTTCGGCGACGACGTGCGGCCGCACCTGACGCTGGACGCGGCCTCGGCCGACGTCGACCTGGCCTCGACCGCGGCACTGCTGGGCGACCTCGTCCCCGTCGACGTGGTGCTCGACCGGCTCCAGCTCGCGTGGTGGGAGTCGGGCGGCTGCCGGGTGCTGCACGAGTGGTCGCTCGGCTGAGGGGGGCGTGAGGGCCGCTGTGCCATGATCGCGCCATGGCTGCATGGGCACACCTCGAGATCACTGTCGACGACCAGGGCAACGTGGAGGTCGGCGGCTACAACGCGGACCCGGAGGCGCTCGTCGAGGGCACCGAGTCGTGGGAGGACCTCCTCACCTCGCTCGGCGTCAACGGCTGGGAGCTGGTGCAGGTGATGCCCGGCGTCGAGACGACGTACTGGTTCAAGCGCCAGGCCTGATCCGGCCGTGACCGACCTCGCCGTCCGCTTCCGCGAGGCGTCGGCGGCCGCCGAGGCGATCTTCTGGCGGGCGCCCGCCTCGCCGGCGGAGACGTTCCGCGCCCTGGCCGACTTCGCCGAGGAGCACGGCATCGAGCGCGACGTCTACGGCGAGCGCGGTGCCGTCGCCCAGCTCGAGGGCGAGGTCGCCGAGCTGCTCGGCAAGCCTGCGGCGGTGTTCTTCCCGAGCGGGGTGATGGCGCAGCAGGCCACCTTGCGGGCGTGGTGCGACGGCTCCGGCTCGCGCCGGGTGGCGCTGCCCGACCTCTCCCACCTCGTGCACCACGAGCAGGACGGACCCCGTCGCGTGCTCGGCCTGGAGCTCGAGTGGCTGACCACGGGCCGCGAGACACCCACGGCGGAGTCGCTGGCCAGGATCGGAGGCCGGCTGGGTGCGGCGATGGTCGAGCTCCCGCTGCGCGACGCCGGCTGCCTGCTCCCGACCTGGGACGAGCTGGTCGCGCTGTCGGCCGCCGCCCGCGAGCGCGGCGTGCCGCTGCACGCCGACGGTGCCCGGATCTGGGAGTCGGTGCCCCACTGGGGCCGGACCCTGGCCGAGGCGGCGGACCTCGTCGACTCGATGTACGTCTCGCTCTACAAGGGCCTCGGCTCCTCGAGCGGCGCCCTCGTCGTGTGCCCGGAGGACCTCGCCGGCGAGCTCCGCTCGTGGCGGCAGCGGATGGGCGGCACGATCTTCTCGATGACGGCGGCCGCCGTCGGTGGGCTGGTCGGGCTGCGCGAGCACCTGCCGCGCTTCGGCGACTACCGCGCCTGGGCCATCGAGCTCGCGGCAGCGCTCCACGAGCACGGCATCCGCACCTTCCCCGAGGTGCCCCACATCCCGACCTTCCTCGCCTACGTGCCCGGGACGCCCGACGAGGTCAATGAGCGGCTCATCGCCTTCGCCGCCGAGCGCGGCACGATGCCGTCGGGCATGTGGCGCCGCGCCGACGTGCCGGGGTGGGTCGAGACCGAGCTGAGCTGCTACGACGCGGCGACCGGCCACGATCCGGCCGAGGTCGCCGCCCTGCTGGCCGAGGCCGTCGGGATCTGACGCCGGGCGCTCGGTGGGCCTACATTCCTCCCGTGAGTGCCCAGGCCCCTTCCGCTGTCATCCTGATCCGCGCGACCAGCTTCGTCCCGAACCCCGCGACCGCCGCGGACAACGCCTTCCAGGCCGACGCCCCGGCCGGTCAGAGCGACGACACCACGTCGGCCCACGCCCTGGCCGAGATGGACGCCCTCGCGGCAGCCCTGCGCGGGGTCGGCGTGAGGGTCCACGTGTTCGAGGACGACGACCACACCCGCCCCGACAGCGTGTTCCCCAACAACTGGGTCTCCACCCACGCCGGCGGCACGGTCGCGGTCTACCCGATGTATGCCTCCAACCGGCGCCACGAGCGTCGCGCCGACGTGCTGGAGATGCTCAAGTCGGAGTACCGCGTGCAGGCAATCGTCGACTACTCCGGCCTCGAGCCCGACGGCATCTTCCTCGAGGGCACCGGTGCGATGGTGCTCGACCATGTGTCCCGCGTGGCCTACACCGCGCGCAGCCACCGTGCCGACATCGCCGTCCTCGAGCGCTTCTGCACCGACTTCAACTACGAGCCGATGGCCTTCGACGCGTTCGACGCCGACGGCGTGCCGGTCTACCACACCAACGTCATCGCCTGCATCGGCACCGACGTGGCGATGATCGCCCTGGGGATGATCCCCGACGAGGCGCGGCGCGAGCAGGTGCGCGAGCGGCTCGCCGTCACCGGCCGCACGATCGTCGAGCTCACCGAGGAGCAGATCCGCGAGTTCGCCGGCAACGCTGTGGAGCTCTGCGGTCGTACGCCGGAGGGCAGGCGCCGCTACGTCATGGCCATGTCGGCCCGCGCGAAGCGCTCGCTGCGCCCCGAGCAGGTCGCGGCGATCGAGGAGTCGTGCGAGATCGTCGCCGTCGAGATCCCGACGATCGAGCTGGCCGGCGGGTCCGTGCGCTGCATGATCGCCGGCGTCCACCTCGACCACCGCCCCGAGCAGCTGCCCGAGCCGGGCGAGAACGTGGTCGCGATCAACGAGGACAACCCGGTCACGCCCGACGGTCGCTACGTCGCCAAGGACTACGCCTGACCCGCCCCCTCGACGGGTCAGACGCCTCAGCTCGCCAGCTGCACGAGCAGCACGGCGTTGAGAGCGATGATGGCTGCGGCGACCACGATCCCCGCAGCGGTGGTGACCTTCCGGTTGACCAGCGACCCCATCACGTCCTTGCGGGCGGTGAACCACACCAGCGGCACCAGCGCGAACGGGATGCCGAAGGACAGCACGACCTGGGAGCCGACGAGGGCGGCCGTCGGGTCGACGCCGATCGCGAGGATGACCAGCGCGGGCAGCAGCGTGATGAGGCGGCGCACGGTGACGGGGATCTGCCGGCGGATGAAGCCCTCCATGATCACCTGTCCGGACAGCGTGCCGACGCTGCTGGAGGCGAACCCCGAGGCCAGCAGGCCGAGGGCGAAGAGCAGCGCCGCGCCCGTGCCGAGCGAGTCGCCGAGCCCGGCGTGGGCACCCTCGATGGTGTCGATGCCCTGACCCGACAGGGCCGAGGCGGCGACCAGCAGGAGCGAGAGGTTCATCAGGCCGGCGACGGTCATCGCGACGATCACGTCGACCCGCTGGCTGCGCATGACCGTCACCCGCTCCTGCTCGGTGCGGGCGTGCAGGCGCTCGCTGGTGAGCGCGCTGTGCAGGTAGATCGCGTGCGGCATCACGGTCGCGCCGAGCATCCCGGCGGCGAGCATCACGCTGTCCATCCCGGCGAAGCGGGGGAGCGTGCCGTCGAGGACGGCCATCGAGTCGACACCGCTGATCGCGACGTCGTACACGAAGCCGACGAGGATCACGCCGAGGAGGCCGATGATGACGGTCTCGAAGTGGCGGTGGCTCTTGCCCTTGAGCCCGAGCACCACGAAGGACACGACCGCCGTGATGGTGCCGCCGACGATCAGCGGCAGGTCGAACAGCAGCTTGAGAGCGAGTGCGCCGCCGACGATCTCGGCCAGGTCGGTCGCGATCGCGACGAGCTCGGCCTGTCCCCAGAGCCCGTTGGCGACCCGGCGGGGGAGGTGCTCCCGGCACAGCGCCGGCAGGCTCAGCCCGGTAGCGACGCCGGCCTTGGCGGAGAGGTACTGGATGAGCATCGCCATGATGTTGCTGACCACGACCACCCACACGAGCAGGTAGCCGTAGGCCGAGCCGGCCGAGATGTTGGTGGCGAAGTTCCCGGGGTCGACGTAGGCCACGGCCGTGACGAACGCCGGCCCGAGAAGCGGCCACATCCGGCCGAGCCTGCCGCGGATCCCGGCAGGCGCGGTGGGCAGGTCGAGCACCGCGGTCGCGGCGTCCGACGTCGTACGGCGCGGGGGCGGGGCGGCGTAGCGCCGGGTCTGGAACATGTCAGTCCTCGGTCCAGGGAGCGACCTGCGCGAGCGCACGGCTGGCCCGGCGGCGGTCGATCAGTCGCGTGATGACCTCGGCGAGGATGAAGAGCACCATCATCGGGATGGCGAGCATCAGCATCGAGAACGGGTCGGTGGAGGGGGTCGCGACCGCGGCGAAGACCACGGCGGCCATCAGGATGATCGAGCGGTGCTTGCCGAGCTGGGCGCCGGTGACGACGCCGGCCAGGTTGAGCAGCACCAGGAAGAACGGGATCTCGACCGCGATGCCGAAGACCAGCAGCATCCGGCTGAAGAAGGAGAAGTAGTCGCCGAACTCGACGAGGTTCTCCATGCCGTCGGGGGTGAAGCCGATCAGCACGCCGAGGCCCTTCGGCAGCACGTAGTAGCCGAGCGCCACGCCGGCGATGAAGAGCGGCCCCGCGACGGCGGCGAAGACCTTCGACCAGCGCTTCTCCCGCGCCAGCAGGCCGGGGACCACGAAGGCCCACGCCTGCCAGAGCCAGTAGGGGCTGGCCACGACGACGGCGGCGGTCCCGCAGAGCTTGAGGTTGAGCATGAGCGGGCCCGTCGCGCCGGCGACGTATGCCGTGCTGACCGTGTCCGCGCCGATCAGGCCCTGGGCCTGGTTGTAGGGGCCCAGGACCAGGTCGAGCAGCTGGTCGTAGAACGGGAGCGCGACGAAGAACGCCACCACGAGGACGAGCGCGCAGCGAATCAGCCGGGCCCTCGCCTCGCGGAGGTGGTCGGCCAGCGACATGCTCCCGGGCTTCGAGCCCGGGTGGCTGGGGGCGACCCTCAGCACGTTGACGGCAGTGGCGATCGACATCGGTCTGCTCCCGTCAGGCGCGCGGGGCGTCGTGCTGGCGCGGGGTCTCGACGACGACGGGCTCGGACACGATCGGCTCGGACACGATCGGATCGGACACGGCCTGGGTGGTCGGCTCGACCGTCGTGGCGGCACGGTGCTTGTCGTCGTGCTTGTCGTCGCTGTCGATGAGGCCCTTGGTCTCGGCCTTGAAGATCTTCAGCGCCTGGCCGGAGCCACGGGCGAGCTCGGGGAGCTTGGAGGCCCCGAAGAGCAGGACCAGGACGGCCAGGATGATGAGCAGCTCCATGCCGCCCAGCCCGCCGATGAGCAGGGGAGTGATGGTGGAAGTCATGCTGTCTTCCTCTCGGGTGATGCTGCAGGGGTGCTGGGGGTGGTGCTGGGGGCGATGTCGAGGTGGTCCTCGATGTCGTCGTCGTCCTCGTCGTCGACGTCGACGTCGTCGTCGCGCTCGGCGAGGATCTCCTCGACCTGGCGACGGACCATCTCGCGCGGGTTCAGGTCCCGCAGCTCGAGGTCGGCGTAGTCGTCGCCGAGGGAGGTGCGCAGGTCGTCGCGCACGGAGTCACCCATGCGCTTGGCGGCCTTGAGGCCCTGGGCCAGCTGCCTGGCCAGCCCGGGGAGCTTGTCCGGACCCATGAGCACGACGCCGAAGAAGGCGATGACGGCGAGCTCGGGCAGTCCGATTCCGAACATGGGGATCTCCTCTCAGGAGCTCCGGGGTGGCCCGGACGTCACGACGACGTCCGGGCCACCGGGGGCGGTCAGGCCCGGTGCTCTGCTGTGTGCAGGACCCGGTCGACCTGGGTCGCCCAGTGGGCGGGCCGCAGGGCGGCGTGGTGCACGGCCGGGTGCGCGACCAGCCACGCGGCGCGGAGCACCACGAGGCCGAGGGCGAGCAGCCCGACCATCTCGATCGCCGACACGTCGATCACGCGCTCTTGTTGACCGAGCCGTTGACGCCCCTCGGGAAGAAGCCACCGCGGGTGACGGACTTCGGGTTGAGGTAGACGACGTTGAGGACCTGGCCGGGCGTGCGGCTGAACGCGATGCCGTTCTTGTCGGTCGGGACGAGGTTGGCGGCGCCGGCGGCGGAGCCGATGCCCTGGTCCTTGGTGCCCTTGCCGTCGAGGCTGTCACGCGCCTTGGAGATGGCCTTGGCGGCGTCCTGCAGGCCCTTCGAGTAGAGCGCGCTGCGCACGATGCCGGCGTGGTAGGCCTCCACGGCCAGGATGCCGGCGGCAGCCTCGAGGTAGGTCTTGTTGGAGATCAGCGGGGCCGCGCCCTTGTAGGCCGTGACGCCCACGTCCTCGAAGATGTAGGCCGCGAGGAGGAAGTTGTCCTCGTTGGCGTACGGGTCGAAGGTCTGGCCGGGCTGGATCACGCCCGCGGCGGTGGCCGCGGCGGTGAAGCTCTCCTGGATGTTGATGGCGGGGCGCGCCACCTTGGCGCTGCCGAGCGCCTTGCGCAGGAAGTTGACGTGGTCGAGCTCGTCGGTCGCGATCTCCTCGGCGTACTTGCGGATCGCCGGGGTGGCGAAGGAGACCTGGCGGCCGCCCTTCACGTTGCCCTTCTTGCCCTTGCCCGAGGTGAGCTTGTCGTCGAGGCCCTTGCCGAACGCGGCGTACTGGTAGAACTCCGCCTCCAGGTACTCGAGGTTGAGGGCGAAGTTGAGCACCGCGCCGTCGCTGACGCCGCCAGCGGCCTGCGCGGGCGCCATGCCACCGAGGGCTCCGGCACCGACGACGCCGAGCCCGGCGACACCGGCCGACTTGAGGAAGAGGCGGCGATCGGTCTCGTTCTCCGCGCTCCGGTTGATCATGTCTGTGACTACTGCCTTGCCGAACATGCGTACTCCTTGGGGATGTTCGCTGTGCGAGTTTCAAGGTCGTCGAGCCTCCGACGGCCCACCGGGACTGAGGCCCGATTGGTGTGACTCAGGCCATTCGGGGCGAGGCGGCGTGCCGGATTGGACGGGTTCTCGGATCACACCCGCGCGGGTGGGCGCACGAGGCGGTGCTCGGAGTCGTAGAGGCGGAAGAGCCAGTACGCCGCGACGGCGCACAGCAGGTGCCAGGCCGCGTGCCCCTGCAGCCACGAGTGCGGGTCGCACATCCCCGCGTTGGTGAGCAGCCAGATCGTGAACGCGAGGAGCATCGCGGCCAGCGCGACGACCCCGTGGCGGAAGACGAGGACGGTCTCGCCGCGTCGCCACAGCAGGGTCTCGAGGACGACGGCCGCGACCAGCAGGACTCCGAACGCGAGGTTGCCGGAGTAGTGCACGACGGGGATCGGGTCGGGCCACAGGCCCGCGACCTCGCAGGCCGCCACGCAGGCGACGTAGGCCGTCACGAACGCGGTCGTGCCGCGGCGCGTCCATCGCACCCACGCCCACGCGGCCGCGAAGCCGGCCACGAGGTACATGCTCAGCATGTCCAGGTGCCCGCCCCAGGCGCTCTGCGTGGCGTGCATCGCGGCGGAGCCGGGGCCGAGCAGGACGACCACGCAGGCGTAGGAGGTGGCGACCGTCCGCGACATCACCGCGTCGGCGCGAGGGCGACCCGCCCGGAGGCCGATCATGAGCCCGGCGACGACGAAGCCGAGGTTGGAGAAGGTGTTCGCCGGCTGGCGGACGAGTCCGCCGCGGGCGGCCTCGCAGAAGTTCGCGCCGCGACCCACGTCCGGGCCGAGCCAGCCCTGCCCGACCGCGACGACCAGCAGCGCCGTCGACACGACGGCGACCGCGCCGGTGGTCGCGAGCGGGCGGCCCGTCACACGAAGCCCTCCTCGACGAGGACGCAGCCGCCCTCGGTGATCACGTGCGCCTGGCCGGACCCGCCGACCACCCGGCACCAGCTCTCCACGACCAGCCGGTTGCGGTGCACGCTGGAGGAGAAGCCGCCGTACATGCCGGGGAAGGGGAACCACAGCGTCTGCAGGCGCTCCTCGCCGAGCACCTCCGTGGCGACGGGCCGGTACGCGACCGGGTCGAGGCTGCTCGTCCGCTCGCCGACCAGGGCGTCGAGGTGGCGGTCCCAGGCGTCGTACCTCCTTCGACCGGCGTCGGTCACGTCCGGCGTCGCGAGGGCATCGACGAGGTGCCCGTGTCCGCGCCGGCGGGCGAGGTCGACCGGGCGGTCGCCGTCGGCGGTGCGCAGGGAGCGCCAGGCGCCGTGCGCGAGGAGGCGCTCCACCACCTCGACGGGTGCGCCGAGCCACGCGGCCTGGTGGAGCGGGGCGAACCAGCTCGTGCCGCCGATGCGCCACTGGTTGGGACCGAGCCAGGGGCCGGACCCGACGAGCTGCAGGACCGTGTCCCACGCGCCGCCCTTCGCCGCGTCTGCGAGCCGGTGCGACCCGTCCACGACGGCGTCCTCGAGCACACCGGGATCGGTGACGCCGGGCCAGTCGTGGTTGCGCTGCTCCATGGCGTGATCAGACCACATCGGCCCTCCGGGTCGAGGAGACGACGGGCCCGACCACGCCACGGGCAGGCAGGGGTGCGTCAGCGGCTGCGCGTCACCTGGACGACGGTGGGGCGCGGGCCGGCGAACTGGCCGGCTCCGGGGGTGCCACCAGTCGGCACGAAGTCCGGGAAGCGCGACTGCGGCGCGTCCCACGAGCCGTCCTCGCCGGGGTGCTGGACGGCGACGAACACCGACTGGTCGCGGTCGTGGATGACCGGACCGCAGGTCTCCGCGCCGGACGGCACGGCGAGGAACTGCTGGACCCGACCGCGCTCCGGGCCCTCGACGGGCACCTTGAACAGGCCGTCGCTGAGCTTGATGGCGCTGGGCTGCCCGTCGGTGGAGATCCAGAGGTTGCCCTCGCTGTCGAACGCCACGTTGTCCGGGCACGAGATCGGCGAGACCGGTCCGGTCCAGCCGCCGAAGTAGGTGCCGGCCGAGGCCGCGTCGCCGCAGATCAGCAGCAGGCTCCACGTGAAGGTGTCCGCCGTGTGGTCGCCCCACGTGGGGCTGATCTCGACGATGTGGCCGTCCTTGTTGGCCGCGCGCGGGTTGGGCTCGGTCGGCCCCTCCTTGCCGACCTTGCCGCGGTCGGTGTTGTTGGTGCAGGCGACGTAGATCCGGCCGTTGTGGGTGCTCGGCTGGACGTCCTCGGGGCGGTCCATCCTGGTCGGCATCACGGAGTCGGCGGCCAGGCGCGTGTAGACGAGCACCTCCTCGAGCGTGAAGCCGGGGACCATCGACTGGCCGTCCTTCGTGAGCGGGATCCACTCGCCGGTGCCGTCGCTGATGCCGTCCTCGAGGCCGTCGCCAGTGAAGCGGGCCACCGACAGGTCGCCCTCGCTCAGCGGGGAGCGGCGGCTGCCGTGGCGGCGGTGCGCGTCCTTCCAGCCGCCAGGCCCGACACCAGGCCCGCCGCCGTGCACCCGGTCCTTCGACACGAAGCGGTAGAGGTAGTCGAAGCGCTCGTCGTCGCCCATGTAGGCGACCACGCGGCCGTCGCGGTTGACGATGACGTTGGCGCCCTCGTGCTTGAAGCGGCCCATCGCCGTGTGCTTCACCGGGGTCGAGCGCGGGTCGGACGGGTCGATCTCGACGATCCAGCCGAACCGGTTCGGCTCGTTGCGGTAGTCGGCGGTCGTGGCGTCCCACCGGGGGTCGACCGAGCGCCAGTTGCGGGTGTCCTGCGTCGCGGCGAGGCCGTAGCGGGCCTCCTTCGGGTCGGTGCCGGTGGCGCGGAAGTACTGGTTGAAGTTCTCCTCGCCCGACAGCACCGTGCCCCACGGCGTCGTACCACCGGAGCAGTTGTTCATGGTGCCGCGCACGGTGCGGCCGGTCGGGTCCTCGGCCGTCTTGAGCAGGTCGGAGCCGGCGGCCGGGCCGTCGAGGACGAAGGGCGTGTCGAGGGTGATCCGGCGGTTGAGGCGGGCACCGGGGACGTAGGTCCACTTCTCCCCGCGGCGGCGGCGCTTCAGCTCGACGACCGACATGCCGTGGGCGGCCCAGGCCGTGCGGATCACGGTCTCCGGGTCGGTGCCGGGCGGGAACATGATGTTCTCGTTGGTGTACTCGTGGTTGCACACCAGGAGCGCGCTGGTGCCCGAGCGGTTCGTCTCGATGATGTCGAGGTAGTCGTTGTTGTAGCCGAACTGGCCGGCCTGCGCCTCGGGCGTCTGGCGCATCCCGTCGAAGGCGGGCGCACCCCGCAGGATCGGGTCGCCCCACCGCAGGATCGGGTCCCAGCGGTAGCCGGCGGGCACCGTCACGGTGTCGACCGTCGTGGCAGCGGGCGCGATCGCGGTGAAGGCCAGGTCGCCGTGGTGCGGACCGGGGCCGTGGCCGCCGCCGTGCCCACCGCCGTGCCCGCCGTGCCCGCCGCCGGGCTTCGCGGCCGCGGGCAGGGCGGGTACGGCGGTCAGCGCGGCCGCTGCGACACCGGTGCCGACGACGGTCCGACGGCTCAGGGCCTGGGTGGCGACGTCACGGAAGTAGGAGGTCTCGGTGGTGTTCGGCGCGGCGACGAAGCAGGCGTCGCCGCAGCGGAGGTGGCAGGTGACGGCGCTGCGGTTGCCGTGGGTGCGCCCGGCCATCGGGAGCAGCGGAAGACTCGTGCGAGAGGTCATGTCTGGGGGACTTTCTCGAGACGGGATGTGACCCCCCGACACTCGTGAACCGCCGGCTCGCGCCGGAAGCGCGACGATGGACGGCCGGTGAACACCGGCCGTCCATCTCCCGAAGTCGCTGCGGGATCAGCGCCGGTGTGGGTGCCCGTGGGACCGCGACAGCTGCACGTCGATCCAGACGAGCCGGTGGTCGCTCGCCGGGAACGGGTAGGTCCCGACGAGGCGGAACAGCGGGTCGGTCGACTCGGGCCAGAAGACGCCCGCGTCGGTGATGCGGGTCGCGCGGTCCGGGAGCACGTAGTCGGCCCGGATGTTGCCCGGCGGCTCGGCGAAGTCCGCCGTGTCGAGCGCCGGGTCGCCGAGGTGGGTCAGGTTGACCCCGCCGTCGCGCTCGCTCGCCTCGACCGCGCCGTCGCTCGTGGGCGTGACGCGGGTGTTGATCGCCGGGTTGTCGAGCAGCTGCTGGGCGGACCCGGCCAGCGAGTCGCCGTCGAGCGGGTCGGAGTTCTGGTCGCCGGCGATCACGAACGAGCTGCCCCGGCGCAGGCCGCCGCGCTCGCCCTCGTCGTCGTACAGGTAGTCGGCGCGGTCGCGCACGTAGTCCGCCCACAGCCGGATCTCGTCGCGGTTGCGCAGCCCGTTGCGGTCCTCGGGACCGTCGAACACCGGCGGCGTCGGGTGCGAGACCAGGAAGTGCACGGTCTCGCGGCCGATGCGGATCGGCACGTCCCAGTGCGACTTCGACGACAGGCGTACGACGTCGAGCTCGGCGGGGGAGTACCAGTCCGCAGGGGCGGGCGTGGCCGGGTCGTCGGGCAGCTTCGCACCCGGCATGTCCTTCCAGAGGAAGTTCTGGAAGGTCCGGACCTCGTCGGTGTCGATCGGGAACTTCGAGTAGACGACCATGCCGTACTGGCCGGGGAACTCGCCGAAGCCGAAGGCGTCGTTGCCACCGCCGACGGAGCCGTTGTTGTCGAGGTCGAACCCGCTCGGCACACCGGTGTTGACCGGCGCGACGTAGTAGTACGGGTAGTCGACCGGGGCCGCGCCGTTGTGGCCGACCTCGAGGTAGTTCTCGCGGAACAGCTCGGCCGCCTCGCCGTCGGCGACGTAGTCGAACTCGTTGACCAGCAGCACGTCCGGGTCGGTGCGCTGGATGGTCTCCGCGACCGCAGCGGCCTGGGCGTTGCCGGGCGTCGACAGGTCGCTCACCAGGGCGCCTGCCGTCGCGCGGTTGAGGGAGGCGTTGAAGGTCGAGAAGCGGACGTCGCCCTTCGGGCCGTGCCCGCCGCCGTGCCCGCCGCCGTGTCCGTGGCCGCCGCCGGCCGCGGCGGGGGAGACGAGGGCGAGCGTGGCGACCGCGGCCACCGCCAGCGATCGAGTGGGTCGAGATGTCATGGCAGATGCCTTCCGAGAGATCCGAGAGTGGAGCGGTGCCAACCTACGACGGCTCAGCCGCGCCACCCGTCGGCGACCTGGGCGCCGATGTCGGGGTTGTCGGTGAAGAAGTCGTCCATGCCGGCCGCGAGGAAGGTGCGGATCTCGCCGGCGAGGTCGCCGACACCGGCCGGGTCGGCGGAGGAACGGAGCTCGAGCGGGAGGAACGAGTTCTCGCGGCGGAAGGTCCAGCCGGTGACCGTGAGCCCGGCCCTGTGGGCGTTGCGGATCGCGTCCGTCGGCTCGGCGAGGCTGCCGTCCGGGTTGCGGGGGATCATCCGGTCCTTGCAGAGCCCCGCGCTGTCGGCGTACCTCGCGACGTCGCGCATGCCCTTCCGGGTCACCAGGTCGGCGTACGTCACGCCGGTGCCGGCCTTGACCTGGTCGTAGGGTGCGCCGGAGCAGTCGACGAGCTGGACCAGGTCGAAGCGGGTCATCCGCGAGAGGCGCTGCAGGTTGCCGACCTCGAAGCTCTGGATCACGACGGGCGTGTCACCGGGGCGTACGCCGTTGCGGGCGAAGGCGTCGAGCAGCGGCTGCTCCGCGGGCAGGCCGGCGTCGGCGAGGTAGGTGCTGTGCTTGATCTCGGGGATCACGCCGATCGGCTCGCCGTCGCAGGTCTCGGTACGGCGCGCGAAGGCGAGGACCTCGTCGATGGTCGGGACCTGGTAGAGGCCGTCGTAGGTCCTGCTCTCCGCGCGCTGGAGCGGGAGCCGCTCGATCGCGCGGAGCGTCTTGAGCTCGGCGAGGGTGAAGTCCTCGACGAACCAGCCGGTGACCGCGCGGCCGTCGACCTGCTTGGTGGTCCTGCGGCCGGCGAACTCGGGGCGCGAGGCGACGTCCGTGGTGCCGCCGATCTCCGGCTCGTGGCGGTCGACGAGCACGCCGTCCCGGGTCATCACCAGGTCGGGCTCGACGAAGTCCGCGCACTGGCGGGCGGCGAGCTCGTAGGCGGCGATGGTGTGCTCGGGGCGGTAGCCGGAGGCGCCGCGGTGGGCGAAGACGGTCGGGCCGCCGGTCCGTACGCGCTCACGGCGCATCTCGACGTGGATGATCTCGATGTCGTCGGGCTCGCCGTCGACGCGGGCGTCGTCACCGGGGAAGTTGTTGTCGTTGGTGAAGACGAAGCTGCCGTCGCGGAGCTGGACGACCGTCTCGTCGGAGACGAAGGGGAACGAGAAGGGGTCACCGGTGCCGTAGCCACCGCCCTCGCCGATGCTGTCGGGGTTGGCGATCTCCAGCAGGTCGAGGACGGGCTCGGCGACGAGGTGCCCGCCGGGCTCGGTCTTGCGGAGGTCGACCTCCACGATGCGCTTCGTGACGGCCTGGGTGCCACCGAAGTTGTCGCGCTCGAGGACGAGCATCTCGTCGCGGCCGGTCATGAAGGCGTCACCGACGAGGTTCGCGGCCTCGACCGTGCGGTAGGCCCACTTCCTGCCGGTGTAGCGCATGGTCCGGGTGTCGAGCTGGTGGATCCAGCGCACGCGCTGGTCGGCCTCCGCGACGAGCGCGCCCTCGAGGACCGGGTAGGCGTAGCGGGAGCCGTCGTACGCCGTCGCCTCGAAGCCCTTGCTGGCCGGGAGGGTCGGCTGGGCGCTGCCGAGGAAGGGGTTCTGGGGTGACTGGACGCCGGGGAGCGGCACGGGCGCGCTGAGCAGGACGCCGTCTGTGTCGAAGTGGAGGAGGAACGGGCCGAACTCCTCACCGACCAGGAAGCTGCCGTCGCGCAGCCGGACGACCGACTCGATGTCGAAGTCGGCGCCGGTCAGCAGCCGCTCGTCCGTGGTCTCGTTGACGATCGGGAAGCCGGCCCGGTGGTCGGGGTCGCTGAACGAGATGAACTCGGGCAGGTCGACCGAGCCGTCCCCGCCGTCCTCACCCTCGAAGTCGGGCTCGACGAGATACATCCGCAGCAGGAAGTCGGCCGAGTTGGTCTTGGCGCCGAAGCCGTTGTCAGGCATCGCCCAGAACGTGCC
Source organism: Nocardioides exalbidus (assembly GCF_900105585.1). NCBI lineage: Bacteria > Bacillati > Actinomycetota > Actinomycetes > Propionibacteriales > Nocardioidaceae > Nocardioides > Nocardioides exalbidus. The sequence goes on from NZ_FNRT01000002.1 coordinate 3,238,088, forward strand.
GTCGCCGTTGTCGAGCATCGCGGAGAAGCCGGGGATGACCTGGCCCGGGAACGGGCCCTGACGTCCGTTGGCCGGCGTCATCTGCGCGCCGGACGGCGGGCCCTCGGCGAGGTGGTCGGCGTCGATCGTGGCCCGGCCGACCAGGGTCGGGGTGTCGACCCAGCGGGTCGTCCCTCCGTGGTGGCCGCCGCCGTGGTGGTGGTCGTCGTGACCGCCTCGGCCGGAGGCGCTGCCGGGGGCGGCGACGAGGAGCGAGGTGGCGAGGGCGGCGACGGTGGCGAGCGAGAGGGCGGTGGCCGTACGTCGAGCGGGCAGGCGCATGGGGGTGGTCCTTCGGGTCCGAGTTCCGTGGGAGGCGGCTCCACTCTGGTACGCCGCCGCCGGGACATGAGCGGCCTGCAGGTGCACATCGGGTGAACTGCTCCGCACGACCCGTGGACGCACGGATGCGACGAGGAGCAGTGGGAGGATCGGCAGCGTGTCCGTTGAGAGGAAGCCCCGCCGGCCCGACGTCACCACGGCCGAGATCGTCGGCGGAGTGGTGAAGCGCGAGCTGTTCCTGACCGACCACGACCCTCGGTGGGCCGAGGCCTACGCCGAGCACGAGCGCCGCATCCGCGCGGCGCTGGGACCAGCCGCGGTCCAGGTCGAGCACATCGGATCGACCTCGGTGCCGGGGCTCGCGGCCAAGCCGATCATCGACGTCCTGGTCACCGTCGCCGACATCACTGCCGAGGAGGACTACCTCGACCAGCTGGTCGCCGCCGGCTACGACCTGCGGGTCCGCGAGCCGGGCCATCGCCTGGTGCGCACGCCCGAGCTCGATGCCCACATCCACGTGATGGAGGTCGGCGACCCGCTCGCCGAGGACTACCTGCTGTTCCGCGACCGCCTGCGGACCGACGACGCCGACCGCGCGCTGTACGAGCGCACGAAACGCGCGCTCCTCGAGCAGGACTGGGCCGACATGAACGCCTACGCCGATGCGAAGACCGAGGTCGTCACCGCGATCAAGGAACGGGCCCGGGCGGCCGTGAGCGAGGCTGCGGGCCGCTGATCCAGGGCTCGCAGGGCGTCAGCCGATCTCAGCCTCCACCGCGCGCACGAGGTCGCGGATGGACTCAGGCTGCAGGCTCCCGTCGTCCAGTGAGTCCATCGACAGCCACTGTGGCGCATAGTCGTTCGTCGTGGTCCGGGTCGATGCTTCTGGACCCCCGAGGGTCATGGGGCCCGGTTCGACGGCGACCAGGAAGTAGTGGGCGCGTCGGTCGTGGTGCTCGATCGTCCACAGGGGTCGGCTCACCGTCCCCATGAGACCGGTCTCCTCGGCGAGCTCGCGCAGCACGGCGACCTCCGGTGGTTCGCCCGGCTCCACTCCTCCGCCGGGCAGCACGCAGTAGGCCCGTCCTTCCTTCTGGCGCGCGATGACGAGCACCTGGCCGTCGTGCAGGGCGACGGCGACCGCCCGGTCCGGCGCGTGGCTCATGTCCTCAACGTAGGTCGAGGCCCGCCCTTTGGCGCCGCTACCTCATGGCCAAGGCCACCAACGAACGTCAGGCGACCACGGCATGATTGCTCTCCACGACAGGTAGACAGCCCGGGGGGACCGTGACCGACCAATCCCAACCGATCGACTTCGAGAAGATGATGTGCGAGCTCGAGCGTTCGGGGCGCGAGCGACGTCAGATCGAGGCGCAGCGGCCGAGCGCCGAGGCGATAGGCACACTCTTGGCTGAGGTCATCCCGATCTCACGGGAACTGTTCGACGCGTACCGACGACTGCGCTTCCTCAGCGATGGCTTGGACCCCGATAAGGAGTACGGCATCCGAGCCGCACCTACGTCACTCGCGGAAGCCGACCGCGAGTGGTTGGGGCAGCACATGTCGTTCGATGTCCCGCTCGATTCGCTGGGCCAGCCTGTCAACTATCGAGCGCACCAGCTCGTTGACCCCGTCCAGTGCAGCCTCGACTTCGTGCAAAGGTTCGTGCGCGCGACGATGGACCACCTCGAATCGCTTGCTCATCTCGTCCGGGACGACGTCGGGTTCCGGTCAACGGCTGTCCTCAGCCGGGCTGCCCTCGAGGCAGCTGCTGCTGCCTGCTGGCTCATGGCACCTGAGGCGCCATCCGCCGAGCGCGTGCGGAGGTTGTGGAACCTTCAGCTCGAGCTCCTCACGGAAGACGTCCGGCGCAAACCACAAGACTCAGATGACGCCCGCGTTCAGCGTGACGAGATTTTGACTGCGGCCGAAGGCGCCGGCTTCCAGGTCCGTCGCGTCAGGCTCACCGAGCGGATGCGTATGCCGAAGGTCCTAGCCGAGGACGGTGAGGCCCGGACCAACACCTCCGACATCATCGAAGCCGTCCTCACGGTCGACCTCGGCAGGTCTATGTGGCACGGCTTGTCGGACGTCGCGCACTCGAAGACGTCAGGCCTGATGTACCTGGACGAGTTCTCCTCACGTGACCGCCAGATCCCAGCCATGAGGACCGAGTCCATTGCCTTCCACGCGATGCCCGCTCTGCTTGCCTTCACTGCCTTAGGCGATCACCTAGAGCAGTACCTCGGATGGGACGACCTGTCCTGGTCAGAGGTCCTCGAGAAGGTCCTGGCACTGTGGCACGCCGCCCACGGCGGCTCTGACGACGTCATCCGCAAACGTCTCGGCCTGTCGTGATGCCGCGCCCGCGCTCGGGCGCGGCGACATGACCACCATGAGGTCATCTGTGGCTCACCTCTCCTGCAGCGTGCATCGTGACCCAGAGTGCACCGCTGGCAGCGTCGCGACGGCGGGCCGTCGTATATCACCAGACGCATAGGGGAGGGGGTGCCCCCTAGCCGTCGCGACCCCTTCGGGACGGAATGGGAGGGGTCACAAGTCACCAAGACGTGCCTGTGGCCCCGCCGTGGTGGTGACCGGCGGGGTGTGGGGCGGGGTCATGGTCGTGCGGGCTCGATCCGGATGGTGCCTGATCGGTCTCGTCTGAACTGGTGGCCGTGGGGTGAGGTCCACTCGTAGACGCCGGGCTGGGTCATGGTGTAGCGCCAGGTGGTGAAGGTCTTGAGCCGGTGGTGGGAGCGGCAGAGGCAGGCGAGGTTGTCGGAGCGTGTGGGCCCGGGTTGTGGCCGGCCCTCGGCTTCGGCGTCGTGGTCGAAGGCGACGACGTGGTCGATGTCGCAGCGCCGGGCTGGTCGGGTGCAGTGCGGGAAGACGCAGGTGCGGTCGCGCAGGATGACCTGTTCACGGATGCTGGCGGGGATCTCGTAGCCGGGTGCGGTGAGGTTGTGGTTGAGGTCGATGACCGGCTTGATGGTCACTTTCGTCCGCGAGTCGGCGCACCACGCCTGGAGCTGTTCGAGGAGCAGGAGCTTCTGTCGGTTCTCCATCCGCCCGGTGGGACCGAACACCGTCGTCTCTCCGACCAGGTCTGCGTCGAAGTGGGCGTGGAGCACGACCTCGCGGGCTGCCGGAAGGCTGGGGAGTTCCTGGTCGGCTGCTCGATCACCCGGGGTGGTCTGGGTGGCGAGGTCGAGGGCGGTCTGCGTCCTTGCGAGGTTGCCGAGGGCCTTGGCGCGGCGGACGTCGAGGGTCTCGGTGGAGCCGAGTGCTTTCTGTGTTGCGGCGTCGTGCGCGAGGGCGTGGTCGAGGTCGAGGCCGTCGGCGAGGTCGAGGTCGGCCTCGACGTGGACGGTCCCGGCGAAGTGCACGTCCTGATCCAGGACGGTGACGTGCCTCGGGTCGACATGGAGATACCCGTCCTCCGGATCCGCAGCCGGGTCAGGTGCAGCGAGCTGGAACCTCGTGATGGTCTCGGCCACGAGCCGGTCGAGCTGCGCGACACCGACCTTGCCGGCGACGGCGGCGACCTGGTCGTCGACCCAGCTCGCGGCCTCACGGGTGAGGGCGGGCACGGCGTGGATGGTGGCTTCGGCGACCGACCGTGCGCGCCATGCGGGCACCGTGCCGGCGTGGACCTGGTGCCAGAGTCGGGGGAGGCGGTGGCGCAGCTCGAGGGCGTGGCCGATGAGCTTCTTCGCCGCGGTGGTGGAGATGCCGAGGACGGCGCCGAGCTCGGCGACACAGAACTCGTCGACGGGTGGGCACCCCTCGCCCGCGATGGGCTCCTCATGCTCGCTGCCGGGTGTGGTGAACGCAGCTGCGAGGTGGATCGACTCGGGTGGGTGCAGGTCAGCCCAGCGTGCGGCGAGGTCCAGCAGGTCGGCGGCTGCCTGGTCCTCGGCGGCCTTGCGGGACCGAGCGAGAGCGAGCAGGGCCGAGGCGCCGAGGTCGTCAACCCCTGCCTCGGGAACCACCGCAACCACTTCGCTCATGTGTTCGATTGTAGGCGACGGGTCTGACAGTGACGATGGTCGGCGGTGCGAGGTTTGGTCAAGGGATGGTCTGGTCTCGTGACGGGCGCGGGGCGCCCTCCTCGACCAACGGGGTAGCTGGTGGCCTTGGTTTCGACACGGGCGCCAGGGCGCCCTGTTCAACCAGCGACAGGGCGCCCCGCTCAACCAGCGGCGGCCGAGTGATCGGCGGGCTGAGAAACTGTGCCCGTGATCCCCAGTCCCCGCCCTCTCGTCATGCTCGTCGTGGGATGCCTCGTGCTCGGGACGGGCGTGGCGCTGCTGCTGGCGGCGGACCTGGGGTCGGACGGGTACTCGACCTTCATCAACGGGCTCAGCCTGACCACGGGAGCGGCGTTCTGGGTCGTCAACCTGCTCGTGGGCGTCGTGCTCGTGGCGCTGGCGGCGTTGCGCAAGGTCTACCCGGGCATCGGGACGGTCGTGCAGATGGTGCTGGTGGGCGTGACCGTGTCGGCGGTGCTCGGGGTGATCGAGACGCCGGGCGAGCTGGTCTGGCGGGTGGCGCTGCTGGTCGCTGCGTTCCCGGTGCTGGCGGCAGGCATCGCGCTCTACCTCGGCAGCCACACCGGTGCCGGCCCGACGGAGGCGGCGGCGCTCGCGTGGGACCCGCCGGTGCCGTTCAAGTGGTCCTACAGCGTGGTCCAGGGCGGGGGAGCGCTCGCGGGCTGGCTCCTCGGCGCCACCATCGGGGTCGGCACGGTCGCGGTGATCTTCCTCCTCGGTCCTGCGGTGGACCTGGCGGCCCGGGCGATGAGGGTGGATCTCCGTCAGTCGGGGGATCCGTCGACGCCCGATCGTGCCTAGGCTCGGACGCATGTTGATCTCGGAGTCACTCTTCCTGCTCCTGCGTCGCGACGACGGCAAGGCCGAGAGCGCGTTCGCCGCGAGCACGTACGGCCTCGCTGCCGCTGCCATCACCGACCTGGTGCTCGTCCAGCGCGTGACGCTCAGCGACGACAAGGACCCGCGGATGACCGTCCTCGACACCGGCCCGACCGGTCATCCCGCCCTGGACGCGTCGCTGGCCAGGCTGCAGGAGAAGGACGGCAAGAAGCTGTCCTCCCTCGTCACCGACGGCAAGGTCGCGGTCGAGGAGCACGTCGCCGCGGCCCTCGCCGGGCAGGGCGTGATCCGCATCGAGGAGAAGCGCGCACTCGGCCTCGTGCCCGCGAAGTACCCGGTGATCAACCCCGAGCCGGAGCGCCGCGTCCGCGATCAGCTGCGGACCGTGCTGCTGGGAGGCACGCCGGAGCCCGCCGACGCGACGTTGCTGGCGGTCCTCCAGGGCCTCGGCATGGCGGAGAAGGTGCTCGCCGACGAGAAGGGCACGCTCTCGAAGAAGGAGCTCAAGGCCCGCATCGAGCAGGTGTCCGAGGAGGTCGTGGCCGGTGATGCGGTCGCCCAGGCCGTCGCCCAGGCGATCGCCGCGATGAACGTCGCGGTCATGACCGCAGTCATCGTGCCGGTGATCACCAGCGGCTCGTAGCCGCGCCGACGTCGGGCGTGGGTGGTCGTGCCGTGGTGGTCGCAGCACGCTGCGCAAGGGCTGCGACCACCACGGCACGGGATGGAAGGACCGGCCTACGACGAGGCGCTCAGCTCGGCGCGCTCGCGCGCGCTGTCGGACTCGCGGCCGATCTGGATCTTGCGGGGCTTCGCGCGCTCGGCGACCGGCACCACCAGCCTCAGCACGCCGTCGGTGTAGGAGGCCTCGATGTGATCGAGGTCGAGGTTGTCACCGAGGACCAGCTGCCGGCTGAAGGCACCCCGCGGCCGCTCGGCGGCCAGTGCCTCCCAGTCGCCGTTGCGGGCCACCCGCTCGGCGCGGACCGTCAGCACGTTGCGCTCGACGTCGAGGTCGATGCTCTCCGCGCTGACCCCGGGCAGGTCGAACTCGATGACGAAGCGGTCGCCCTCGCGCCACGCGTCCATCGGCATCACCGCGGGACGGTTGGTCGTGCCCATGAGCTGCTGGGTGAGGCGGTCGAGGTCACGGAACGGGTCGGTGTTTCGAAGCAACATGTCTCCTCCTGGATCTGCCGGGTGAGTCCCGCGAGGACTCATGACCTGTATTGCTGGTTACAGGTTTTGTATAGTCAACATCAACGGCAGGATCAAGCCACCAGGCCAAGAATTTTCTGAGGACGCGACGGAGGACCCATGACCGCGAGCGACAAGGGCGTCTACGCCATCTCGGTCGCGGCGGAGATGGTGGCGATGGAGATCCAGAACCTCCGCGTCTACGAGCGACGCGGACTGCTCTCCCCGGACCGGACGTCCGGAGGCTCGCGGCTCTACAGCGCAGATGACGTCGATCGGCTCGTGCGCATCCGTACGCTGCTCGCCGACGGCCTGAACCTGGCGGGCATCGCCCGCGTGCTCGACCTCGAGGAGGAGGTCGAGCGGCTGCGGGCGCGGCTCGGCGACACCTCAGCCTGAAGCGGGCCTGCTCGTCAGCACGCGCACCGCGAAGTCGGTGGTGAAGTCGTTGTCGAGGAAGCCCACCACCCGACTGACCCGGTCGAAGTCGAGGGGCAGCAGCCCGCGTGAGCCGGGGACGTCCGGGGTGAGCCCGAGGTCGAGGTCGTCCTTGCCCGACATCATCTCGACGTTGAAGTCGTAGCGCTGGCGCGCGCCCTCGGCCTGGAGTCGTCGTACGACGGTCGCACCGATGCGACGCCCGCCGGTCTCGGCCGACCAGTCGTCGAGCGCGGCGAGGAGGTTGCGGCCGTCCTCGTGGTCGATGTCGGCCCACGCGGCGTCCATCGAGCCGGCGACGTCGAGCAGGATCGCTGCGGTCTTCTCGCCGATGCCCTGCACGCCGGGGAGGTTGTCGCTCGTGTCCCCGCGCAGCGCGGCGAAGGCAAGGTAGTTGGCGGCGCGGACGCCGTACATGTTGAACAGCCGCGCCGGGTTGAGCATCGGCGAGCCGTGGATGCCGCCGTCGATCAGCCGCAGCACCTGCGTGTGGGGGCTGATGTGGGCGAAGGCGTCGCGGTCGGAGGTGATGATCACGCAGTCCCAGCCGTTGGCCTCCGCCCAGGTCGCGCCGGACGCGTTGACGTCGTCGGCCTCGAGCCCGGGAGGCGTCACCGTCGCCAGCCCCAGCGCGTCGAGCAGCGCGCCGGCGCGGTCGAGCTGGTCGACGAGCTCGGGGTCCTTCTCCGCGCGCCCGGCCTTGTAGTCGGGGTAGGCGTCGCGGCGTACGGACCCGGTGCGGTCGTCCAGCCCGAACACCACCGCGTCGGGGGCGATCGTGTCGATCGACTCGAGGATCTGGCGCAGCATCCCCTGCAGCGCCCAGATCGGCCGGCCCTGCCGATCCGTCAACCGGGTGTGTGCGCGCGCGTGGTGGTTGCGGTGCAGCAGCGAGGGGGCGTCGACGACGAGCAGCAGCCGCCGGGCGCGGCCGGCGGTGGGGGACGGGTTCTGGGTCATGGCGATCGTCGCCACTGTAGGTGCCGCTCCTTAGGGTTGATCCGCACGCCACTTCGAAGGAGACACGTCTTGATCTTCATCACCGCCAAGTTCCCTGTGTTGCCGGAGCACGCCGAGGCGTGGCCGGAGATCTCACGGGCCTTCACCGAGGCCACCCGCGCCGAGGAGGGCTGCCTGTGGTTCGACTGGTCGCGCAGCCTCGACGACCCGAACGAGTACGTCCTCGTCGAGGCGTTCCGCGACGGTGACGCCGGCGGCGCGCACGTCAGCAGCGACCACTTCAAGGCCGCGCAGGCCGAGCTCCCGCACTACCTCGCGGCAACCCCGAAGATCGTCAGCCAGAGCGTCGACCAGGACGACTGGAACGAGCTCGGCGAGATGCAGGTCGACTGACCCCTACCCCTCCTGGGGCGTGAACTGGCTCGCCGTGAACGTCGCTCCCTGAGGGTCACGGACCACGGCGGTCCGGGTCCACTCGGAGTCCGCGGTCGACACCACGACGCCGCCCAGCCGCTCGGCGGCGGCGGCCGTGTCGTCGCGGTCGGCGACGGTGAAGGTGACGTGCCACGCCGCCTCCGTGGCCGGGGTGGACGTGTCGATCCACGCCACCGCGTCGGCGAACCCCTCCGGAGCGGAGACCCCGGCCTGGCGCTCGTGGATGCCGGGGTCGACGGTCGCGGCGAGGTGGTCGCCGTAGCCGGAGCGTCGTACGAGCACCGAGAAGCCCATGTCGTCGAGCTCCCACCCGAGCACGTCGGCGTAGAAGTCGCGCACGGTGTCGACGTCGGCGCCGCGGAGGTCGCTGAAGTTCCACGCGCCCGGCACGTTGGCCACCTGGACGCCGAGGCGTCGGCCCGCCTGCCAGAGCCGGAAAAGCGCGCCGGCCGGGTCCTCGACGACGGCCATGTGGCCGGCCGGGCCCACCTCCGCGGCGGGTACGACGACCCTGCCGCCGGCCGCGGCCACGCGCGCGGCGGCGGCCCCGGCGTCGTCGACGGCGACGTAGGTCGTCCAGCCGCCGGGGCTCGGCGGGAGGTCGGGATCGGGCTCCGCCAGACCGGCGACGTCCTGGCCGTCGAGGCGGGCGATGACGTACTGCCCGCCGCCGACGGGCTCGAGCTGCCAGCCGAACAGGCCGCCGTAGAACTCCTGCGTGGCGGCGAGGTCAGGCTGCTCGAGGTCGATCCACGACGGAACGCCTTCCGGAAAGGTCCGCTGCTGTGTGTCCATGCCATCCATGGTGGACCGGAAACAGGTCAGCGGGTGTCCTGAAGCGGTCGCGGGTCAGGGGCGCAGCAGGATCTTGCCGCGGCGCCCCGGCTGGGCGCTGGCGCGGGCGGCGTCGGCGATCTCCTCGAGCGGGAAGACCTTCTCGACGGGGAGGGTCAGCGTGCCGGCGGAGATGCCGGCGACGAGCTCGCCCATCAGCTCGGCGCGCTTCTCGCCTGACATCGCCGGGAAGATCTTGCTCGCCCAGAAGCCCTTGATGACGACCTGCTTGAAGATCACGTCGCCCGACGCGATCTCGAGGGTCGGGGAGGCCATGGCGCCGAAGACGACGAGCACGCCGTCCTCGGCCAGCAGCGAGACGACGTCACCGGCAGCACTGCCGCCGACCGAGTCGACGCCGGCGACGATCGGGGCGTCGCCGACGATCTCCTTCACCCGGTCGCGCCACCCGTCGTCGTCGGTCGCGACGACGTCGTCGATGCCCTGCTCGCGCAGCTCGTCGACCCCGGCCGCGCGCCGGACCAGGCCGAGCACGCGGACGCCGCGGGCCTTCGCCAGCTGCGCCACCATCCGGCCGACCGCGCCGTTGGCGGTGTTCTGCACGATCCAGTCGCCCTCGGTGACCTCGAGGAAGTCGAGCAGCGCGATCGCGCTGAACGGCATCGACACCAGCTGCGAGGCGGCCTCGTCGCCCATCTCCTCGGGGATCGGGATGAGCGCCTTAGCGGTCGCGACGACGTACTCCGCCCAGGCGCCGAAGGCACCGCCGACGGCGACGCGGGTGCCGACCTCGGGACCCTCGGCTCCCTCGCCGAGGGCCTCGACGATCCCGACCATCTCGGTGCCGGCACGGGCGGGCATCTCGGGCTTGAAGCCGTAGCTGCCGCGCACCGTCCACAGGTCGTGGTTGTGGATGGGGGAGAGGAGGACCCGGACGAGCGCCTGGCCGGGCCCGGGCTCGGGCGTCGGCACCTCCTCGACGGAGAGGACCTCGGACGGGTCGCCGAACTGGGGCTGGACGAGTGCGCGCATGCCGCCAGTGAAGCAGGTGCCTCAGGTGTCGCGGCGACCAGGCGCCGACGGGCGCCGGTCGATGCCGGCGAGGACGTCCTCCGCGACCTCGGCCAGGCGTCGTCGGGTGGACCGCGCCTCCGCCCGCATGAGCTCGAACGCCTCCTCCGGGGCGATGCCCTGCTGCTGGGCGATCGCCCCCTTCGCCTGCTCGATGACGACGCGACTGTTGAGCGCGCCCTGGAGCTGCTCGGTGAGCATCTCGGCACGGAGGATGCTCCGCTCCTGCAGGATGGCGATCGTCGCGACGTCCGCCAGCGCCTGGACGACCCGGACGTCGTCGTCGGCGAAGCGCGACTCGGCGCGACTGAAGAGGTTCAGCGCACCGATCGTCTGCTCGCGCAGGCGGAGGGGGAACGCGTGCACCGACCGCAGGCCACCGGCGACCGCGGCCGGCGCGAAGCGTGGCCATCTCTCACCCGCGTCGTCCAGCTCCGCGTTCACCACGGGTCGCCCGGTGGTGAAGCAGTCCAGGCAGGGACCCTCGGAGTTCTGGAGCTGGAAGAGCTCGAGCATCTTGCCGGTGTGGTTGGAGGCGGCCATGAACCGCAGGACCCGGTTGTGGTCGGCCAGGAGCAGTCCGACGGCATCTGCGCCACTGACGTCGGCCGCGTGGTCGGTGAGGGTGTGGAGGAAGTCGACCAGGTCGAAGTCGTCGACCAGCGTGTCGGCGACCTCGACGAAGAGCGCCGAGAGCTGCGCGGTGGAGATCATCGGGTCCCTCCGATCACCAGGGTGGACGCACGTCTGTGCACGGACGACACGATCAAGAGCCTGGCCTTTCGTCGGTGAGGGTCAAGCGGCCGTCGACGATGTCGAGCGACACCTCGTGGAGGCTGCGGTCCGTCTCGTACGCGTGTGCCCGCATCCGGGCGAGTGCCGTCGCCAGGTCGGTCCGGAGGGCGACCATCACCATGCCCTGCGCCTGGAAGATCTCCACGCGCAGGGCCATCGCCTGGTCGAGGGCGTCGGCCAGTCCGCCGTCGGGCCCGCTCGCGGTGCTGAGCAGGATGATCCGGGTGGTGAGCTCGGCCATGGCCAGGCAGCGGGCGGTCCGTCGAGGGTCGAGTGTCTGCCGGTCGCGGCCGTACATCGTGAGGGCGCCGAACCGGGCCGCACCCATCTGGAGCGGGAACGCGAACACCGAGCGCAGGCCCGTCGCGGCGAGGGCGGGCGCGAACGCCACCCACGCGGGGTCGTGGTCGAGGTCGCCGTGCAGGACCGGCCGACCGAGGCGGACGGCGTCGCGTGAGGGTCCTTCGCCGAGGGAGTACTCGAGCTCGGCGGCGTCCGCTCCCGCCTGGCCCGAGGCAGCCGCCAGCGTCTCGCTCTCGCTCCCGGACCGGAGCAGCACCACGGCGCTCGTCATGCCCAGCCCGGCCTGGGTGGCCACGCACACCCGCTGGAGGCGCACCACCACGTCCTCGGGGTCGGTGGCGTCGTCGTGCAGCGACTCCACGAGACGCCGGCACCACTCGAGCGCCGAGGCGTCCGCGCCGTCGTCCGGGCGATCAACGATGGCCGGACCTCGCCCGGCGAGCCACGCTCACGCGGCCTCCTCCTCGCACGAGCCGGCGGTGCCGGCCACGGCTTCGCGCAGGCGGGTGAGCGCATCCCGGACCAGGCGGGACACCTGGGACTGGCTCAGGCCGAGCTCGTCACCGATCTCCCGCTGCGTCCTCTCCTCGACGAAGCTGAGGTGCAGGAGCCGTCGGTCGGACGGCGCCAGGCCGGCCAGGGCCGGGCCGAGGACGACCCGCGCCTCCGCGATCTCGTAGTCCGTCGCCGAGCGCAGGTCCTTGAGGGTGTCGGCGAGCGCGAGGTCGGTGGTTCCCGTCACCGGCCGGTCCAGGGAGGACGGCGAGAAGCAGCCGTTCGCCTCGAGCGCCTGGCGTACGAGCTCCACCGGGACGTCGAGCCGGTCGGCGAGCTCGCGGTCGGTCGGCGGTCGACCCGTCGCCGGCTCGGGTCGGCCCCGCTCGCGCTCGACGAGCACCCTGAGCTCCTGGACCGGCCGGGGAGGACGGACCATCCACCCGAGGTCACGGAAGTGTCGCTTGGTCTCACCCGTGATGCACGGCACCGCGTAGGTGAGGAAGTCGTGTCCAGCAGAGGGATCGAAGCGCTGCGCCGCCTTGACGAGGGCGACGTACGCCGTCTGCTCGAGGTCCTCGAGGTCGCACCCGCGACCGGCGAACTTGCGCGCGATGCGGCGGGCGACCGGCAGGTTGACGAGGATCATCTCGCGCACCGCCTCCTCGCGCGCGGCGGCGGGGTCGAGGCTGGGCGACGTGCTGGTCCTGGTGCTGTGATCCATGGAGAGCTCCGAGGTCGCTGGGATGCGCCATCGAAGTCCTGGATGGTCGGGCACCGTCGATGCCCTGCTCCCACAGGCTAGCCGCGGCGCGACCACCTGCCCACACCCCCAGAGGGGTTCCCGGCCCGCGGGTCGCGCGCGCCGGAGTGGGTACCCCACGGGTCGCACCGCCCGTCCGACCGTCCCCGGCCCCTGTGGAGTCCCCCCATGTCCAGCCTCGAGCACCCCTGGTGACCGGGAGGTTGCGCGTGTGCCTGATCGCGTCCAGCCGCTTCCCGATCCGCGAGCCCTTCGCCGGCGGACTCGAGGCGCACACGTCCACGCTCGCGACCGAGCTGCACCGGCGCGGGCACCAGGTGTCGGTGTTCGCGGCTCCCGGGTCGCACCTCGCCTGCCCGGTCGAGCTCCTCGACGTGCCGCCCTTCCGGGCGAGCCGCGCGGCGAGGGCCGACGTCGGCGCGCCCCCCGACGTGTGGATGCAGGAGCACCACGCCTACCTGACGCTGATGATGCGACTGGTGCGCAGCGGTCGCCACGAGTTCGACGTCGTGCTCAACAACAGCCTCCACCACCTGCCGGTCGTGATGGCGCTTGCCGTCGAGGTGCCGATGGTGACGATCCTGCACACTCCTCCCGTCCCGTGGCTGGAGTCGGCGATCGAGATCGCCGGCCCGGGCAGCACCTTCGTCACCGTCAGCGCGGCGATGGGGCGGGCATGGGCCCACGCGACGACGTCCCACACCATCCTGAACGGGGTGGACCCGGCGCGGTGGACCCCCGGTCCCGGCGGTCGCGACGCGGTCTGGTCCGGTCGCATCGCGCCGGAGAAGGCGCCCCACGAGGCGATCGACGCCGCGCGGCGAAGCGGCCGCGCGATCGTGCTCGCCGGTCCGATCATGGACGAGGACTACTTCGAGAAGGAGGTCCGGCAACGGCTCGGACCCCAGGTGCGCTACGCCGGGCACCTCGGCCAGGAGGCGCTCTGCCGGCTGGTGGGCTCCTCGGAGGTCGCGCTCGTGACGCCCACGTGGGACGAGCCGTTCGGCCTCGTGGCCGCCGAGGCGATGTCGTGCGGGACGCCGGTGGCGGGCTACGCGCGAGGTGGGCTGGTCGAGATCGTGACGCCCGAGTCGGGACGGCTCGCGACCTCACCTGACGTGGCTGCGCTCACGGAGGCCGTCGACGCCGCGGCGCGGCTCGACCGACGCGCGGTCCACGCGCACGCCACGGCGGCGTACGGCCTGGCGCGGATGGTCGACGACTACGAAGCACTGTTCGGGTCCCTGCTCCTGGAGGAGGCCGCATGATCGGCTACTACGTCCACCACGTCGGCACCGGACACCTCAACCGCGCGCGGGCGGTCGCAGCCCACCTGCCGGTGACGGGCCTGTCCTCGCTCCCGGTGCCCGACGACTGGCCCGGTGACTGGGCGGTCCTGGACCGCGACGACCGCGGCGACGTCGCGACCGACGAGACGGCCGGCGGCGCCCTGCACTGGGCACCCCTCGGCGACGACGGCCTGCGCAGCCGCATGGCGGCGATCTCCTCGTGGATCTCGCGGGCGCGGCCGGCCGCGCTGGTCAGCGACGTCTCGGCGGAGGTCGCCCTCCTCGCCCGTCTGCACGGGGTACCCGTCGTGTCGGTCGTGATGCCCGGCGACCGGGGCGACCGTGCGCACCGGGCCGGGTACGCCGCCAGCAGCGCGTTGGTGGCCGCGTGGCCGCCCGAGGCAGATGGCATGGTGCGCGGCCTCACCCCCACGGACCGCGGTCGCCTGCACCAGGTGGGCGGGATGTCGCGTGTGCCGCTGGGCCTGCAGGGTCCCCTTCCCCTGCCGGGCGCGGACGGGCGCCGCTCCGCGCTCCTGGTCTCGGGTCGCGGTGGCGGCCACCCCTCCCGTGAGCAGGTCGAGCGGATCGTCGCCGACAGCCCGGGCTGGTCCTGGCGGGTGCTGGGTGGCTCGGGCGAGTGGAGCGACGACCCGGGGGCCGCCATGCGTGACGCCGACGTCGTCGTGCTGCAGGCCGGTCAGGGGGCGATCGCCGACGTCGCGTCCGCCCGTCGCCCGGCGGTGGTGGTGCCCGCACGGCGACCGTTCGACGAGCAGGTGGCGACCGGTGCGGTGCTCGAGGGCGAGAGCTGGCCCTGCCGGGTGCTGTCGCGCCTCCCCGTGACGGGGTGGTCCGAGCTCCTGGACGACGCCGCCTCGCTCGACGGGCGGCTGTGGCACCTGTGGAGCGACGGACGCGCCGCCGACCGCTTCGTCGCCGTCGTCGAGGGCGTCGCACTGGCCCGGCGCACGTCGTGAGGATCCGCACCGCAGTGGTCACCATCGCCCACGGACGTCACGAGCACCTGCATCGGCAGCGTGAGTCCCTCCTGGCGAGCTCCCTGCGTCCCGACCTCCACGTGGTGGTCGCGATGTCCGACCCGGTTCTGGAGTCGTGGCGCCCGGAGGGGCCGATCCCCACGCGCGTGGTCCGCGCCCCTGGCGACGAGCGCGGACTGCCCCTGGCCGCCGCCCGCAACATCGGCGCCGCAGTCGCGGCTGGAGCGGGCGCGACGGTGGTCGTCGGCCTGGACGTCGACTGCCTCGTCGGCGCGGACCTCGTGGCGGCGTACCGCGACGCCGTCCGCTCGGAGCCGACGGTCCTCTGGTCGGGACCCGTGACCTACCTGCCGGCCTCGGCGCGCGGGGTCGATCCGTCGATGCTCCCCGGGCTCGACGCCCCGCACCCGGCTCGACCCGCGCCCGCCCCCGGCCAGCGGTGGACGGGAGGCGATCCGGAGCTGTTCTGGTCGCTGTCCTACGCCGTGCACTCCCGGACGTGGGCCGCGGTCGGCGGCTACTGCGAGGAGTACGCCGGCTACGGGGGAGAGGACACCGACCTCGGCCGGACGTGGGCGGCCTCCGGGCGACCCCTGGGCTGGGTCGGCGGGGCACGTGCCTACCACCAGCACCACGACTCCGAGAGCCCTCCGGTGCGACACCTCGACGACATCCTGCGCAACGGCGCGACCTACGCGCGACGCTGGGGGAGCTGGCCGATGACCGGCTGGCTGGCGTCCTTCGAGGAGCAGGGGCTCGTCGTGCGTCTCCCCGACGGCGGCTGGGCACGCCGGAGGCCGGCGTGATCCCGCGGTCGGCAGGCGACGACGCCGTGGTCGTCGCGTCCGTGCCCGCGCGGCACGTGTACGTCCGCCACCTCGCCGCGCCCGTCGAGACCCGCGTCCGACGCCTGCCCGACCCCGATCCCGCCGACCCGAGCCGGAGCACCAGCGGCCCGTGGTGGCCACCGGTGATGCTCGACCCGGCGTGGATCGAGGGCGCCGACTTCGACGTCTTCCACCTCCAGTTCGGCTTCGACGCCTGGTCGCCCGAGGGGTTGCGCACCGTGGTGGACGCCCTGCGCAGGAAGGGCACGCCCTTCGTGTACACGGTCCACGACCTGCGCAACCCGCACCACGAGGACCGCACCCTGCACGACGCGCAGCTCGACGTGCTGGTCCCGGCGGCCGACGCCCTCATCACCCTCACCCGCGGCGCCGCCGCGGAGATCCACCGGCGCTGGGGGCGCACCGCGCACGTCGTGCCGCACCCCCACGTCGTGGACCTCCGCACGATGCAGAGCGTCCGCGACGCCCCTGCCCGCCGCGCGCCCGGCCCGCGGATCGGCCTGCACGTCAAGAGCCTGCGGGCGAGCATGAACCCGCTCATCTTGCTGTCCACCCTCCTGGCATTCGTCGCCGCGACCCCGGGGGCCGTGCTGCAGGTCAACGGACACCGGGACGTGCTCGAGCCGGACGGTGCGCGCTACGACGAGCCGCTGGCCCGGCAGCTGCGGCTGGCCGCTGCGCGCGGGTTGGTCGACCTGCGGGTGCACGACTTCATGAGCGACGACGACCTCTACGCCTACCTCGCCTCGCTCGACGTGTCGGTCCTGCCCTACCGCTTCGGCACGCACTCGGGGTGGCTCGAGGCCTGTCGCGACGTCGGCACCACCGTCGTGGCACCCGACTGCGGCTACTACGCCGACCAGGGCGCGGTGTTCGGCTTCCACAACGAGGGGCTCGACGCGGACGGCTCCTCGCTCCGGGACGCCCTGGAGGACGCCGTGGCGCACCCCGGCTGGGGTGCTGTCACGGTGGAGGAGCGGCGCGACCAGCGCGCCGACGTCGCCGACTTCCACGCGGAGCTCTACACCTCGCTCGTCAGACCGGGGCACACTCGACCCGTGACCGACGTCGACGACCGCCTCGAGGCGACGATCCTCGACCTGCTCGCCCAGCGTGCCCCGACGGCGACGATCTGCCCGTCCGACGCCGCCCGGGCGGTGGGCTCGTCCGAGGACTGGCGGGAGCTGATGGAGCCGGCGCGGCAGGCCGCGGCACGGCTCGTCGACCGCGGCGAGGTCGAGATCACCCAGGGCGGCCGGGTGGTCGACCTCGCCACGGCGAAGGGTCCGATCAGGATCAGGCTCAGGTGAGCAGAGCGCCGGTGGCGTGTCCCGGATCACACACCGGCAGAATTGGTTGCGGACCGCAACATATGTAACTTACACACATGCCTACCCAGACGGACGCCGCGCAGCGCCCCGGACTCGCGATCGCGGTCCTCTGCGCCGGAGGCCTCAGCGCCGCCCTCACCCAGACCATGGTGATCCCGATCCAGAGCGAGCTGCCCCAGCTGCTCTCGACGTCCGCGTCCAACGCGTCCTGGGTGATCACGATCACCCTCCTCGCGGCGGCGGTGACCATGCCGGTCGCCGGACGCATCGCCGACATGATCGGCAAGCAGCGCGTCCTCGTCGCCAGCGCCGCGCTCCTCACCATCGGCTCCGTGGTGTGTGCGATCTCCGACTCGCTCGTCCCGGTGCTCGCCGGACGCGCGCTCCAGGGCCTGGCGATGGGCTTCATCCCGGTCGGCATCTCCTTCATCCGCCAGTTCGCACCGCCGGAGATGGCCTCGACCGGCGTCGCGACGATGAGCGCGACGCTCGGGGTCGGCGGCGCCATCGGCCTGCCGCTCGCCGCGTGGATCGCCGACTCCGGTGACTGGCACACTCTCTTCTGGGTCGCCGCCGGGCTCTCCGCCGTGATCACCGCCCTCACGTGGTTCGCGGTGCCCCACGTCCACGACGCCCACGACGGCCGCCTCGACGTGGTCGGCACGATCGGCCTCGCGATCGGTCTCTCGTCGTTCCTCGTCGGCGTCTCCAAGGGCAGCACGTGGGGCTGGGACAGCGGCCGCACGTGGGGCGCGATCGTCCTCGGCATCGTCGTCCTGCTCGCCTGGGGCGCGTTCGAGCTCCGCCAGGCCGAGCCGCTCGTCGACCTGCGCACCACGGCGTCGCCGGCCGTGCTGATGACCAACCTCGCCGCCGTCGCGGTCGGCTTCGGCATGATGGCGCAGTCGATCGTGGTGCCCCAGCTGCTCCAGCTGCCCGAGATGACCGGCTTCGGCCTCGGCCAGTCGATCCTCGCCGCCGGGCTCTGGATGGCCCCGGCCGGCCTGATGATGCTCGTCTTCGCACCCGTGTCGAGCGGGCTGATGAAGAGCATCGGCGCGAAGAAGACCCTCATGATCGGCGCCGCCGTGCTCGGCGCGGGCTACCTCGTCGCCCTGGTGATGATGGCCGCCCCGTGGCAGCTGCTCGTCGCCTCCTGCGTCGCCTCGGCGGGCGTCGGCATCGGCTACGCCGCGATGCCCACCCTGATCCTCGACTCGGTCCCGGCCCACGAGGCCGGCTCCGCGGTCGGCGTCAACGGACTGATGCGCTCGGCCGGTACGACGCTCGCCGCGGCCGTGATGGCCACGCTGCTCACCAGCAGCACGGTCGACCTCGGCGGGTTCGCCGTGCCGACCGAGTCGGCGTTCAGGTGGTGCTTCGTCGTGGGCGCGATCGCCGCGTTCGTCGGCGTCGCCATCGCCTCGATGGTGCCGGTCGTCGCGCGCCGGACCGACGCCATCGGCGCCGACCTCGACGAGACCGCCGATGCCGCCGTCTGACCTGGCCGAGGTCACCGACGAGACCCTGACCGCCCTCCGGCACGAGCTCATGCGGCTCGGCCGGCGGCGCGAGACGGGCTCGTCGGTGACCGACCTCGACGCCTCGGCGTTCAAGATCCTCTGGCTCGTCGTCGAGCACGGGCCGCACACCCTCCGGGGGCTGTCGGAGGGCCTCCAGCTCGAGCAGTCGACGATCAACCGCCAGGTCCACGCAGCCGTCGACCGTGGCTGGGTCGAGCGCTACGACGACCCGGACTGCCCGGCGATGCTCGTCCGCGCGACCGCGCCCGGCGAGACGGCGTACCGCCTCGAGGCCGACGCACGCGCCGAGGGGCTCCGCGAGATCGTCAACACGCTGGGGGACCGCGCCACCTCCGACCTCGCCGGTGGCCTGGCGCGGTTCAACGACGCCATCGATGACGCGATCGGGCGCAAGCTCACTCCGTGAAGAGCCGGTCCTCGGCCTCACCCGAGGTGACCTCGAGGCGCAGCGTCAGCACCTGCGTCGGCGGCAGCCCGAGCCGGGCGAGGATCGCCTGCACCTGGGGGAGCACCCAGCTGTAGGACTCCACCGCCACCCGGCTCGCCTCGTCCTGCACGCGGATCCACACCACCGGGTCGCCACGGCGGTCCGGGAGCCAGTGCGCCTCGAGCACACCCACGGCACCCAGCGAGACGACGACCGGCAGCATCGCCGCGTCGACCGACCGCTTCAGCTGGTGCTCGTCCACCTGCTCACGCTAGCCCCGCCACGGTTGCCTCGACGCCGCTGCGGGCCAGCTCGTCGCGCACGAAGCCGGAGGCCTTGAGCTCCTCGACGTGCGCTGCCACCGCGGCGACGGCGTCGGGGTCGAGGCCGCGGGGGAGGCCGACGGACTGCTGGATCTCCATGAAGGCGGGCTCGAGGATCCGGCGCCCGGTCGTGGCGACGTACTGCTCCATCGGCTGGCGCACGCCGGCGGCCGCGTCGAGGCCCTGCTCCTCGAAGACGTCGGTCGCCTCGTCGGCGCGCACGAGCTCGGCGTGCTGGAGGCTGCGGGTGAGGAAGAGGTCGTACGCCGACCCGGTGCGGACGCCGATCCGCACCCCGTCGCGGTCGACCTGGTCGGAGGAGGTCAGCGGCGAGTCGGCGTCGACGACGTGGACGCCCTCGATGAGGACGTAGGGCGCTGTGAAGACGACGCCCTCCTCGCGGGCCGGTTCGTTGGCGAGGAAGCAGAGGTCGACCCTGCCCTCGACGATCGCGGCGTAGGAGTCGCGTGCGGCGTCGACGCAGAGCAGGTCGAGCGGGACGCCGAGCCAGTCGGCGACGGACCTCGCGATGGCGACGGTGACGCCGCGCGGGTCGTCGGCGGTGCCTTGCGCGAGCACGGGGTTGCCGAGGTTGATGACGACGCGGAGGGTGCCGGTGGGCGCGACGGTCGAAGCAAGGTCGCTCATCACGGCACCACCGGTGCCTCGAACTGGAACGTCATCCCGAGCAACCAGAGCAGCAGCAGCACCACCGGCAGGTGGAAGAGGAACTGCAGGAACGTGAAGCCGACGAGGTCGCGCGCCCGGACGCCGAGCACGGCGAGCAGCGGCAGCATGAAGAACGGGTTGACCAGGTTGGGCAGCGCCTCGGCGGCGTTGTAGATCTGCACCGTCCAGCCGAGGTTCATCCCGACGTCGGTCGCGGACTGCATGACGTAGGGCGCCTCGACCAGCCACTTGCCGCCGCCCGAGGGGACGAGCAGGCCGAGCAGCGCGGTGTAGAGCGCGATCACGACGGCGAAGGCGCCACCGCCGCCGATGCTGGTGAAGAGGTCGGCGAGGTGGTGCGAGACGGTCACCCCGCCGCGGCCCTCGGCGCGGGTCAGGACCGCGGCCATGGCGGCGTACAGCGGGAACTGCACGAGCACGCCCGCGGTCGTCGGCACCGCCTTGGTGACCGCGTTGAGGAAGCCGCGCGGGGTGCCGTGGAGGACGAGGCCGAGGATGAGGAAGACCATGAGGTAGCCGTTGAGGCTGCTGATCACGGTGAGGAACGGCAGGGTCGCGAGCTGCTGGACCAGCCAGCCGAGGGTGAGCAGGCCGACCAGGATCGGCAGGACGCGGGAGTACTCCAGCCACTCGCCCGGCCGGGTGCGCTGCGCCATCGGCGCGACCTCGTCGGAGAGGTCGATGCCCATGTCCTCGGCGGTCCTGACCGCCTTGCCCTGCGGGGCGGAGGCCCACGCGACGACGACGCTGAGCGCGATCAGGATCGCGGCCATCAGGAGCGACTGCCAGGTGAGGATGGTCGCGCCGAAGTCGAGCACGCCGGTGATCTCGAGGAGCTCCGGCGGCAGCGACGCGGCCGTCGCCTGCAGCTGCGCGGCCGACGACGAGAGGCCGAGCGCCCACACGGCGCCGAGACCGAGGTAGGCCGCCGCACCCAGGGCGCGGTAGTCGGCGCGGAGGTCGGAGCGCCGCGCGATCGCCCGGGCGAGCAGGCCGCTGAAGACGAGGCTCAGGCCCCAGTTGAGCATCGAGACGAGGCAGGACAGCAGGGCGACGAACGCCACCGCGCCACGCGGCGTCGAGGGATAGAGCGCGATCCGTTCGATGACCTTCGCGACCGGCGGCGAGGTCGCGACGACGTATCCGGTCAGCACGACCATCGCCATCTGGAGCGTGAAGGTCGCCAGGTCCCAGAAGCCGCCGCCGAAGGTCTCGGCGACGGTGACCGGGCTCGAGCCGTTGACCATCGCGGCGACCGAGACGATCACGACGCCGGCGAGGGCGAAGACGTAGGCGTCGGGGAACCACTTCTCGGTCCACGCGGCGCTCTTCTGGGCGAGGCGGGCGAGTCCGCGCTCCTGGTCGGTGGTCGCGACTGTCGACATGGTGATCGAACGTATCGGACGCTGCGACCGGGTGCGTCGCGACCTAGGGGACGACGTGGTCGAGGGGCGTCAGCACGACGACCTGCCACTGGTCGCCGGAGCGGGCGAGCTGGTAGCAGAAGCGCTCGCGCTCGGCGCCGTCGAAGCTCCACCGGACGTCGGCCCAGATCGCGTCGGCGGTCGAGGCGAGCACCGTGACGGCGGGCTCCGCCTCGGCCACGCCGTCGTACTGCTCCCAGGACGACGCGAAGAACTCCGCGGTCTGCCTGCGGTCGGACACCGCGATCGCACGGCCGGGGAACAGGACGAGGGCCGGGACGGCGTACATCCGGGCGACTTCGTCCTCGTCCCGCGCGAGCAGCGCGGCGGCGTAGTCGGTGAAGAAGGCGGCGGCGATGTCTGCTGTGGTGGTCATGGCACCCACGGTGCCGGGCAACCCGGACAGGCCGGTGTCGGGTTCACTACCGTGCCTGCATGGATCCCTCGGTCGGTCTCGCGGCTGCCTCCCGCGACGGCCATCTCGCTCTCCGGCGCGTCGAGCGGCAGCAGTGGCTGGTCGAGAGGTTGTACGCCGCCCACGGCGCGCTGCTCGTGCTGGACGACCTCGCCGCCGAGCTCGGGGTGTCCGGGCGCACGATCGCCCGTGACGTCGCGCGCTTGCGGGACGCCGGGCTGCCGATCGAGACCCGCCAGGGTCGGGACGGCGGGGTGCGGCTGGACGTCTCGGGTGACCGGCTGCGCCCGGTCGACCTCGACCTCCCCGAGATCGCCGCGCTGCTCTCGTCACTGGCCGTCCTCGGCCCGAGCGCCAGCGAGAGCGCGTCGTCGGCTGCGCTGAAGCTGGCCGCGGCCCTGGGCGGCGAGACTCCGGCTGGCAGGATCGAGCCCGATCGGACCGAGCAGGGGAGCACATGAGCATCAGCCAGGACGCCTTCGTCTACGCCTACGCACGCACGCCGTTCGGTCGCTTCGGAGGTGGCCTGGCCGATCGGCGCCCCGACGACCTCGCCGCGGTCGTGGTGAAGGACGTGCTGGACCGGGCGCCCGAGCTGGACCCGGCCCGCGTGGGGGACGTCTTCTGGGGCTGCGCCAACCAGGCCGGGGAGGACAACCGCAACGTCGGACGGATGGCGGTGCTGCTCGCGGGGCTGCCGACCTCGGTGCCCGCCACCACGGTGAACCGGCTCTGCGGGTCGTCGCTCGACGCGGCCATCCAGGGCTCGCGTGCGATCGAGTCGGGCGACGCGGACGTCGTGCTCGTCGGCGGGGTGGAGTCGATGACCCGCGCGCCGTGGGTGCTCCCGAAGCCGTCGCGCGCCTATCCGGCGGGCAACTCCGAGCTGGTGTCGACGACGCTCGGCTGGCGGCTGGTGAACCAGGCGATGCCGGCGGAGTGGACGGTCTCGCTGGGGGAGTGCAACGAGCTGCTCGGCGAACGGTTCGGGATCTCTCGTGGACGGCAGGACGAGTTCGCCGCTCGCTCGCACCAGCTGGCCGCCGCGGCGTGGGACGAGGGCTTCTACGACGGCTGGGTGACGCCGGTGGACGACCTCGTGCGGGACGAGGGCGTGCGGGCGGACTCGTCGGTCGACACGCTCGCGGGCCTCAAGCCGTCATTTCGTCCCGACGGCACGATCACCGCGGGCAACGCCTCGCCGCTGAGCGACGGAGCCTCCGCGGTGCTGCTCGGTGCGTCGGGCGCGGTGCCGGGGCTGGACCCGGTCGCCCGGATCGCCGGGCGTGGTGTGTTCGCGAATGACCCGCAGGACTTCGGCTACGCGCCGGTCGAGGCGGCCGACCGGGCACTCGCAAGGGCCGGGATCGGCTGGTCCGACGTGGCGGCGGTCGAGCTCAACGAGGCGTTCGCCGTCCAGTCGCTGGCGTGCGTCGACGCGTGGCCGGTGGACGAGTCCCTGGTGAACGCCAAGGGCGGTGCGATCGCGATCGGCCACCCACTCGGAGCCTCGGGCGGCCGCGTGCTGGCGACACTCGCCGAGCGGTTGCGGGTCAGCGGCGACCGCTGGGGAGTCGCGGCCATCTGCATCGGCGTCGGCCAGGGGCTCGCGGTCGTGCTCGAGAACGTGTCGTAGGCGTCGTCGCACCCCACGTCAGAGCTCGCGGACGACCTTCGCGGGCACGCCGACGGCGAGGACTCCGGCCGGGAGGTCGCGGGTGACGACCGATCCCGCGCCGACCACGGTGTCCTCACCGAGGGTGACGCCGGGGCAGACGATCGCGCCGCCGCCGAGCCAGACGTTGTCGCCGATCGTGATCGGCTCGGCCGCCTCCCACTTGTCGCGCCGGGGTCCGGCCTCGAGCGGGTGGGTGGCGGTGAGGAGCTGGACGTTCGGGCCGATCTGCACGTCGTCCCCGATCGTGACGGTCGCGACGTCGAGGCTGGTCAGCCCCCAGTTGGCGAAGGTGCGCGCACCGACGTGGGTCTGGTAGCCGTAGTCACAGTGGAACGGCGGCCGGATCTCGCTGCCCTCGCCGAACGACCCGAGCAGGTCGGTCAGCACGCCGCGCCTCCCGACGTGGTCCGCCGGGTCCATCGTGTTGAAGCGGTGCGCGAGCCGCTGCGCCCGGTCCGACTCCTGCGCCAGGACCGGGTCGTCGGCGATGTAGAGCTCGCCCGCCAGCATCCGGTCCCGCATGGTCCGCTCGTCGTCGCTCATGCCTGCGACCCTACGGACGGCGGGGTCAGGCCGTCGTGCGCGTGGAGCCTGGCGGACGCCGTCATCGTCCTACTCTCGTGAATCGGCGAGAGAACTACCGATGAGAGCCGCGGTGCTCTGCCTGGTCCTTGCCGCCTCCACGGCGGGCTGCTCGGACACCGGCTCGACCGGTTCGGCCGACTGCTCCGCGCAGATCCGGGAGTCGGGCGTGGTCTACACGTCGTACGGCACGACTCGTCGAGATGCCACGCGTCACGTCGAGGCCGACGTGGCGCAGTGCGACGACATCGGGCCGGACGCCGGCTCGGTGTTCCCGGATGACCCCGGGCAGGTACGCACGTGGGTCTTCGACGGCTACTCGCCGAGCGATGTCCTCGGTGTCCAGTACGGCAGGACGGTGTTCGGGGTGTTCGTCGCCGATCGACTGCACCCGGACGTGCGCGAGCGCATCTATCGAGAACTGTCCGATGCAGAACCCTGAGGACACGCGGCCTCGTGCGGTGCACGAGGGCACCAGAGGTGTGACTGTTGTGGAGGAGCCGCGGGACGTGCCCATGGCCCCGCTGTCGTCGTGACTGGCGGGGTGCGGGGCGGGGTCATGGTCGTGCGGGCTCGATCGGGCTGGTGCCTGATCGGTCGCGTCTGAACTGGTGGCCGTGGCTTGAGGTCCATTCGAAGACGCCGGGCGCGACCATCTGGTAGTGCCAGGTGGTGAAGGTCTTGAGCCGGTGGTGGGAGCGGCACAGGCAGGCGAGGTTGTCGGACCGTGTGGGTCCGGGTTGTGGTCTGCCTTCTGCTTCGGCGTGATGGTCGTACGCGGTGACGTGGTCGATGTCGCAACCACGGGCGGGTCGGGTGCAGTGGGGGAAGACGCAGGTGCGGTCGCGCAGGATGACCTGTTCGCGGATGCGGTCGGGGATGTCGTAGCCGGGTGCGGTGAGGTTGTGGTTGAGGTCGATGACCGGCTTGATCGTGATCGTGGTGCGGGTGTCGCCGCACCAGGACTGGAGCTGCTCGAGGAGCAGGAGCTTCTGCCGGTTCTCCATCCGACCGGTCGGACCGAACACCGTGCCCTCGCTGGTGATGTCGGCGTCGAAGTGGGCGTGGAGCACGACCTCGCGGGCGGCTGGAAGGTCGGGTCTCGATACGCCCCCTCGTTCCTCGTCGGCCACTCGACCACCTGAAGAGAGGTCGAGGGCGGTCTGGGTGCGGGCGAGGTTGCCGAGGGCCTTGGCGCGGCGGACGTCGAGGGTCTCGGTGGAGCCGAGGGCTTTCTGCGTGGCGGCGTCACGCGCGAGGGCGTGGTCGAGGTCGATGCCGTCGGCGAGGTCGAGGTCGGCTTCGACGTGGATGGTGCCGGCGAAGTGCACGTCCTGATCCAGGACGGTGACGTGGCGGGGGTCGACGTACAGGTAGCCGTCGTCCGGGTCAGCCGCCCGATCCGGTTGAGCGAGCTGGAACCTCTTGATGGCTTCTGCGACGAGGCGGTCGAGCTGCGCGACACCGACCTTTCCCGCGACAGCCGCGACTTGGTCGTCGACCCAGCCTGCGGCGTCACGGGTCAGCGAAGGAACCGCGTGGATGGTCGCCTCCGCGACCGACCGCGCCCGCCACGCGGGCACCGCACCGGCGTGGACCTGGGACCACAGCCTGGGGAGGCGGTGGCGGAGCTCGAGGGCGTGACCGATGAGCTTCTTCGCCGACGTGGTGGAGATGCCCAGCACGGCTCCGAGCTCGGCCACACAGAACTCCGCGACCAGCGGGCAGCCGTCCCCAGCGATCGGCTCTTCGTGCTCGGAGCCGGGGGTGGTGAACGCGGCGGCCAGGTGGATCGACTCGGGCGGGTGCAGGTCGGCCCAGCGGGCGGCGGTCACCAGCAGGTCGGCTGCGGCCCGGTTCTCGGCTGCCTTCTGCGAGCGTGCGTGGCGCAGGACGTCGGAGGCGGTGAGGTCGTCGACCTCTGCCTCTGGAACCTTCGCCAGCGCTTCGCTCATGTGTTCGATTGTAGGCGACGGGTCCGACAGTGGCCATGGTCGGAGGTGCGAGGTTCGATCAAGAGATGGTCTGGTCTCGTGACGGGCGCCGGAGCGCCCTCCTCGACCAACGAGGAGAGATGGCGGCCGGGTCGGTGCAGGATGTCCGCGTGAGCCCCACGGTCTTCCGGAACGCGACGGTCTTCGACGGCTTCACCCATCGCGGGGCGGTGGGTGACGTGGTCGTCGAGGGCGGGCGGATCACGGCGGTGGGCCCGGACGCGGCACCGGCCGGCGCCCGGGTGGTCGACGTCGCGGGAGGGCTCCTGCTGCCCGGCTTCGTCGACGCCCACGTGCACCCGATCCAGGGCGGCCTCGAGAGACTGGGCTGCGACCTGAGCGAGCTCGCGGTGGACAGCGCGGCGTACCTCTCGCACGTCCGGGCCTTCGCGCACGACCACCCGGACCAGCCGTGGATCCAGGGCGGTGGCTGGGCGATGGCCGCGTTCCCGGGTGGACTGCCGACGGCGAGCGCGCTGGACGAGGTCGTCCCCGACCGTCCGGTGGCGCTGGTCAACCGCGACCACCACGGCATGTGGGTCAGCTCCCGAGCGCTCGAGCTCGCCGGGATCACCCGCGACACCCCCGACCCGCACGACGGCCGCATCGAGCGCGACGCCGACGGCGAGCCGACCGGCTGCCTGCACGAGGGCGCGATGGACCTGCTCGCGGGCGTCGTGCCCGTCGCGGACGACGACGCGATGCACGCCGGGCTGATGGAGGGCCAGCGGTTCCTCCACTCGCTGGGCGTCACCGGTTGGCAGGACGCGATCGTCGGCACCTACTCGAACATGCGCGACGGCGGGCCGACGTACGCCCGCGCCGCGGCCAGCGGGGACCTCACCGGCACCGTCGTCGGCGCACTCTGGTGGGAGCGCGACCGCGGCGCCGAGCAGGTCGACGACCTGGTCGCGAAGCGCGCGGACTACTCCCGCGGCAGGTTCGCCGCGACGGCGGTCAAGGTGATGCAGGACGGCGTCGCCGAGAACGGCACGGCCGCGCTGGTCGATCCCTACCTCGACCGCTGCGGCCACGCGACGCACAACACCGGCATCTCGTTCGTCGACCCGGTGGAGCTCCGCGGCCACGTGCGGGCACTCGACGCGCACGGCTTCCAGGTGCACGTCCACGGCCTCGGTGACCGCGGCGTGCGCGAGGCGCTCGACGCCTTCGAGGGCACGGACCCCGCGCGGCGCCACCACATCGCCCACCTCCAGCTCGTGCACCCCGACGACGTACGACGCTTCGCCGACCTCGGCGTCGCCGCCAACCTCCAGGCCCTGTGGGCGTGCCTCGACGCGCAGATGACCGAGCTGACGATCCCGTTCCTGGGGGAGGAGCGGGCCGCGCGGCAGTACCCCTTCGGCGACCTCCACCGCGCGGGCGCCCGGCTGGTCGCCGGCAGCGACTGGCCGGTGAGCACCCCCGACCCCCTCGCCGCGATCCACACCGCGGTGCACCGGACGGCGTACGACGAGCCCGCACCGGCCGGCACGGACCCGTTCCTGCCCGAGCAGGCGCTCCCGATCGAGGCCGCGTTCGCGGCCTACACGAGCGGCTCCGCCTGGGTGAACCATCGTGACGATGCCGGCCGGATCGCCGTCGGCGCGGTCGCCGACCTCGTGGTGCTCGACCGCGACCCCTTCGCCGCGCCCGACGAGATCGGCGCCGCGCGCGTCGTGTCCACGTGGGTCGACGGCGAGCCGGTCTTCGAGGCCTGATGCGCGTCGTCGGCACCGCCGGGCCGGTCGTCGTGCTGCTGCCCGGTGGGTCCGACGCAGCCGAGGGCTTCGCCCCGCGCCTGGTCGAGGGCCTGGTCGCGGACCCGTGCTGTCGCGTGGTGCTGTGGGACCGGCCACGGGGCGGCCGGCTGACCGAGGCACCGACCGCGCTCCACCGCATGCTCGGCGAGCACGACCTGGGGCCCGCCGTGCTGGTCGGGCAGAGCCTCGGTGGCGCGGTCGCCGCGATGACGGCCTGCGCGTTCCCCGACGACGTCGCCGGTCTCGTGCTGCTCGACCCGACGCCGGTGAACGACACCGTCGAGGCGCTCCAGATCGAGGGCCTCGCCACCGTGGCCGCGATCCGCGGCTCGCGCGGGCTGAGGCGCGTCGTCCGCGGGCTCGCCAGGGCTGCCGTCGCGTTCGACGAGTCGCGCCTGCCGACGGTCCCCGCGGTGGTCGTCGCCGCGGACCGCGACGCCGGGGAGCGGATGCACCGGGCCCACGTGCGCCTCGCCGCACGGCTCGACGCACCGCTGCTCCAGTGGCCCGGGGCCGAGCACGGCGTCCACCTGTCGCACCCCGAGCAGGTGCTGGCCGCCGCGCGCGACGTCGTACGACGGGTCGGGTGAGGGCCGCTCCGCCCACAGCGGATCCGCGGCCAGCAGAGCACCCTGTGGCGCACGGCCCGTGCCCGTCACCGTGGAGGCATGACCATCACTCCCACGTCAGAACGCATCGAGGACGAGCTTGTCCGCCGCCTCATGCACCAACGCGTCATCGTGCTGGGCGAGGCCCTGGATGAGGGCAACGGCAACCGCCTGATGCACCAGCTGCTGCTCCTCTCCGCCGAGGACCCGCGCGCCGACATCAGCCTCTGGATCAACTCGCCCGGCGGGTCGGTCTCGGCCATGCTCGCCATCCACGACGTCATGCAGCTGATCCCCAACGACGTCAGCACGCTGGCGATGGGGATGGCCGCGAGCGCCGGGCAGTTCCTGCTGTCGGCGGGCACGCCCGGCAAGAGGTACGCCCTCCCGCACTCGCGCGTCCTGCTCCACCAGGGCTCCGCGGGGATCGGCGGCACGGCCGTCGACATCGAGATCCAGGCCGACGACCTGCGCCTCACCCGCGACACCGTCATCGGGCTGGTCGCCGGGCACACCGGGCAGGACCGCGACACGATCGAGCGGGACTCGCGGCGCGACCGGTGGTTCAGCGCCGAGGAGGCGCTCGCCTACGGCTTCGTGGACCAGGTGGTCACGTCGGTCGATCACGTGACGCCGGGGTCCGGGCGGCCCGTCGGTCTGGCGGGTGCGCGATGAGCAGCTACACGATCCCGTACGTCGTCCAGACCACGCCGCGCGGCGAGCGGACCCTCGACCTCTACTCCCGGCTGCTGTCCGAGCGCATCGTCTACCTCGGCACCGAGATCGACGACGGCGTCGCCAACGCGGTGATCGCGCAGATGCTGCACCTGTCCTCGGAGAACCCCGAGCTCCCGATCAGCCTCTACATCAACTCACCGGGCGGCTCGATCTCGGCGATGCTCGCGATCTACGACGCGATGCAGTTCGTGAAGCCGTCCGTCGAGACGGTGTGCGTCGGCCAGGCGGCCTGGACGGCCGCGGTCCTGCTGGCCGGGGGAGCGCCCGGCGCTCGCGCGATCCTGCCCCACGGACGGGTCGTGCTCCACCAGCCCGCGACCCAGGGACGCGGCACGATCCCCGACCTGATCCTCGAGGCCGACGAGGTCGCCCGGGTCCGCCTCGAGCTCGAGGAGGTGCTGGCCCGGCACACCGGCAGGACGGTCGAGCAGGTCCGCCAGGACACCGACCGCACCCTCGTCCTGCCGGGTGCGGCGGCCGTCGACTACGGCATCGTCGACACCGTCCTCCACGAGCAGGTGTCGGCGATCAGCTGAGGCTTCACGCAGCGAGCGCGAGCGCCTCGGGGCGCGCGGTGCGGGTCGCGAGCTCGCGGACGCTGAGGTCGAGGGCACCGGCGATCGCCTGGAGCATCTCCGACGACGGGTCCTTGAGGCCGCGCTCCACCTCGGAGAGGTACTGCATGGAGACGCCGGCGCGCGTCGCCACGTCGACGAGGCGCTCCCCGCGCCCGGTGCGCTCGCGGTGCAGCTCTGCCCCGACCAGCTCGCGCCACAGCGGTTCGGGAGCCGCCGGGCTCGCGTCGGACCGGCCCTCGGGACGGTCGTCGGACTGGGGTGCCGGGAACCGCAGGATCTCGCCCATGCACCGAATGTAGCCACCACCTGCCGCGCACGCCGTCCCGTTCTGCTGAGAGCAGAACGGCTCACCGGCCGAGCTCGTGCCAGAGGTGCGCCCACTGCGGCGGCCCCAGGTGGCGCGGCAGGCTGCGCCGGTCGACCTCGGCCCGGGCCATCGCCCGGCGCACGCTCCGCCCGTCGGCTCGGGTCGCGCCCTGCAGGACGCGGTCGAGGCCGCCGCCGCGGCCGGTGAAGACGGCGTGCACGAAGGCGTCGTACGCCGTCCGCTCGCCGTGCGCGACCAGCGGCTCGGCCCGTCGGTCGATCCGCAGCAGGCCGCCGTCGACCGACGGCTGGGGGGCGAATCCGTGAGCAGGGACCCGTCCCGCGAGCCCGAACACGAACCACGGTGCCGCCTGCGCGGTCATCATCGTGCCGCCGCCGACGCCTGCCCGCTTCCGGGCCACCTCCCACTGGACGAGCAGGAGCGCGTGCTGCCACGTCTGCTCGCGCAGGAGGCGGCGCAGGATCGGCGTGGTCAGGTGGAAGGGGACGTTGCCGACCACGACGGGGAGGTCGAACGGTCGGCGGAGGGCGTCGGCGTGCTCGACGCGCGCGGTGGGCAGGTCGCGGCGGAGCCGTCGTGCGCGGTGCTCGTCGAGCTCGACCGCGGTGACGTCGCGTCCGCGTCCGACGAGGACCCGGGTGACGGCGCCGTCACCCGAGCCGATCTCGAGGATCGGGCCGACCGTGTCGTCGACGAGCTCGCCGATGCGCCGGAGGGTCGGTGCGTGGTGCAGGAAGTTCTGGCCGAGCTCGTGCCGGCCGCCATGTCTGGATCGAGGCATGGGGATGTGCTCCCGGGTCTGGTGGGGAGCACCTGGTGCGAGGGTGCGCGACCGGGACGGGTCGCGCAGGTGCCGCTCCGAGGTGCGAGGACGTCTCGGTGACGGCGCGGGAGTGACGTCGCGCCGTCAGGCGCGGCGGTCGCGGACCGCCGCGAAGGCGGCGACGTGAAGGGAACCCATGCCGGAGACCCTAGGCAGGCCGCACGACGCGACGCGACCGCTTTTCGCCGCGGCGGTGGAGGCGTCCCGGGCGTCCCAGTACGCTCCGGGCACCGCAGGACGAGGAGGGCGTGGCCATGAGGGGCAGGCGTTCTCCGCGCGCACCCGGGTGGTCGCCCCTCCGGCACGCGTGGCGATCGGCCGTCGGGCACCGCCGCGGCCAGGCGGCCGCGCTGCTCGCCGTCTCGGCGCTCGTCACGGCGTGCACCGCCTTCGCGCCCGTCTACGACCGCGCGATGCAGCAGGCCCTCGTCGACACCCTGGTCGCCCAGCAGGGACCCGGCGACCGGGTGGTCGTCCTCGAGTCGGCGTCGGCGGTCAACGCGATCGGCACGACCGAGGCGCGCGATCCCCACGAGCTGGAGGCGATGGTGCCTGCCGGAGTGGCGGCCCGCCTCGGTCCGGCGGTGCTGGAGCGACGCGCCCTCGTGAGCCCGACGACCGGCGAGGTCCCGCCCAACGGCCTGCTGGTGTGGCGTGACGGCGCGTGCGACCACCTCCGGCTGCTCAGCGGCAGGTGCCCGGAGGCGTCGGGCGAGATCCTGGTCAGCGAGGCGGACGTCGATCACTTCGGCCTCACCGTCGGCTCGTCCCTGGCGGTCGCCCCGGCCGAGGAGGGCCCGGACCTCCCGCTCGAGGTGGTCGGCACCTACGCGGTCGCGGGCGGCGACTGGTGGCAGGGCCTCCGGCTCGTCGGCACCTCGATGCCGGCCGCCGGCGGGACCGACCCGTCCGCCGCGCACGACGCCTGGGTGACCGCCGAGGAGACGTTCACCGACGCGGCCGTCCTGCCCGCCGAGTCGTCACGGGCCGGTGCGCTGGTCCCGTCGGGCACCGACGTGGACGACCTGTTCGCGCTCGACAGCTCCCTCGATGCCTGGGCGGAGGACGTCCGCGGGCAGGGCGACGACCTCCGCGTCCTCAGCAGCGTCGACGACGCGGCCGAGGACGTGCGCGACCAGGCCGCGCTCGGTGCCCGCACGGTCCCGTTGCTGCTGGCGCCGCTCGCCGTGCTGGCCGTCTTCGTCCTCTGGCTGGTCCTCGTCGCGGCGACCCAGCAGCGCCGTGGGGAGGTGGCGGTGGCCCGGCTGCGGGGCAGGGGTCCGGCCGGCGCCGTGGGGCTGCTGCTGGTCGAGCTGCTGCCGGTGCTGCTCGCCGGGGTCGTCCCGGGCGTGGCGATCGCACTCGCCGGCGGCGTGGTCGTACGCACGCTGCTCCCGGGGCCCGCCGCCCTCGAGCTCGCGCCCGGGCTCGTGACCGCGGTGCTCGTCGCCGTCCTCGCCCTGGTGCTGACGACGCTCGCCGCTGCCGTGCGGGTGGCCCGCGAGCCCCTCGACGCACTGGTGCGCAGCGGTCGCTCCGGCGGGGGCAGCTGGCGGCTCGGCGCGACGGACGCCGTGCTGCTCGCCGCGGCCGGGACCGGCGCGCTCGCCTTCGTCGCCGGGAGTCTCACGGGCGCGGCCGCGCTGGCCGGCCCGGCCCTGCTCGCCCTCGTCGTCGGTCTTCTCCTCAGCCACGTCGTGGCGCCCGTGGGGACCAGGGTGGGTCGGTGGTTCCTCCGGCGGGGCCGGCTCGTCACGGGCCTGACGCTGCTCGACCTCGGTCGCCGCCGCGAGACCCGCGTCCTCGTCGCCGTCCTCACCGTGGCCTCGGCCCTCGCCGTGTTCTCCCTCGACGCCCTCGTCGTCGGCGAGCGCAACCGCGCCAACGCGAGCGAGCACGACGCCGGGGCGCCGGTCGTGCTCGCGATCGAGGGGCACGACCTCGACCGGGTGCGGACGGCGCTGGCGGCCGCCGACCCGACGGCAGAGCGGGCCACGCCCGTCGTCCTCGCCGACGGCACGCTGGCCGTGGACCCCGAGCCGTTCCACAGGATCGCCTACTTCCCGCGCGGCGCCCCGACCGCGGAGGAGTGGCGCGCGATCGAGCCGCCCGGGCACCCGGCCGTGGAGCTGACCGGGTCGCGGGTCTCCCTCGTGGTGGAGGCAGCGGACGACTTCGCCGTCCAGGACGTCCTCGCGGTGCCGTCCGAGCTGCGCCTCGCGCTCGTCGTCACCGCCACGACCGGCGTACGCCACACGGTGCCGCTCGGTCCGGTCCCGGCCGCCGGCACCCGGGCGACGCTGACGGGGAGGATGCCGATGTGCGGCGCGGGCTGCCGGCTCGCGGCGATCCAGATGAGTGCCGCCCAGGGCTCGATCACGACGGGTGGGCTCAGGTTCGGCGGGCTGCGAGTCGACGGGGCGCCGGTCGACCTGGGGACCTCGGCCGAGGACTGGAACGCCAGCGAGGACGAGCACACCGTGCTGCGCCCGGTCGCCGGCGACCCGGCCGACGCGCTCACCCTGCTCGTGAGCGTCCGCGGTTTCTACCCGGTGGACCTCACCCCGGCCTGGATCCCGCCGACGCTCCACGCGATCGTGCCGTCGGGCCGCGGCGCAGACGACCTGGTCGTCACCGGGGTCGACGGCAGCGACCGCGCGGCCGACGTCGTGGGGCGCACCACCCTGCTCCCGGCGATGCCCGCGCGGTCGGCGCTGGTGGACCTCGACGCCGCCACCCGCGGTCGCGACATCACCTTCGACGCGCTCCTCCAGGTGTGGCTCGACGACGACCCCGCCCTGGTGGCCGACGTCGAGGACTCCCTGCGTGCGAGCGGGGTCTCCGTGACCGACGTGCGCCGTCACTCCGCGATCAGCCGGTCCTACTCCCACACCGTCCCCACCTGGAGCCTGGCGCTCGGTGCCGTCGTGGGCCCGGTCGTCGTCCTGGTCGCGGTGCTGGTCCTGCTCGTCCTGGCCGTCATCGGCTGGCGGTCCCGGTCACGGGACCTCGCGATCCTGCGGCTCAACGGCGCCGGGCGTCGTACGACGGCCCGCCTGGCCGCGTGGGCCCACCTCCCCGCCGTCATCGCGGCCGTGCTCGCCGGTGCCGGAGCCGGGGTGGCGGGAGCAAGACTCGCGATGTCCGACGTCGCGTTCTTCCCCGATCCGCCGACGGTGCCGGTGGTCGACACCGCCCTCGCCTGGCCCGCCGTGCTCCTCGTCGCAGCGACCTGCGCGGTCGTGCTGCCCGTCGCGGTGGTCGTCTCCGGCCTGGCGGTGGCGCGCCGCGCACACCTCGAGCGGGCAGGGGAGGCGACATGACGGGCGGCCTGTCGATCCGCACGCGCGGACTGGTGCACATCTACCACGTGGAGGAGCACGACGTGGCGGCGTTGTCGGGCGTCGACCTCGACGTCGCGGCGGGGGAGGT
The DNA here is from genome assembly GCF_900105585.1 of Nocardioides exalbidus. Taxonomy (NCBI): domain Bacteria; kingdom Bacillati; phylum Actinomycetota; class Actinomycetes; order Propionibacteriales; family Nocardioidaceae; genus Nocardioides; species Nocardioides exalbidus. The sequence continues at coordinate 3,272,372 of NZ_FNRT01000002.1, forward strand.
GGTCGGGCTGCTCGGGCCCTCCGGCTCGGGCAAGTCGACCCTGATGAGCCTGCTCGCCGGGATCCTGCGGCCCAGTGCCGGCAAGGTCTTCGTGGGGGAGACCGAGGTGTCGGCGGTGGGCTCGAAGGTCCTCGACGAGCTGCGCGCCGGCGACGTCGGCCTGATGCTCCAGGGGGCGGCGCGCAACCTGCTGCCCCACGTCTCCGCGATCGACAACGTGCGGTTCGCCCAGCAGCCGGCCCGCCGCGCGCGCCGGGAGGTCCCCGATCCTGACGAGGTGCTCGCCGAGGTCGGCCTGGCAGCGCTCACCGAGCGCCCCCTGGGCGCGCTGACCCCGGCCGAGCTGCAGCTCGCGGCGGTCGCGGCCGCGGTGTCCACCCGCCCCGGGCTGCTCCTGTGCGACGAACCGACCAGCCAGCTCGACCACGCCGCCCGCGACCGGGTGCTCGAGGTGCTCACCGAGGTGAACCGCACGCACGGCACCACCGTCGTCCTGGTCACCCACGATCCCGAGGTCGCCCGCGTGCTGCCGCGCACGGTCACCATCCGCGACGGCCGCATCGGTGGTGAGGGTCGCAGCGGGGAGGAGTACGCCGTCGTCACCGCGGACGGCTTCCTGCCGCTGCCCGGGCACGCGCTGGACCGGCTCCCGCCCGGCACGCTCGTGCGGCTGCACGAGGTCGACGACCACTTCGAGCTGAGGGCGGAGGAGCCGTGAGCGACCTGCAGGCGACCGGGCTGTCGGTGGCGTGGGGCGGCGTGGTCGCCGTACGCCCCCTCGACCTCGCCGTGCCGTCGGGTGCGGTCGTGGCGGTGACCGGCCCCTCGGGAGCCGGCAAGTCGTCGCTGCTGTGGGCCCTCGCCCGGGCGCTCCGGCCCGCCGCGGCCTCCGTGACGGGGACCGTCCGGGTGGGCGGGTCGGTGGTGGACGACCACGACGAGGCCGCACGGCGAGGAGTCGTGCTCGTGCCGCAGCGCAACGCCCTCTCGGCCACCCTCACGGCCCACGAGAGCGTGCTCGTGCCGCTCCTCGCCCACCGCGTGCCCGCGACCGAGGCGTGGCAGCGCACGGACGAGGCCCTCGGACGGGTCGGGCTGACGGGCTCGGAGCAGCACCTCGTCGACCAGCTCTCCGGCGGCCAGCAGCAGCGGGTGGCCCTGGCGCGGGCGCTCGCGCTCCGCCCGGAGGTCCTCCTCGCCGACGAGTCGACCAGCGAGCTCGACGCCGGCAACCGCGAGCTGGTCCTCGCCGCGCTGCACGAGGAGGCCGCCCGCGGCGCCGCGGTCGTGCTGGCGACGCATGACCCGGACGCCGCAGCCGGCGCCGGGGCCGTGCTGGCGCTCGACGAGGGAGCCGCTGCGTGGGAGCGGGGCCCTGTCGCCTAGGGTTCCTTCTTGCAAGTTGTTTGCAACAAGCGAGAGCGAGGAGCCCGGGTGGCCACCGACACCGTCCAGGTGCCGAGACCGACGTCCGAGTCCCCGGGTGACCCGCTCGGGCTGGCCGCCACCCGGCGTCGTACGACGACCTGGCTGGTCGGGCTCGTCCTCGGGCTCGTCGTCACGATGGTCGCCGGGGTCGGCACCGGGGCCTTCTCCGTCCCGGCCGGGACCGTCGCCCAGGTCGTCGCCCACCACCTGCTCGGGTGGCCGGGGGAGCGCACGTGGAGCGCACCCGTGGACGCCATCGTGTGGCAGGTCCGCCTCCCGCGGGTGCTGCTCGGCGCGCTCGTCGGCGCGGGCCTGGCGATCTGCGGCGTCGCGCTCCAGGCGATGGTCCGCAACGTGCTCGCCGACCCCTACCTGCTCGGCGTGAACTCTGGCGCCTCGAGCGGTGCCGCGGCCGCGATCCTCTTCGGTGTCGGCGCCGGCTTCGTCGACCACGCGCTCCAGGTCACCGCCTTCCTCGGGGCGCTGGCCGCCTCGCTGCTCGTCTTCCTCGTCGCGCGCACCGCGGGCAGGGTCACCTCGGTGCGGCTGCTGCTGGCGGGGGTCGCCGTGGGCTACGCGCTCTACGCGCTCACCAGCTTCCTGATCTTCGCCTCGGGCTCTGCGGAGGGCGCCCGGTCGGTGATGTTCTGGCTGCTCGGCTCGCTGGCCCTCGCGCAGTGGGACCTGCCGTTCGCGGTCGTCGCCGTCGTGGTGCTCCTCTCGATCGCGCTCCTCACCGTCTGGGGCCGGCGCCTCGACGCGCTGGCCGTCGGCGACGAGACCGCCCACACCCTCGGCGTACGGCCCGAGCGCTTCCGGCTGCAGCTGCTCGTCGTGGTCGCTCTGTGCGTCGGGGTGGTCGTCGCGGCCGCCGGGAGCATCGGGTTCGTGGGGCTCGTGGTGCCGCACCTGGCCCGCCGCGCCGTCGGCGGGGCCCACGTCCGCGTGGTCGTCGTGGCCGCGCTGATGGGCGCGATCCTGCTGATCTGGGCCGACATCCTCGCCCGCACCGTCTTCGCGCCGCAGGAGGTGCCGATCGGGATCATCACCTCCCTCGTCGGCGCGCCCTTCCTGCTCGTCCTCATCCGCCGCCTCCACGCCACCAGCGCGTGACACCGGCCCGACCCGCCAGACTCGCCCGAGGAGAACCAGTGCCGCTCGCCCCGACCCGCATCACCGCCACCCTGCTGCTCGCCGGCGCCCTCGCCGCGTGCGGCGGCGAGGCCGACGAGGGGTCCCGGCCGACCTCGTCCAGCACCGGGTCGTACCCCGTCACCGTCGAGAACTGCGGGGCCGACGTCACCTTCGAGGCCGACCCCGCGCGCGTCGTGCTGCTGAAGAGCTCGGCCGTGCCGTTCCTCCACGAGCTCGGCGTGATGGACCGCGTCACCGCGCGCGCCGGGCAGTACCCCGCCGACTACTACGACGACGAGACACTCGCCGAGCTCGACGGCATCCCGCTCCTGACCGACGAGCTCGACAGCAGCGGTCACCTCCAGATCTCGCAGGAGGTGGTGATCTCGCAGGAGCCCGACCTCGTCCTCGGCCAGGTCGACAACCTCTCCCGCGACACCCTCGACGCCGTCGGCATCCCCCTGCTCGAGGAGCCCGCCCTCTGCGGCACCGGCGGCCGGCCGGGCTTCGACGACGTCTACGACCAGCTCGAGACGTACGGAACGGTGTTCGGCCGCGAGGAGCAGGCCGAGGAGGCGATCACCGACCTCCGCTCCGAGCTGGCGGAGATCGAGGCCGAGGTGGGGTCGGAGGGCTCCGGCCGCACCGCCGCCGTGCTCTACCCGACCGTCGGCGGCGGGACGACCTACGCCTACGGCACCGGCAGCATGGCGCACCCGCAGCTCGAGGCCGCCGGCTTCGAGAACGTCTTCGGCGACGTCGACGAGCGGGTCTTCGAGGTCACGCTGGAGGAGCTGCTCGGCCGGGACCCCGACGTGCTGGTCCTGCTGCACAGCGAGGGCGACCCCGGTCCCGTCGAGCAGGCGATCACCGACCTGCCAGGCGCCGACGAGCTCACGGCCGTGCGCAACGGAGACGTGATGACGCAGCTCTTCAACTTCACCGAGCCGCCGAGCCCCTTGGCGTTCGACGGCCTCGCGCGCATCGTCGAGCGGTTCGGACCCGGCTCGTGATCGTCGCCGACGACCTCTCCTGGTCCTACGGCTCGTCGCGCGTGCTGGACGCCGTCTCGCTCGCCGCGCCGCACGGCCGCGTGCTCGGCCTGATCGGACCCAACGGGAGCGGCAAGACGACGCTCCTGCGCCTGCTGCACGGCGCCCTCGACAGCCCGACGGGGTCTGTCACCGTCGACGGCGAGACGCTCGCGTCGCTGCCACCGCGCGAGGCCGCGCGGAGGGTGGCGGTCGTCGTCCAGGAGGCGGGCGGCGAGTCGACGCTCACCGTCGCCGAGATGGTGCTGCTCGGCCGCGGGCCGCACCTGTCGACGTTCCAGCGCACCGGCGACGAGGACCGCCGCGTCGCCGCCGAGGCGCTCGCGCGGGTGGGTGCCTCGCACCTCGCGACCCGGTCCTTCGCCGGGCTGTCCGGTGGCGAGCGCCAGCGGGTGCTGATCGCCCGCGCGCTGACCCAGCAGGCCTCCCACCTGCTCCTCGACGAGCCGACCAACCACCTCGACATCCGCTTCCAGCACGAGGTCCTCGGCCTCGTCGCCGGGCTCGCCCACGACCTGCACCGCACCGTCGTGGTCGTGCTCCACGACCTCAACCTCGCCGCCCGCTACTGCGACGACCTGGTCCTCCTCGGCGACGGAGGCGTCGTCTCCGCCGGACCCGCCGACGACGTGCTGGTGCCCGAGCTGCTCGAACCGGTCTACGGCATCGGCGTGGAGCGCGTGCGCACCGGCGACCAGCTCCACCTGCTCTTCCAGCCCCTCCACCACCACCAGCAGCAGGAGACCGCACCCGCATGACCGAGCAGCAGCTCCAGGATTCGATCAACGACTACTGGACCCGTCGCGCACCCGACTACGACGCCTACCAGCAGCGCCCCGAGCGCCGTGACCTCGACGTGGCGGTGTGGGCCGACATCTGGTCGGCGGCCCTGCCGGAGGCACCGGCCGACGTGCTCGACGTGGGCACCGGCAGCGGCCACGTCGCGCGGACGATCGCCGGGCTCGGCCACCGCGTCACCGGCATCGACCTGTCACCGGGGATGCTCGAGATCGCGGCCGAGCACGCAGCGTCCGATGCGTGCGCCGTCGCGGGCTCCGGCATGACCCCGCCGCGGTTCCTCACCGGCGACGCCGTCGCCCCGGACTTCGCGGAGCAGTCGTTCGACGCCGTCGTCGGCCGCTACGTGATGTGGACGCTGCGCGACCCGGAGGCCGCGGTCGCGAGCTGGGTACGCCTGCTGCGCCCGGGCGGTGTCGTCGCGATGGCCGACAGCCTGTGGTTCACCGACGGCCTCGGCGAGCTCTACGGCGAGCGGCCCGAGGGCCACCTCCCGCTCGCCGACGCCCGCTCGATCGACGAGGTCGCCGACGCCATGCGCCGCGGCGGGCTCGTCGACGTGAGCGTCACGCCGCTCGAGCAGGTCCGCGAGCTCGACCGCGAGCACGGCGTCGCACCGGGTCACGACCTCGTGCTTCAGCACCTGCTCACCGGTCGGAGAGGTTGACGGGGGAGCAGCAGGACCCGTCGCCGCACCGGCACGTCGAGGCCTCGGCGGTCGGGTGTGCGTGCGACGAGCTGATCGGCCCGCAGCACCCCTCGCCCCGCCACGCCGCCAGTCCTTCCCTGACCGCGACGGCCGCGATGACGAGCCCGGCGATCGGATCGGCCCACGACCAGCCCAGCGTGGCGTTGAGCACCAGTCCGACCAGCAGCACGGCGGACAGGTAGGTGCACAGCAGGGTCTGCGTCGAGTCCGCCACGACGGCGTTCGACCCCAGGGCCCTTCCCGTGCGGCGCTGGGCCCACGACAGGAACGGCATGACCACCAGCGAGGCGATGGCCAGGCCGATGCCCACGCGCGAGCTGTCGGGGTCGTGGTCGCCGAGCAATGCGCGCACGGACTCGAACGACACGTAGGCGGCCAGTGCGAAGAACGACAGGGCCATCAGCCGCAGGGCTTGCCGCTCCCGCGTCTCCGGGAGGTGGTGGCGGAACTGCCACAGGATGACCAGCCCACTGGACACCTCGACCACCGAGTCCAGCCCGAATCCGACGAGGGCGACCGATCCGGCGGCGAGACCCGCGGTCACGGCGATGGCCGCCTCGACGACGTTGTAGGCCACTGATGCGCCGGCGAGGAGCTGTGCGCGACGCCCGAGACGCCGGCGGTCGGCGACGCTCAGGAGGGCGACGTCCGTGGTCATCGCCGGCGCGCCTCGACGCCGTAGGTCCCGCACAGCGTCACCGCGTCGCCGGTGAGCGCGAGCATGCGCTCCGCGCACGCCAGGATGTCCATGGTCGCCTCCGGGTGGGTGAGGGAGTAGAGCGAGGCTCGCCCCTCCGGTCGCACCTGGGCGATGCCGCAGTCGACGAGGCATCCGAGGTGCTGCGAGACCGTCGACTGGGCAAGGCCCAGGTGTCGGACGAGGTCGACCACCCGGTGCTCTCCCAGCGCGAGGTGCTGGACGATGGCGAGCCGCGAGCGGTCGCTGAAGCCGTTGAACAGGCACGCGGCCGCCGTCAGCGCCGCAGTCTCGGCGATCGGTCGAGTATCGGCATCCACCTGTGTCATCGGCATGTGCCGATGTTGTCACCTCGAGAGCCGCTGCGTCCAGACCGGGTCGTAGTCGGGGTGCGCCCCGTAGCCGAAGAGCAGGAGCCGGAGCTCGCGCCGCGGCGGGAGCAGGCCGGATCGCAGGGTCACCAGGACCTCGTCGATGACCGCGACCTGGGCGGCGAGCCCGGGTCGCAGCAGGTCGCCCTCGCGCGACGACTCGCGCTCCCAGAGCAGCGCGAGGTCCTCGGTGAGCCGGTCGACCAGGAAGACGGCGAGCGAGGTCAGGTCCGTGTCGAGGTGCCGCACGATCACACCTTCGTCGCGGTGGACGACGGCCGGAACGGCGAGCGCCGCAGGCTCTCGGGCAGGTCGGCGACGCCCGGTCCGCCGGCGTGCACCCAGTCGGCGATGGCCGACGCCTCGTGGCGTCCGTTGAGCAGGCCGAGCCAGACCGGCCGCGCGCCGTCGCGGCGGGCGCCCGGGGAGGGGCTGACCACGACGACGTCGGAGCGCTCGCACGGCCCGAGGCAGTCCGTGACGCGGACGGTCGCGGCGTCGCCGAGGAGCGTGCGCAGGGTGTCGAGCCGGGCGGCGTGGTCGACCAGCGGTCGCTTCTTCGTCGTGCCGCAGCAGCAGCCGCGGCAGACGGTGACGGTGGGTCGGTCTGCTCGTGCGAGGGGTCGGTCCATCGGTCCTGCGCTCCATCTCTCGTGGAATCGTCATGTGCGGAAATGGACGCAGGCGGTCTCCTGACTCCTGGGTCGAGCGCTGTTCCCGGCCTTCCCGGACCGTGCGGTCCAGTGGCGTGTTCGGGCGCAGCTCCCCAGTCACAGTGGCGAGGACCGTGTCGGGCTTGCACCGACTTCCCGGTCTGCGTCTGGCGGCGAGTCTAGGGCAGCGTCAGTCCCCGGAAGGACGTGGCGCGACGCCGGACCTGGTCCGCGCGTCGACGACCTCGTCGAGGTAGCGCACCACGACGGCCAGTACCGCCGTGACGGGCACGGCGAGGAAGGCGCCCGAGATCCCGAACAGGGTGCCGCCGAGGGTGACGGCCAGCAGCACGACGGCGGCGTGCAGGTTCATCGACTTGGACTGCAGGATCGGGGACAGCACGTTGCCCTCCACCTGCTGCACGGCGACGATGAGCGCGAGCGCCAGCAGGGCGCCGGTGGGGCCGTTGGACACCAGCGCGATGAGGACGGCGATCGACCCGGCGACGAAGGCGCCGACGATCGGCACGAAGCCGGCGAAGAAGGTGAGGACAGCCAGCGGGATCGCCAGCGGGACGCCGATCAGCAGGAGCCCGCCGCCGATGAGGACGGCGTCGATGAGCGACACCAGGGCCTGGGTCCGGATGAACCCGCCCAGGGTCGCCCACGCGCGGTCGCCGACCTCGGCGAGGTGCCGCCCGGCGGTGGGGCCGGCGAGGCGGCGTACCCACGGCAGGAACCGGGAGCCGTCCTTGACGAAGAGGAAGGTCAGGATCAGCACCAGCACCAGGTTGACCAGGCCGTTGGTGATCGCGGAGACCCCGACCAGCACGCCCGAGGCGATGGTGCCGGCGGACCCGGTCAGCTTCTCCTGCAGGCCCTGGAGCCCGGCGTCGATCTGCTCCTTGGAGACGAAGTCGGAGCTCTGCACCCAGTCCTGCACGTGCTGGAGCCCCTCGCTGGCGCTGTCGACGATGTCGCCGCCCTGCGAGGCCACCGACGGCGCGATCGTGTAGCCGACCCCGACGACCACGAGGATGGCGCCGAGGACGGTGACCCCGGCGGCGAGCGCGTTGGGGAACCTGAGGCGTCGGCGCAGGAACGAGGCGACCGGCGCCAGGACGGTGCAGAGGATCAGGGCCATCAGCACCGGGAAGATGATCACCCAGGCGTACTTGATGACGAGTCCGACCAGCACCAGCCCGAGGGCGATGCCGACGAAGCGCAGGCTCCACCGCGCCGTCCACGACAGGCCGTGGCCGATGGTCTCCTCGCGCGACGGCGGCGCCGGGACGGGCGCAGGCGTGGGGGCGGGTTCGGGAGTACGTCGTCGAGCCATGACGACACCTTGTCAGTCTTCGCCGCGGTCGCTACCACCCGCGTGGGTCGTGGACCCCGAGACAGCGGTCACACGCAGGTGGCTCAGGTGCCGCAGAAGGTCTGGTAGCCCGCGAACGACTCCGGCGCGGGGTCGGCGTACGCCTCCAGCCCGGGGCGTGGGACGTACGGCTCACGGACCGCGTCGAGCAGCCGGTCGAACGGACCGAGGTCACCACCGGTGGCGGCGGCGAGGGCCTCCTCGACGAGGTGGTTGCGGGGGACGTAGACCGGGTTGACGCGGTCCATCGCGTCGGCGTCGGGGGCGAGCGCGAGCCAGCGCGCGGCCCAGGCGTCGTACGCCGCCAGGTCGAGCACGAGCCCGCGCGCGGCCTCGACGTCGCCGCGGGCGGCGCGACCGAGCGCGCGGAAGAAGCCCGTGTGGTCGACGTGGTTGTCGCGCATCAGCTCGACGAGGTCGCCGGCCAGGCCGGCGACGACGTCGTCCGCGAGGCCGTCCGGCAGGCCGAGCTTCTCGCGCATGCCGCGCGACCACGCGGCGGAGTAGAGCGTGCGGAACCGGCCGAGGGAGGCGGTGGCGATCGCGACGGCGTCGTCCTGCTCCTCGGCGAGGAGCGGGAGCAGCGCCTCGGCGAAGCGGGCGAGGTTCCACTCGGCGACGACCGGCTGGTTGCCGAAGGCGTAGCGACCGCCGGTGTCGATCGAGCTGAAGACCGTGGCCGGGTCGAAGGCGTCGACGAAGGCGCACGGGCCGTAGTCGATGGTCTCGCCGGAGATCGTCACGTTGTCGGTGTTCATCACGCCGTGGACGAAGCCCACGAGCATCCACCGGGCGACCAGCTCGGCCTGCGCGGCCATCACGGCTTCGAAGAGCGCGAGGTGGGGCTGCTCGGCGTGGGCGGCACCGGGGTGGTGCCGCGCGATCGCGTGGTCGGCGAGCCGGCGCAGCAGGTCGAGGTCGTCGGTGGCGCGGGCGTACTGGAAGGAGCCGACACGCAGGTGGCTGCTCGCGACGCGGGCGAGGACGGCGCCGGGGAGCACGGTCTCGCGGTGCACCGCCCGGCCGCTCGCGACCACGCCGAGCGAGCGGGTGGTCGGGATGCCCAGCGCGTGCATCGCCTCGCTGATCACGTGCTCGCGCAGCATCGGCCCGACGGCCGCGTAGCCGTCGCCGCCGCGCGAGAACGGCGTGCGTCCCGAGCCCTTGAGGTGGAGGTCGCGGACCTGCCCGTCGCGGTCGGTGAGCTCGCCGAGCAGGAGCGCGCGGCCGTCGCCGAGCCGGGGCGAGTAGCCACCGAACTGGTGGCCGGCATAGGCCTGGGCGACCGGCGTCGCGCCCTCGGGCACCACGGTGCCGGTGAGCAGGCCGAGGCCCTCGGGCGTGCGCAGCCAGTCGGGGTCCAGGCCGAGCTCGCCGGCGAGTGGCTCGTTGAGGGCGAGGAGCTGCGGGTCGGGGACGTCGGCGGCCTGCCACGGGAGCGCGAGCTCGGGCAGGGCGTCGGCGAAGTGGTGCCCCAGCGCGAGCGGGACGACGGGGGTGCTCACCCCGTCGACGATACGCGGGCGGTCGTCATCCTCAGGCGCCGCCGGCGGGCAGTGCCTCGAGCATGATCTCCGGGTTGTCGCGGGCGGTCACCATGGCGCGCCACTGGTCGACGAAGAGCGCCATGTGCGTGCCGTCGCTGCGCTCGAGCACCTCGATGCCGCGCATGCCGGCCAGGGCGGCGGCGCCCTCGGCGTTCGTGCGGCGGGCGACCTGGTAGTCGAGCCGGGACAGCCGGATGGGGGAGTTGAACTCGTTGGTCATCCGGTCCTCGACGACCTCGAACTGCATCGGTCCGACGGCGGCGAGCACGGGGTTCTGGTCGCCGCGGAGGTCGGAGCGGAGGACCTGGACGACGCCCTCCTGGTCGAGCTGCTCGATGCCGCGGCGGAACTGCTTGTAGCGGCTGATGTCGCCGGCGCTGGCGGTCACGAAGTGCTCGGGCGCGAAGCTCGGGACCGGCGGGTACTCGATCGCGTCGCCGACGTAGACCGTGTCGCCGACGCGGAGCGACTGGGCGTTGACGAACCCGATGATGTCGCCGGGCTCGGCGGTCTCGACGGCGGCGGTGTCGCGGCCGAAGACCGACTGCGCGAACTTCGTGGCGAACGGACGGCCGCTGCCCGCGTGGGTGACGACCATGCCGCGCTCGAAGTGGCCGGAGACGACGCGGGCGTAGGCCAGGCGGTCGCGGTGGGCGTTGTTCATGCCCGACTGCACCTTGAAGACGAAGGCGCTGAAGTCGTCGCCGGTGTCGCGCACGGAGCCGTCGACGCCCTCGGTCGCGCTGGGGTCGGGAGCGATGTCGAGCAGCAGGTCGAGCAGCTGCGCGACACCGAAGTTCTGCAGCGCCGAGGCGAACATGACCGGCGTCGTCTCGCCGGCGAGGAAGCGCTCCTGGTCGTGGTCGGCCTCGTCGAGGGTGAGCAGCTCGTGCTCCTCGGCCGCGGCCTGCCACTGGTGGGAGTCGGTGTCCTCGACCTCGTCGGGCGCCATCCGTCGCTCGGGCGCGCGGGTCGCGCCGCCGGCGGTGCGGGTGTACTTGACGAACTCTCCCGTCCGCCGGTCCAGCACGCCGCGGAAGTCGCCGGCCTCGCCGACCGGCCAGGTCAGGGGGGTGGGGCGGAGCTTGATCTTCTCCTGGATCAGGTCCATCAGCTCGAGCGCCGACAGGCCCGGCCGGTCCCACTTGTTGATGACCGTCAGGACCGGGATGCCCCGGAGCGCGCAGACCTTGAAGAGCTTGAGCGTCTGCGGCTCGAGGCCCTTTCCGGCGTCGACCAGCATCACCGCGGAGTCGACCGCCGACAGCACGCGGTAGGTGTCCTCGGAGAAGTCGCTGTGGCCGGGGGTGTCGACGAGGTTGATCACGTGGTCGCGGTAGACGAACTGCAGCGCCGCCGAGGTGATCGAGATGCCGCGGGCCTTCTCCATCGCCATCCAGTCCGACACGGTGGCGCGGCGGTCGCCCTTGCCGTGGACGGCGCCGGCCTCGGTGATCACCCGCGCGTGCAGCGCGAGCGCCTCGGTCAGCGTCGACTTGCCCGCGTCCGGGTGGCTGATGACGGCGAAGGTACGGCGGGGGCGGGTGTCGGGCACCGCGCGAATTTACCCGCCCGGCAGCACCACGGTCTCATCGGCGGGCGCGGGCGGACGGGCGCGCGGGCGCTGCGTCAGGTGCGCAGCAGCCGGGCGAGGGCCGTACGCCGTGCACGTCGCCACTCGACGCCGGCCACGACGAGGGAGCAGACAGCGAGCACCAGCACGGCGAGCGCGGCCCACCAGGGGACGGTGGGCGCGGGCGGGCCAGGCGAACCCGTCAGGCGCTCCAGTGACAGCGACCCGAGCGCGGCGTACGCACCACCCACGCCCAGGGCGAGTCCGGTGACCCCGGCGACGACGACCGGGAGGACGACCTCACCCACCAGGACCCGCCGCAGGGCGTCACCGGGAAGGCCGAGTGCGCGCAGCCGCGCGACCGACTCCGCGCGGGACGGTGCGTCGGTGGCTGCCGCCAGCACCGTGCCCAGGCCCGCGAGCGCCAGGAGGAGCAGGCTCGTCGCCGTGGACAGGTCGAGCATGGCGGACGGGAGGGCGGCGTCACGGCGCTCGGCCAGCTCGTCGCGGTAGGTCGTGAGGGAGTACGCCTCTCCCACGCGTCGGCCGGCACCCTCGAGCGCGTCGGTCGCTCCGGGCCCGACGGCCCACACCGTGGTGGGTGGCGCCACCACGCCGGCGGCGGCGAGGGCCCCGGAGTCGACGACCAGCACGGGATCGAGCGACCCGTCCACGTCAGGTGCCGTGCCGACCACCTCGAGCGGGACGGTGGCGTCCTCCCAGCGCAGGTTCGGCTCGTCGCGCAGGCCGTCCCCGCCCCCGAGCAGCAGGGCCGGCACCCGGTCGGTGTCGTCGGACCGCAACCGTGCGAGCTGCGGCGCGTCGGCGAGCTCGCTGCTGGTGAGCAGCCGCTCGTAGTCGGTCGCGTTGACGACCACGAGCCGCACCACGTCGGCGCCGCCGCGGGCCGACACGCGGACGTCGTCCGCGACCCGGCCGACGGCGGTCGCCCGGACACCCGCGCTGCCACCGACCTCGCGAGCGACCTCGTCGAGGACGGGGTCGGGCGGGCCGTCGAGCCGGGCGTCACCGCCCACCGCCGAGAGGGACCCGGTCGCCTGGCCCTCCCGCTCGGTCGCGGCCAGGGCGACGGCGAAGGTGAGCTGGGCGACGGCGACCACCGTGAGCATCACGGGCACGACGCGCGTGCCGGTGACCGTGAGTCGTGCGGCGACGAAGAAGGCGACGCCGCCGGAGGAGCGACGCGTGACCCGCAGTGCTCCTCGCAGCAGCAGGGGGAGGACGCGGAGCAGCACCAGTGAGCCCGCGACCGCACCCCACGTGGTGGCGCTGGTCGCCGTCAGGTCGCCCGTCGCCGCGTCGCCACCGACGACCCCACGCTGGCGCAGGGCGACGAACGACAGCGCCGCCGCGGCCAGGACGGCGACCTCCAGGGCGAGCCGGCGCACGCGCAGCGCCCGCTCCGCCGTACGGCGTGCCGACCGGTTGGCGGCCACCCGGCGGGTCCCGCGGCTGGCGGCGCGGGCGCCGAGCACGGGCGCCGCGACGGCAGCCACGACCAGCACGGGCACCGACCAGCCCCAGCCCACTGTCCCGGCGAGCAGCCGGGTGAGGCCGAGCCCGACCAGACCGCCCAGCGCCGCCACGAGGATGGACTCGACGGCGAGCTCGGCGGCGACGCCGGCGAGGGTGGCCCCCCGCTGGCGTGCCGTCGACAGCGCGTCGGAGCGTCGACGCACGAGCAGCTGTGCAGCGAGCACGAGCACCAGCAGGGCCGCCGACAGGAGCCCCAGGAGGAGCACCCGCGCCTGACCCTGCGCGGACGCGATCTGGGCGCGTGCGTCCTGCAGGACGGAGGGCAGGAGGCTGTCCCAGGTGATCTCACCCTGCGCCAGCGCTGCTGAGGACTGGAGCGACACGACCGACTGCTCGAGCGAGGCGGCCCGGCGCCACCTCACCCGGGAGGCGTCGGGCGAGAAGACCACGCGATGCGTCACCGCATCGCCCGGGAGGGCGTACCTGAGGTCGGGCAGGGACGCTGTCGAGACGAGTGCGGCGGCGGACGTGTACGGGACGCCCTCGGCCGTCCCGGAGACGGGGTGCAGCACGCGCGGCGCGACCTGCCAGATCTCGTCGTCGGGGTCCGCGGCGGCGAACGTCCCGGTGATCCGGACGAGGACCTGTCGCCCCTGCTGGTCCTTGGCGAGCACGCGGTCGCCGGCGCGCAGTCCGAGCGCGCCCGCGGCCTCCTCCGACACCGCGACCCCGACCGGCCACCCGCTGCTCTCGGGCGGGGCGCCGGAGTCCTCCGGCGCCGCGGCACGGCTGCCCCGCGGGGGCGCCCCGTCGCGTAGCTCACTGCCGGGCCACCGGCCTCCGTGTCGAGGTACGTCAGCTGCAGGTAGCGCCCGGGTCCGGCGTCGAGCAGCTGCAGGGAGGCCGTCGTGATGGTGGTGATCCCCGGGCGCAGGACGTCGGCGAGCCCACCGGGAAGGGCTCCGCGAGCCAGGGCCGCCGCTTGTCGCACCTGCGCGGCGGTGTCGGGGTCCCTCACCTTGTCCTGCGGGGGGTCGTACCACTGCGGCACCGTCGCGACCACGTCGCCGCGCGACCCGACGCCCTGCACGGTGGCGGCGATCGCACGGTCCGCGGTCGTCTCGGTGACCGGGGCCACGGCGCCCGCCAGCGCTGACGTCAGGGCGACGACCAGGCCGACCAGGGCGAGGAGCCCGCGGTCGGCGCGCAGCCGCCCGGTGACCGTCGCCGCGTGCACGGCAGGCAGGCGCCTCACCGGTCACCCGCTCGCAGCCGCGCCGGGTCGGACTGCCGCACCAGGAGCCCGGCGTGGATCGTGGTCATCACCGCGGTGCCGAGCAGCACGCCTGCGACCAGGAGCGTCTCGGCGGTCCACGGCCACGCGACGAGCGCGCGGGGGACCGGCTCGGCCCCCAGGTCCGACCGGACCAGGTGCGGTGCGAGGAGCAGTGTCGCCGCCACGCCGACGACGGTGCTCACCACGACCAGCGGCGCGAAGAAGACCAGGTGCTCGACGAGGAGGAGGCGCCGCACCTCGCGGCGGGTCAGACCGATCGCGCGCAACCTCACGACCCCCGCCACCTGGCGCTGGCGATCGGCGCCGAGCACCAGCCCGACGGCCGCCAGGAGCATCGCCACCGCGAGGGCCACCAGCGCCAGCAGGGTCGCCGGCACGGACACCCGCAGGGGACCCTGCGACAGCTGCGTGGCGACCCCCGCACGGGTCGTGACGTCGCCCAGCTCGAGACTTCTCAGCGCCGCCGTCGTCGCGGCTGTCGGCCGGGACACCCACCAGGCATCGACGACCGGCTCGAGGCGTCCGTCGTCCACCAGCGCCCGCGACAGCGTGTCGGCGTCGGCCAGCACGGCCACCTGTCCCGGTGCCGACGGGACGCTCGGCACCAGGGAGACCACCCGCAGGGCGAGCACGGTGTCGCCGACGATGGCGGACAGCTCGTCACCCGTGTGGGCGCCGACGGCGTCCACGAGGTCCTGCGACACGGCGACCGGGACCGGTCCCGGGACCGGGAACGCGGTCGCCAGCACGTCGGCCCCGGTGTACTGGAAGTAGACGAGGTTGACCGTGAGGTCGGCCCGCAGCACGGTGCCGCTCCCGCTGGTCCGCACCGTCACCTCCTTGGCGCTCACCGGGGACGACTCCTGCAGCGCGAGCACCTGCCAGGGCGGTCCGTCCGCGACCTCCTCCCCGGTGGGGGGCACGCGGACCGACACGCGGACCTGGGCGGCAGCGTCCGGCGAGGCGCCTTCCGTCCCGCCGAGGTCGAGCCGGAGCGCCACCAGCCTCAGCCCGGGTCCCAGGGTGCCGATCCAGTCGACCGGGTGCGAGGCCCCGTCGAGCGCCACGGGCTCCGCCGAGATCGCCGTGCGGAACCCGGTCGGGTCCTCCAGCACAGCGGTCGGGGACACCGTCAGCCCGGCTCCCGCCGGACCACGGCCACGCAGGCGGATCCCGGAGCCCTCGTCCGGCACGGCGATGCTCGCCGCGGGCTCGGCGGGCATCAGTCCTGCGCCGACGTCGGCCCAGGTCGTGCCCGGCTGGGCACGGCCGCGGAGCAGCGCACCCGCCTGCGTGGCGTCGATCGCGACCAGCGCGGGCCGGGAGCCCTCCTCGCCGATGTAGCGCCCGAGGGCGAGGGGGCGGTGGATGACCGGGGAGACGACCGGTGCGGGGGTCTGGCCGCGGACGGCGGCGGCGACAGCCGTGGCGTCCTCGAGCCCGGCCGGTGCGGGCAGGGTCAGGGCGAGGTCGGTGCCGACCCGGAGCGCCGCCTGGTCGGCCTGCGACCGGTCCCACGTCGTGCGCAGCGCGAGGCCGAAGACCGCCGCGGCGACGGCCGCCGCGACCAGCACCATCGCCGTACCGGTGCGGGGACGGCGGGCAGCCTGCTGGGCGGCCAACGGCCCGATGAGTCCCCGGGTGCGGCCCGCCGCGCGCGCCGCTGCGGTGAGCAGGAACGGCACGACGCGGACGCCCAGCACGACCAGCACCGCGAGGCACAGGACCGGGGCGAAGGTGAGGGTGACGTCACCGGGACCGTCCGCCACCGACGAGGGTCGCGACCGCAGCTGCCACCAGGCCGCCACCGCGGCCACCAGCAGGACGCCGTCCACGCCGAGCCGGGCCAGTGCGGCCCGTCGCGGCGAGGGGTCCGGCGCGCGGTCGGGTGCCACCGTGGCGGAGAGGAGGGCGCCGGTGAGCAGGACGCCGGCACCCAGCACCGCGAGAACCGTCGCGGGTGTCACGGTGGGGCCCTGGCCCAACCCGGCTGCCGCGAGGTCCGCCAGGTGGGTGAGGCGCCAGTGCACGAGCACCGCCGCCGGGACGGCGATGGCGGCGGCCGCCAGCGACAGCAGGACTGCCTCCACGCCCGCAGCGCCCAGCTGCTGGCGGCGGCTGAGTCCCACCGCCACCAGGAGTGCGCGCTCGTCCGCACGGACCGAGGCGACGAGGCGCCCCGCGAGCAGGGCCGCGGCGAGGGAGAGGGCCATGCCCAGGAGCAGGACCACCAGCACGGTGGAGCGGGTGCTGTCCTGCTGCGAGTGGATCCGCGCCAGCGTGCGGGGGAGCTCGGACGCCACCCGGGTGATCCGCGCCCGGTCACCGACCCGTGACGACAGGGCACCCGAGGCCTCGCCGAGCGACTCCACGGCGGCAGTCAGCGAGGAGTCGTCGGCCAGCCGGAGGACGGGATGCGCCGTCACGCGCAGTCCGTTGACCGACGAGCCCGAGGCCAGGAAGGACTGCTGGGTGACCACGAAGGGTCCGTAGGTCGGTGCGGCCTCCAGCCCGTCGCTGTAGTTGGGGGAGAAGCCCGCACCTCCCAGGGGATCGCGCTCCCACTCGACGCCCGCGCGGGGCTGGAAGGTGCCGACGACCGTGACCGTCACGGGTGCGTCGACGCCCCCGAGGCCGGTCTCCCGGCCGAGCTGCACCTCCTCGCCCAGGTCGAGGTCGAGCAGCCGCGCGGTGGTCGCGGGGACCACCGCCTCGGCCGGGCCAGAGGCTGCCTCCTCCGGCCACCTGCCGGAGACGAGGTCGGCGCGCGAGGAGAGGTCGTCGGTCGCCGACAGGTAGGCCTGGTCCGCGCCCTCCAGCCGCCTGAGCCGGGACGTGAGGGTGGTCTCGAGCGTGGGTCGCATCGGCGCCAGGACGCTCTCGACCACGTCCCCGGCCTCCTGCGCCGCCGCCGTGACGTCGTCGCCCGCGAGGTCGACGAGGAACGCCGTCACGCTCACGTCCTCGGGCTCGGACTGCTCGACGGCGACGTGGAACGCCCGCTCCTGCGTGGCTCCCAGCACGAGCACGCAGGTGCCGACGAGCGTGCATGCGGTGGCGACCAGGACGACGACCCAGGCCAGCAGCCGTCGCTGCACCCGAGCACGACGGAGGACCAGGGTCAGCACGGGAGCGTCCTCAGCCGTCGACCCGTCCGTCCGAGATCACGAGGACTCGGTCGGCGAGCGACATCAGGACCGCGTCGTGGGTGGCGACCACCGCGGTGACTCCCTCGGACTCGACGACGGCGCGGAGCAGCGCCATGACGGAGAGGCCCGTCTCCGTGTCGAGCTGGCCGGTCGGTTCGTCGGCCAGGAGCAGGCGCGGCGACCCGGCCAGGGCGCGGGCGATGGCGACTCGTTGCTGCTGACCGCCGGAGAGCTCCGCCGGGCGCTGCAGCGCGTGGTCGCGCAGCCCGACCAGCTCGAGCAGGAGCGAGACCCGCTCCTCCCGCTCGGCGGTGGGCGTACGACGCAGCCGCAGGGGCACGCCGACGTTCTCGGCGGCGGTGAGGGCAGGGATGAGGCCGAAGGTCTGGAAGACGTAGGAGACCGAGTCGCGGCGCAGCGTGCTCAGTCCCTGCTCGTCGAGGGTCGTGACATCGGTGCCGTCGACCCGGACGGTCCCCTCGTCGGGCCGGTCGAGCCCGCCGAGCATGTTCAGGAGGGTCGTCTTGCCCGACCCCGACCGACCGACGACCGCGACCATCTCGCCGGGGGCGACGTCGAACGAGACACCACGCAGCGCGTGCACCGGCGCGGCGGCGCTGCCGTAGGTGCGGGCGAGGTCCCGCACGACGACCATCTGCTCCGCGGTCTGCTCGCTCCGGTGCCTGCCCACGTGCTCGCCGGGGATGCTCATGCACCCTCGTCGCGGTCCGAGCGGATCTGCACGTGGTCGTCGGCGAGCGCCAGCCGGACGCGGCGGGTCAGGTTGAGCGCCTCGCGGTACTCACGGGGCAGCTGCACCCGACCGGACCGATCCATCACGGCGAACTCCTCCGCCGTGCCGGGCGTGCCTGCCGTCTCGTGGCTGCGGAGGACCTCGCTGCTGGTGCGCCCGTCCCGGATCGCCACCGTGCGCGCCACCTGCTCGCTCACACCCGCGTCGTGGGTGACGACGACCACCGTGGCGCCCAGCTCGCGGTTGGCCGTCCTCAGCGCCGCGAACACCTCGGCCCCGGTCTCGCTGTCGAGCTCGCCCGTGGGCTCGTCGGCCAGCAGGAGACGCGGCTCGTTGGCGAGGGCCACGGCGATCGAGACCCGTTGCTGCTCGCCACCGGACATCTCCAGCGGGCGCCGGTCGGCGCAGTGCGAGACGCCGAGGAGCTCCAGCAGCTCGGTCGTGCGCTCGTGTCGTCGTGCTCGGGGCGTCCCGGCGATGGTCATGGGCAGGTCGACGACCTGGGCGGCCGTGAGGTACGGCACCAGGTTGCGCGCGGCCTGCTGCCGGACGAAACCCACGACGTGGCGCCGGTAGTGCACCTGCTCGCTGCGCGTCATGTCGATGAGGTCGTGCCCGGCCACGCGGGTCCGACCGGCCGTGGGCGAGTCGACTCCGGCCAGCACGTTGAGCAGCGTGGACTTGCCCGACCCCGAGGCGCCGACGAGGGCGATCATCTCGCCCTCGTGCACGAGCAGGTCGAGTCCCTGGAGCGCCTGCACCTCGACGGTCTCGGACTGGTAGATGCGGACCAGGTTGTCGCACACCACCAGGGCGTCGTGGCCGAACTCGGGCTCGCGCCGCGGTGCATCGGGAAGGGTCAGCACCGATCAACCTCCCGTTCGCCGCGGTCTCGCGAGCCGGCAGATCGTAGCAGTGAGGAACCTCACTCCGGCCCGGTTGCGGGAGCATGGTCGCCATGACGTCGCGCTTCGTGCTGCACGACCACCGCAAGCCCAGCCCGCACTTCGACCTGCGGCTCGAGGAGGACGGCGTGCTGCGCAGCTGGGCGGTGCCGAAGGGCCTGCCCGACGACAGCGCGCACGACCGGCTCGCGGTGATCGTCGGGGACCACGACCTCGACCACGTGGCCTACGAGGACGAGCACAAGACCATCGCCGACGAGGGGACCTGGGAGGAGCACGACCGCGACGAGCGACGGTTCGTGTTCTCGCTGCACGGGCGCGACGGCGTACGTCGCTATGCGCTCATCCACACCGGCGGGAACCAGTGGCTGCTCCACCTGACGAAGGAGCAGCCGCGTTCCGGGTGATCCTCCGCAGCAGCACGACAGCCCCCGGCCAGCGTGCTGGCCGGGGGCTGTGGCGTCGCTGGGGAGGCGACGTGCGTCGAGGTGCCTCGCCCACAGGGGGTGGGGGAGCGAGGTCCGGTCGACGCGGGGGAACCGTGGGGTGTTCCGGTGGGGTCGGGACTCAGAAGGTGATGGCGCCCTGGCACACGTTGCCGTCGCGGGTCGCGCGGAACACGATCCGGTCGGCGCCCGCGCGGTTGGGGATCTTGCGCTCCACGCTGAAGGAGCCGCTGCGACCGCCGGTCGTGGCCGAGCCGCGGCCGGCCACCGCGTCGTTGTCGGTGATCGTCCAGGCCCAGGTCTGGCCGGCGCGGTTGGTGTCGACCTCGCCCTCGACCTCGAGACGGCCGTCGTCGGTCTTCACCTTGAGCTTCCAGGTGCCGGTCGAGGAGCAGGCGCCGGTGCGGATGACGCGGTCGTCGCCACGCCCGCCACGGCCACCGCGGGTCCCACCGTTGTCGTCGCCGCCGCGGGAGCCGGTGCTGCTGCTGTTGTCGTCGGTGCCGCCGCCGCCGCCGCCGCTGCTGTTGTCGTCGGTTCCGCCGTTGTCGTCGCCACCGTGGCCGCGACCGCCGTGGTCGTCACCGCCGTCGTGGTCGTCGTCGCCGTGGCCGCCGTGGTCGTCACCGGCCGGGTCGTCGTCGCCGTGACCGCTGAGCCGGACCGAGGTGTGGCTGTCGGAGTGGGCGAGGGCGGGAGCCGAGGCGGCGGCGAGGCCGGCCAGTGCGAGAGTGGCGGTGGCCGCGGTGACGGCCAGCGTGCGGGAAGTGCTCGTGGAGGTCTTCATGGGACCAAGCCTCAGCCAGCCGCGCGGCCCGCACCATCTGTCTGATGGTGCTAGTACCTGCCGCCGGACCCGTGCATTTCCGGGAGTCGTGCGTCACACTCGGACCATGAGCATCGGTGGTGACATCCGCAGGGCCGCTCGCCGCGTGACGTGGAAGGCGTTCGCTGCCTCTGCTGCCGCTCTCGTCGTCGTCTCCTGCGCCGTTGCCGGCCTGGCGACCCACAGCGTCCCGACCGCGCTGGTGGTCCTGCTCAGCGGGCTGACCGTGGTGTTCCTCGCGGGCCTGACGCTGGACGCGATCAGGGCACCCTTCGACCGCGACCTGGGCCTGGGGGGACGCGGCGGCTCGGCCACCGCCATGTTCGGCGCCGCGGCCACCGGCCACGGTGGGACCGACTCCGGAGGCGGCGGCGGGGACTGCTGACCTGCTGTGACTCCGCAGGCGGTGCAGGACCTGGTCGACTGCTTCCTCGAGGAGGTCGACCGGCGTTTCCCGGGACAGCTGAGTGGGCTGTTCCTGCACGGGTCGATCGTGTGGGGCGAGTTCTTCCCCGGGAGCGACGCCGACTTCGTCGCCGTGTGGCAGCGGCTGCCCGCGGCTGATCGCCTCGCCGACCTGGCCGAGGCCCATGCGGCGGTGAGGGAGCGGTTCGCGACGCCGACCTTCGACGGCTTCCACTGCACCGCGGCCGACCTCGCCGCGAGCCCGTCCGGGGTCGGCACCAGGCCGGTGTTCTACGAGGGCCGGTTCGACGAGCACGGCACGCTCGACATCAACCCCGTCACCTGGCACGAGCTGGCCCTCGGCCCGGTCGTGCTGCGCGGCGAGGTGCCGCCGGTGCACACGGACGACGCCGAGCTCCGCGACTTCACCAGGCGCAACCTCGACACCTATTGGCGTGGCATCGCGGAGCAGACCGCGGGCGAGGGGGTGAGGGAGATCGGTGGGAGCGACGAGGCCGTCGCCTGGATCGCACTCGGCGCGCCGCGCCTGCACCACCTCCTCGCCGAGCACTCCCTCACGTCCAAGAGCGGCGCCGGCCGCTACGTCATCGACCGCCTCGACGAGAGATGGACGCCCATCGCGGAGGAGGCCCTGCGGATCCGCGAGCGCCCGGACACCCCGAGCCTGTACGACGACCCGGTGCGGCGCGGCCAGGACACCCACGACCTCCTCACGTGGGTCGTCGAGGACGGCACGAGGGCCTGACGCCCGGTGTCACGCCTGCGACGACCTCCGGGACGCGAGGTCCTCGGCGGTGCAGAACCCCCGTCCGTGACGCTTGAGGCAGAGCAGCCCGAGGAGTCGTCCCTCGCCGTCGACCACCGCCAGGCGGCGTCTCCCGGTGTCCCTCATGCGAGCACCGGCCTCGTCGAGCGGGACGTCCGGAGCGATCACCCGACCCTCCAGGGTGGCGAGGTCGAGTGCCGACATCTGCGGCGGGTGCTCGCCGGCCAGGTCGTCGCGGGTGAGGGTGCCGACCAGCTCCCGGCCCTCCACCAGGAGCAGCAGGTGGACGTGCTCGTCGGCGAACGCGTCGCGTGCGGCCGTCACCGAGGCGTGGCTCGGCAACGTCTTGGGGTCGGCCACCATCGCAGCCCGAACGTCCACGCTTCCCAGTATCCGCCGACCCGCCCGCCTCAGGCGCGCCAGGCGCCCCGCTCGTACTGCGGGGCGTAGGGCGCGTCGTCCGGATCGACCCCGAGCTCGTGGGCGGCGCGCAGCGGCCAGGAGGGCTCCCGGATCGCAGCGCGGCCGAGCATGATCACGTCGGCCTCGCCCCCGTCGAGGACGGCCTGCGCCTGGCGCGGGTCGTCGATCAGGCCGACCGCGGAGGTCGCGATGCCGGCATGACGGCGTACGGCTGCGGCGAAGGGCACCTGGTAGCCGGGGTGCACCGCGATGTCCTGGTGGGCCACCGCGCCGCCGGACGAGACGTCGACCAGGTCGACGCCGAGGTCGCGCAGGACGGCGGAGAGGAGGACGGTCTGCTCGAGGTCCCAGCCGCCCTCGGCCCAGTCGGTCGCGGAGAGGCGGACGAGCAGCACCTTGTCGGCGGGCCAGACCTCGCGGATGGCGCGGACCGTGTCGACCACGAGGCGGGCGCGGTTCTCGAACGACCCGCCGTAGACGTCGGCGCGGTCGTTGACGAGGGGTGAGAGGAACTGGTGCAGGAGGTAGCCGTGCGCGCCGTGCAGGTCGATCGCGTCGAAGCCGGCGCGGTCGGCGCGGCGAGCGGCCTCGGCGAAGGCCGCGGGGAGCCCGGCGACCTCGTCGGTGGTGAGCGCGCGGGGCGCGGCGAGGCCGTCGAAGGCCGAGGTCGACGGGCCGACCGACTCCCAGCCGCCGTCGTCGAGGGGCACGGACCCGCGGGACCGGCCCAGGCCGTACGTGCTCGCCTTGCGCCCGGCGTGCGCGAGCTGGACGGCGGCGAGTGCGCCCTGGCCGTGGACGAAGTCGACGATGCGCGTCCACGCATCGGCCTGCCGGTCGTTCCAGATGCCGACGTCCTGCGGGCTGATGCGACCTTCGGGGACGACTGCCGCCGCCTCGGTGGTGACGAGGCCGAATCCGCCGGTGGCGTGGCGACCGAGGTTGACCAGGTGCCAGTCGGTGGGGACGCCGTCGCCGTCGAACGCGGAGTACTGGCACATCGGCGACAACCAGATCCGGTTGCGCGCGGTGCGGCCGCGCAGGGTGATCGGGTCGAGGAGGGACGTCGTCATGCTGGCGTCAACGGGCCACCTCCCGCGTCGATTCCGCGAACGACGACGGCGGGACGCGGATCACACGGATCCGCGCCCCGCCGACGGGGTCAGCCAGCTCAGGCGTTCTTGATCGCCGAGATGTCGAACTGGAGCTTGATCTTCTCGGAGACGAGGACGCCGCCGGTCTCGAGCGCGGCGTTCCAGGAGAGGTCCCAGTCCTTGCGGTTGATGGTGGTCTCGCCCTCGAAGCCGACGCGGGTGTTGCCGAACGGGTCGACGGCGGTGCCGGTCTCCTCGAAGGGGATGGTGACCGAGTGGGACACGCCCTTGATCGTGAGGTCGCCGGTGATGCTCCACTCGGCGCCGTCGCGCTCGACGGAGGTCGAGACGAAGGTGATGGCCGGGTGGTTCTCGACGTCGAAGAAGTCGCCCGAGACGAGGTGGCCGTCGCGGTCGGCGGTGCCGGTGGAGACGCTGGCCGGGCGGATGTCGAGGGTGACGGTCGAGGCGGCCGGGTTCTCGGCGTCGACGTGCGCGGTGCCCTCGAAGTCGGCGAACTGGCCGCGGACGGTGGTGACCATCGCGTGGCGCGCCGAGAAGCCGAGGCGGCTGTGGCTCGCGTCGACGGTGTAGTCCCCGGTGATCGAGCCACGGTCGAGGACGGCGACGGGCGCGGCGGTCTCGACGGGCGCGGCGGTGGCAACGTGCTTGGGCTTGCGGCGGAAGAACGACATGGCGGGTGCTCCTGAAGTGGTTGACGATTAAACAACTGAACGGCGGGCACCCGGAGTTCATTCCCGGTCGCGTGTGACCTGGCCCACGTCCGCTCAGGTGGCTGCGCCAGACTGGTTCGCATGAGCCTCGTCCTCGTCACCGGCGCCTCCACCGGCCTCGGCCTCGCCACCGTCGACGCGCTGGTCACCGCCGGCCACGACGTCGTCCTCCACGCCCGCAGCGAGGACCGCCTCGAGGACGCCTCGGTCCTCGACCGCGTCGCCGCGACGGCGTACGCCGACCTCGCGGACGTCATGGCGACCGTCGACCTCGCCCACCGCCTCGACGCGCACGGCCCGTTCGACGCGGTGATCCACAACGCCGGGACGATGGACCGCGCGCTGGCCGTGCCGGTCAACGTCGTCGCGCCCTACGTCCTCACTGCCGTGATGCAGCCTCCTGGCCGGTCGATCGTGCTGAGCAGCGGGATGCACCTCGGTGGCGGCACCGACCTGGCCCGTGGCGGTGGCTACTCCGACAGCAAGCTCTGGGTGACGGCGCTCTTCATGGCGCTCGCCGACCGGCGGCCCGGGACGCTGTCGCACGCGGTCGACCCCGGCTGGGTGCCGACCCGGATGGGCGGGCGCGGCGCGCCCGACGACCTCGTCGAGGGCCACCGCACCCAGGTCTGGCTCGCCATCGCGGACGAGGCCGGGATCGACCCGCGCACGGGCGGCTACTGGCACCACCACAGACCGCGCGACCCGCACCGCAGCGCGGTCGACCCGGGCTTCCAGGACCAGGTGCTCGCCCACCTCGAGGACGTGACGAGCCTCCGGCTGGAGTAGGCGTCAGCCGAGCTCGCGGTCCAGGTTGAGGACCGCGCTGATCATGCTGAGGTGGGTGAACGCCTGCGGGAAGTTGCCGAGCTGCTCGCCGTTGAGCCCGACCTGCTCGGCGTACTGCCCGAGGTGGTTGGCGTAGGTGAACATCTTCTCCATCGCCAGCCGAGCGTCCTCGACCCGGCCGACCCGCGTGAGCGCCTCGACGTACCAGAACGAGCACAGCGAGAAGGTGCCCTCGCCCTGCCCGCCGGAGGACTCGACGCCGTCGGAGAACCGCTCGGCGTCGTAGCGGAAGACGAGGCTGTCGGTGACGAGCCGCTCCTCGACCAGGGCGAGGGTCGAGAGGAAGCGGGGGTCGTTGGGCGCGATGAACTTCACCATCGGCATCAGCAGCACACCGGCGTCGAGGGTGTCGGAGCCGATGTGGCTGACGAACGCCCCGAGGTCCTCGTCCCAGCACTCCTCCATCACCTGGGTGTAGATCTCGTCGCGCACGCGGGCGAGCTGGGTCAGGTCGCCGGGCAGGCCGCGACGCCGGGCGACGCGCATCATCCGCTCGACCGCGACCCAGGACATCAGCCGCGAGGTGGTGTGGGCGCGCGGCTCGTCGCGGACCTCCCACATGCCCGCGTCGTCGCGGTCCCAGTTGTCAATCAGCCAGTCGGCGATGCGGCGCAGGTCCTGCCACGCGTCGTGGCTGATCCCGGCGCTGTACTTGTCGTAGAGGTAGACCGAGTCGATGAGCTCGCCGTAGACGTCGAGCTGGAGCTGGTCGACCGCCGCGTTGCCGACGCGGACCGGCCTCGAGTCGCGGTAGCCCGCGAGGTGGTCGAGCTCGCGCTCGTGCGGCACGTCGCCGTCGAGGTCGTACATCACCCGGAGCGGGCCGAGGTCGTGGTCCGACTCGCCGCTCTCGCCCATCCGCTCGGAGAGCCAGCGGACGAACGCCGCTGCCTCGTCGGTGAAGCCCAGCCGCAGCAGGGCGTAGACGCTGAAGGCGGCGTCGCGGATCCACACGAAGCGGTAGTCCCAGTTGCGGCCGCCGCCGATCTCCTCCGGCAGGCTGGTCGTCGGCGCGGCCACGATCCCGCCGCTGGGCTCGTGGCACAGCAGCTTCAGCGTGAGCGCGGAACGGTTGACCCGCTCGCGCCAGCGGCCGGTGTAGGTGCAGGTCGACAGCCACTGGCGCCAGAACGTCGCAGTGCTCTCGAAGAGGTCGTCGACGTCGCTCTCGCTGGAGCCCTGCGCCTCCTCGTCCGGAGCGAGCACCTCGAGCACGAAGAGCGCTGCGTCGCCCGGCTCGAGGTCGATGCTCGCGACGACGTCGGCGTCCTCGACCGTCAGGTCGGCCGTGGACGACAGGGCGAGCGCGACGTCGCCGTCCTCGAACCGCACGGCTCCGGCCTCCTCCGACAACGTCGGCGTGAGCGAGCCGTAGTCCGGGCGCGGGGAGAGGCGCATCGTCATCGCGACCGAGCCGCGGACGGTGACCACCCGGCGCACCAGGCGCTGCCGGTGGTCGGGGTCGTGCGCGCGCCGCACCGGCATGAAGTCGTGCACCTCGGCGACACCCTGCTCGGTCATGAAGCGCGTGACCAGGATGTTGGTCTCGGGCACGTAGTACTGCTGGCTCCGGGCGTCCGGATCGTCGGGTGCGACCCGCCACGAGCCGGCGTCCGGGTCGAGCAGCGACCCGAAGACGCTCGGCTTGTCGAAGCGACCGGGGCAGAACCAGTCGATCGTGCCGTCGATGGCCACCAGCGCCGCGGTGCGCAGGTCGCCGATCAACCCGTGGTCGGCGATCGGGATCGCCGGGCCGGCAGCGGGACCGCTCATCCCAGCCGCCACCCGCCCGGCGCGAGGTCGAGCGCGGCCTGCGGGCCCCAGGAGCCGGGCTCGTACGGCTGGGGGTCGGGCCGGTCGTCGAGCACCGGCTGGCACACCTCCCACAGGCGCTCGGTCTCGTCGGAGCGGGCGAACAGCGTGTGGTCGCCGCGGAGCACGTCGAGGACCAGCCGCTCGTAGGCCTCGAGAGGCTCGTCGTCGGGGAGCTCGTCCTCGAAGTCGAGCCTCATCGTCGCCTTCGCGAGCTCCATGTCCGGACCGGGCTTCTTCCCGAACAGGTCGAGCGACACCACGGCCTCGTCGGTGAGCTCCAGGACGAGCTCGTCCCCCGCCGGGTCGCCGAAGATGCTCGACTCCGGGGCCCGGAACCGCAGGGTGATGGTGCGCCGGGTCTCGGCCATGGCCTTGCCGGTGCGCAGCAGGAACGGCACGTCGCGCCACCGCTCGTTGTCGACGTAGGCCGTCAGTGCGACGAACGTCTCGACGTCGGAGTCGTCGTCGACGTCGTCCTCGTCGCGATAGCCGTCGTACTGCCCGAGCACGACGTCGGCCGGGTCGAGCGGGCGCAGGGCGTCGAAGGCGTCCTTGCGGGCCTGCCGGACCGCGCTCGCCGTCCACTCGCCCGGGTCCTCGAGCGCGACGACGCCGAGGATCTGGAAGAGGTGAGTGGAGACCATGTCGCGCAGGCAGCCGGTGGACTCGTAGAACGAGCCGCGACCCTCCATCTGCAGCGTCTCCGGCACGTCGATCTGCACCTGGGCCACGCTGCGCCGGTCCCACGCGGGCTCGAAGAGCGCGTTGGCGAAGCGCAGGGCGAGGATGTTCTGCACCGCCTCCTTGCCGAGGAAGTGGTCGATCCGGAAGACCTGGTCCTCGTCGACCGCGTCGTGGATCGCCGCGTCGAGCTCCTGGAACGACTCGAGGTCGAGGCCGAACGGCTTCTCGATGACGAGCCGGGCCCGCTCGGTCAGCCCCTCGCGGTCGAGCATGCCGACCATCCCGGACATGGCGGTTGGTGGCACCGACAGGTAGACGAGGCGTCGTACGTCGCTCGACCCGTGGTCGCCCAGGCGCTCCTCCGCCTCACGCACCGCCGCGGCCAGGTCGGCGCCGTCGTCGGAGTCGGAGGTCTGGAACGAGATCCGGCCGAGCAGGTCGCTCGCGACGTCCTCGTCGAGGTCGTCGACCGTGTCGCGGAGGCCCTCGGCGACCTGCTCGCGGAACTCCTCGTCGGTGCCGGGGGAGTGGCGCCCGCTGCCGATCACCGCGTAGTCGCCGGGCAGCCGACCGGCGGCGGCCAGCCGGTAGAGCCCCGGGAAGAGCTTGCGGGCGGCCAGGTCGCCCGTCGCCCCGAAGACGATGAGGACGTGTGGCGACAGCTCGTCGCCGGTCGGCTCGCTCACGAGGTCGGCGCCTCTCCGAGCGTCTCCGCGTCGATGACCGCGCGGTAGCGGACCTCGCCGTCGACGACCTTGTCGTAGTAGTCGTCGACCTGGTCGGCCGAGATCACCTCGACGGTGGCGGTGATACCGTGCTCGGCGCAGAAGTCGAGCATCTCCTGGGTCTGCGGGAGGCCGCCGACCATCGAGCCCTCGACGCCGCGGCGCATGGTGAGCAGCGAGAAGGCGCCGACCTCCAGCGACTCGCTCGGAGCGCCGAGGTTGACCATCCGGCCGCCGCGGTCGAGCAGGCCGAGGAAGGAGTCGAGCGGCACGGCGGCGCCGACGGTGTTGACGAGCAGGTCGAAGCTGCCGGCGAGGTCGTCGAGGACCGACTCGTCCTCGGTGGCGTAGTAGCTCGTCGCGCCGAACTCGAGGCCGTCGTCCTTCTTCGCGTCGGTGCGGCTCAGCACCGAGACCTCGGCACCCATAGCGGCGGCGATCTTCACCGCGACGTGGCCGAGCCCGCCCATGCCGATCACGCCGACCCGGGTGCCGGCACCCACGTCGTGGCGCTTCAGCGGGGCGTACGTCGTGATGCCGGCGCACAGCAGCGGCGTGGTGCCGGCGAGGTCGACGCCGTCGGGGATCTTCAGCACGAAGTGGTCGCGGACCACGACCTGGCGGCTGTAGCCGCCGTGGGTGGTCTCGCCGTCGTAGCCCGTGCTGCTGTAGGTCTGCACGACGCCCTTCTCGCAGAACTGCTCCTCGCCGTCACGGCACGCCTCGCACTCGAGGCAGGAGTCGACGAAGCAGCCGACGCCGACGGTGTCGCCGACCTGGTGGTCGGTGACGGCGGAGCCGACCTCGGAGACGGTGCCGATGATCTCGTGGCCGGGCGTCATCGGGAACACGCCCTGTCCCCACTCGTCGCGCGCCTGGTGGATGTCGGAGTGGCAGATGCCGGCGAAGCGGATGTCGATGCGTACGTCGTCGTCGCGCAGGTCGCGGCGCTCGATCGTGGTCTCCTCGAAGGCGGCGGAGGCCTTCGGCGTGGAGAGGGCGGAGATCGTGGTGGTCACGGTGGTCCTTCCATCGTTGATCGTTGGACTTGTTCGACGCTAGCGATCACCCGAAGGGGTCATCTCGTCGCGGCCGTGGGTCGTCACGGTGACGACGTCCCACTGGACGGCCCGGGTCGGACGGGTGGTGCGGCAGGTGAGCAGGGCCTCGTCGCGGCGACTGCTGGCGATGACGACGCGCACGGCCGGTGGCAGCGGGTCGTCGCCGAGGACCTCGACCGTCCAGCGCCCGGCGTCGAACGTCCCGTCCTGCTCGACGAGGCGCGGCACGGCGGCGGTGGCCGCCGCCGGACCCCAGCGCTCGTGCACCTCGCCGAGGGCGACCTGCTCGGCGGGGTGCAGCCCGGCGACGCCCCTCAGCCAGCGTGTCTGGACGTGTCCGGCGAGGTGTGCCTCGAGGGTCGGCACCGCGCTCTCGGCGGGCATCCCGCCGTAGCAGGCGAGGTCGGGCAGCACGAGCACGGTGGGGGCGAACCGGTCGCCGCCGAGGTGGCTGCACTCCCACGTCTCGTCGGGCCAGCGACGCGCGAGCGCCGCCGCGAGCGGGCGGCCCTTGATCGCGCAGCAGGCGTCGTGCACGCCGTGCGTGCACACGAGCAGGAGCGGGTCGGCGTGCGGCTCGCCGCCGGCCTCGACCCCGTCGCCGAGGCTGGCCAGCAGGTCGTCGGGGTGCTCCCACACGCCGGTCCGCACCAGGCCGGAGTGCGCCCGGAACCATCGCCGGGGTCCGCTCATCGCGGCGGCGGCGCCCTCGCGCCCGTGGCGGCGCACGAACAGCGTCCTGAGTCCCGGGTGCCCGAGCGCGCGCAGCAGCGGGGTGGGCAGGTCGGCACCGAAGGGTGCGGTGACGGGCCACGGTCCGGGGTGCTCGACGAGCAGCCAGTCGCGCTGCGGGGGAGCGGTGCCGAGCGCCGGGTCGTGCCGCGCCGCCGCGTCGTCGGAGCAGCGGAAGGTCATCCGCGCACGACCAGTCCCGCCTCGATCATCCGCCGGGTGGTCTCCAGCCCGAGGTCGGAGGCCGCCACCGGCTCGCCGGCCAGGAGTCGTCGTACGCCGTCCGCGGGTGCGTCGCCGACCGCGACCGCCGCGACGCGCGAGGTGATCGCCGCGCCGGCCAGGGTCGCGTCGACGTGGGCCCGGAGCCGGACGACGGTCTCGTCGGCCAGGGACGTGGCGAGGTCGTGCTGGGCCAGGGGACCGATCGGTGCGGCACGCTGCGTCCCGCGCCGGCGGGCGCGCAGCCGCGCGGCGACGTCGGCCGGGTCGAGGTGGTCGAGCGCGTCGCGGAGCAGCTTGGCCACCAGGTCGGCGTCGATGTCGTCCGCGTCGAGCCCCGTGCCCAGGGGGAGCGACCCGCGGGCCTGCTCGTCCTCGGCGAGCCGGCGCAGGGCGAGGGCGGTGAGCTCCTCGGCGACGGCGTGGCGCGTCCAGCTGTGCACCCCGAGGGTGAGGTGGATCGTGTAGCCGCCGAGCGCGGTCGCGGAGTGGAGGTAGCCGCGGGGGAGGTAGAGCGTGTCGCCGGGCTCGAGGACGGTCTCGATGACCGCCTCCTGGCCGGCCGCACGGCGGACGTCGTCGCGTCGGTCCGTCCACGGCTGGTCGCGCAGCGGCGACGGCAGCACGGGCGCGTGGATCGACCACTTCTTGCGCCCGGCGACCTGCAGCACGAAGACGTCGTGCACGTCGTAGTGGTCGTCGAAGCCGTGGTTCTGCGGGGGCGTGACGTAGGCGTTGGCCTGCACGGGGTGGCCGAGGTCGGCCGCGAGCTGCTGGCAGAAGTCGATGATCGGCGGCCAGACCCGGTGCAGGGCCTGGAGCACGATCGTCGAGCCGTCCGCGAAGAGGGCGGTGAGCTTGTCGTCGCTGACCTGGTCGGCGATGCCGGCACCGACGCCCCCGGGGGCCGTGAACGAGCCGGTCGCGAGCGTCGACCCCGCCTTGGCGACCCGGAGGAACGGTGTGCGCAGGCCGCGCTCGCCCAGCAGCTCGTCGACCGCGCCGGCGGTGAGCAGGTCGTCGAACCCGGCGGGATCGGCCGAGGGCCGCAGGAGGGGCCCGCGCGCCCACGTGCTCTCGGCGAAGTCGTCGACGTCGCCGACGAGGCGGGCCAGGGCGGGACGCGCGCCGACGGCAGGCCCGGCGGTGCCGGGCCTGCCGTCATCGGGCTGGTGGTGCATCGGTGTCAGCTGTCGGCTCCGCCGTCAGCGCCACCGTCCTGGACGCCGGGAGTGCCCTCGGCACCGCCGTCGGCGGGACCCTCGGCGCCACCGTCGGCGCCACCGTCCTGGACGCCGGGAGTGCCCTCGGCGCCACCGTCGGCGGGACCCTCGGCGCCACCGTCGGCGCCACCGTCCTGCACGCCCGGGGTGCCCTCGGCTCCGCCGTCGGCAGGTCCTTCGTTCTCGGACTGGCTCATGCCGTCCTCCCTTGCACGTCTGGGCCGATCAGGCCCGGTCAGGCGGCGCCGGACGACGCCGTCGTCTCCGTGTATAGCCACGCTGGGAGGCGCTGCCCACACCCGGAGGGACGAGCGTCACCCGGTGACGTCAGCCGTGCGCGCGGCGGGTCAGGGCGCGCAGGGTCTCCTGGAGCTGGGCGAACTCGGTCGGGTCGAGCCCGAGCAGGTCCACCATGTCGCAGTGGACGCGGTCGGCGTGACGCCGCAGCTCCTCGCCCTTCCGGGCGAGCGACACCACGACCTCGCGCTCGTCGGCGTGGTTGCGCCGTCGCTCGACGAGGCCGCGCGACTCCATGCGCT